>CBDUXL010000117.1:0-9511 GCA_965371155.1 uncultured bacterium | reverse complement strand
CCCTGCGCAGCGAGACGGTCGGCGAGTGAGATCAGAATTATCGCGACCGACTTGTCGCCATAGTCACGAAAGAAACGATACGCAACACGAGGTCTCGCCTGATCCTCCCGTCCGAAAACCGCCGGCCTGAGATGCCCCTCAATCACCCTGCAGACGAAATCACGTTCGTAGCGGGGAAATTTGAGGCGGGCCATGAGCTCCCGGACCAACTCGGAGCCCATTCTCTCATGTCCAATGAAGGTAATGCGTCCGTCATCCCGCTGCCCGCGACAATGGGGCTTGGCGATATCGTGCAGAAGCACCGCGAGCTTGATTAGCTCGCGCCGTGAGTGCCCGGATGGGAATGAATAATTGATGTAGTCCCTTGTGCGGTCGGTGAATGGCTCGAGGACTTCTTCCTCGAAGCGCAGTACCCTCTCAATCTGTCGAATCGCCTCAAGCGTGTGCTCCCAGACCTCCAGGTGATGGTAAACATTTTGCTCCACGCCTTTTGATAGTTGGAGTTCGGGGAACAACTGCTCGATGATTCCCACAGCATCCATCGACACGACCTGCTCCGCGGCGCCGTCCGGGTCCAGGATTCCAAGCAGTTCGGGCTGGATACGCTCGCCCGCAACATCCTTCAGTCTCTCGGACCTCGCTGCCAATGCCTCCAGTGTTCCTTTCTCAATCTTGAAACCAAGCTCCGCCGAGAAACGGAACGCCCGCAGGACCCTTAACGGATCATCGTCGAAAACCCCCTCCCCGGTCGCGCGGATTATCCCCTCTGAGATGTCCTTCAAGCCGTTCGTGGGATCACTAATACGCCCCTTTTCTTCTGCAACCAGCCCCAGCGCGATCGCGTTGATGGTGAAATCGCGGCGATAGAGGTCGCTTTCGCGCGTTCCACCGACAGGATCGGTGAAATCAACCTGCGGCGCATTTGCAGCCGCCACGCGATAGATGCCCTGCTCGTGCTTGTATTCGACGAGGGTTCGTCCGGTGGCCTTCGCGAACGCTTTGGCAAGGTTGCGCGCGGTTCCGGGAACCGCAGTGGCGATGTCGATGTCGGAGATGCTCCTTCCGATGACCAGATCGCGTACCGCTCCCCCGACAATCGCGGGTCCGCAGTAAGGCGCGTCGGGAAGGGAGGAAATGGTTCGGCACTCCGGTCCCCAGACGGGGTCGGCGAGAAGCTTTTCATATGGGCTGATATCGGACATGCCAGGTCGTTTCGATGCGGGAATTACTGTCTCCCAGGACATACTAGCACAGTGAATACCCACAACAAATTGTGGGCCACCGATGCATTGGTTAACACTGGGGGACACCTCTTTTCGTCCCCGAAAAGCAGGTGTCCCCGTCAGAAAACCCACAACAAGTTGTGGGCCACCGAGGGATGTATCAGATTGCGGGACGCATCCGATGCCGGTGTCTTCAATTGGTTCAAAGGCCCGGACGGGTTATACTTCACGGTGCATGTCCGGTTCCGATGAAATGGATAGGGATTCCGCGCGACTTCGGACCCCTTCCCATGCCGCGCCTGAGAAGCGGGAGCCTAAGCCCGCCGGCGCTCCCACATCCGTTGCAATGCTCGCGATTGTCCTGATCGGACTCATGGCAATTCTGAAACTGGGTACGGGCCTTCTGATAGGGTCCGTAGCCTTGCTTTCGGAGGGTCTGCACACGCTGATTGATCTCTTCGCGGCGATTGTCAGCTACTTCACAGTCCGAGCCGCAAGCCAGCCGGCGGATTGGGAGCATCGTTACGGACATGGGAAAATTGAGAATATCGCAGGAATCGCGCAGGCGGCGTTCATCTTCATCCCCACGCTGATCATCGTTGCTCGCGCGATCAACGGGCTTATCAGATTGGAAACTGTGTTGAGCTCCGGCAGAGTGGATATCGGCACCGGTATCATGGGCCTGACAATTCTGGTCAACATCTATCTCGCCCTCAGACTCCTTTCCGTCGCCCGGGCGCACAAGAGCGAAGCGATTCGCGCCGCAGCGTTCCATCAACTCAATGACCTCTGGACATCGATAGGCGTGTTTATCGCCCTGGCACTGATATGGTACAACCCAAACCTGAAAATTCTAGATCCACTCGTCGCGCTTGGAGTTACCGCAATTTCAGTCTGGATGGCGTGGAGCCTTTGTCGTGAGAGCGTTTGGAATCTACTTGATAGAGCCGCCGGCTCCGAGATAGACGATGCAGTCCTGGCTACGCTCAATCGCAACAAGCCGCTTGCCCGCGGTTACCACAACCTGCGGACAAGGAGGGCCGGCTCCACGGTCTACGTGGACATCCATGTTGAAGTGTGCGGGGAATTGTCCTTTAGAGAAGCGCATGAGATAACAGAGAAGATTGAAGGGGAGATATCAGAGGATTTGGACGGCGCGGATGTGATTATCCATGCGGACCCCTGCACAGAGGATTGCGAACATTGTGATCTGAACAGGGAGCGGAGATTGCGAGTACCGGACAAGTGACCAGAACCCAGTTGATGTTGACCCGAACCTCGTAACGCTCAAGTACACCTTTCGTCGCACTTGCTCGAATCGCCGGTGAGGTGGTGACATTCTCCGGGACCCACACCGCAGGAAACATCCACTTCTTCCGGAGCTTCATCGGGCCGTTTCTCACCGGACAGGCGCTTGCGGAAATCCCCGATCGCGGCCTCAAGAGCATCCTGCGCCAGAACCGAGCAATGGACCTTTATGGGCGGAAGCTCCAGCTCCTTGGCGATGTCCCGATTCCTGATCTCCATCGCCTCGTCCAGAGTCTTGCCCTTGACCCACTCAGTGAGAAGAGAACTCGAGGCGATTGCGCTGCCGCATCCGAACGTCTTGAACCTCACATCCACAATGATTTCGGTCTTGGGATCGACTTTAATCTGAAGTTTCATGACATCGCCGCAAGCCGGGGAACCGATCATGCCGGTGCCGACATTGGGCTCGTCATCATCAAAGGAACCCACATTCCTGGGATTCTCGAAATGCTCCATCAATTTATCGCCGTATTGCATAAGTCCCAATCACTCTCCTGAGGTAAACACTTTCCCAATTGTAGCAGAAACACCTTCTATTGGTGCTTGTGGTTCCAGTCCACGCTCCCGATATCCACGCCCTTTTCGGCCATCTCGTAGAGCGGGCTTATTTCGCGAAGCCAGTTGACGCTTCTTACCACACTCGCTATTGCATAGTCTATTTCTTCCTGTGTGGTCCAGCGACCGAGGCTGAATCGAAGCGATGCATGCGCAAGTTCATCGGGCAAGCCCATTGCGTGCAGCACGTAACTTGCCTCGAGAGTTGCGGACGTGCATGCAGACCCGGAGCTGACCGCGATATCCTTCATGCCTAACATCAATCCCTCGCCCTCGACGAACTCGAAGCTCATGTTGGTGGTCGAAGCGAGCCGCTCTGTGGGATGACCGTTTATGTACACATTGTCAAGCTGAGTTAGGATTCCGTTTTGGAGACGATCTCTCAATCGTGCCAGGCGAGGGACTTCCTCGTCCATTTCCTTCTCGCAGATCTCGCACGCGACTCCCATTCCGACAATCCCGGCCACATTAAGAGTACCCGACCGCATTCCACGCTCGTGCCCGCCACCGTGTATGACCGGACCTGGTTTCACGCGAGGGTTGCGGCTTCTCACATAGAGCACGCCGACACCATTAGGCCCGTATATCTTGTGCCCCGACATACTGAGGAGGTGAATTCCTGATTTCCTGACATCGATCGGAACCTTCCCCACAGCCTGTGTGGCATCGCAGTGGAAAATGACCCCATGTCGCTCGGCGATCTTTCCGATCTCCTCAACCGGATGAAGCACCCCTGTTTCGTTGTTGGCGTGCATCAGGCTTATCAGAATCGTCTCAGGGATGATGGAGGCTTCGAGTCGATCGAGGTCGATTTGCCCGTGTTTATCGACAGGCAGAATGGTGACCCGTACTCCCCTGGTCTTCTCGAGGTACTGTGCTGTATCAAGCACGGCCTTGTGTTCGGTCGCGCCCGTGATTATGTGGTTGCCTTTTGACTTGTAGTACTCAGCGATACCTATGAGGGCTATGTTATCGCTTTCAGTGGCGCCCGAGGTGAAGACCACCTCCTTCGGTACAGCACCTATGATCGACGCGATCTGCCCTCGGGCACGATCGACTGCAGCATTTGCTTCCCAGCCGAAAGAATGGCTCTTTGAGGCAGCGTTGCCGAATCTATCGGTGAAATAGGGAAGCATCACCTCGAGAACCCGCGGGTCCACCGGGGTAGTGGCGTTGTGGTCCAGATATATCGGAGTCTTGACAGCCATTGCTCTTTGAAATCACCAGACGTATATAGTTCAGTCTCTCAAACGGAAATGCAAGGAAAGAGCACCAATTGCAATAACATTTACCAGGTAATATTATACCCCGGTTAAGCTATTTGCGCCAGAAAAAAACGGTCGTCCAAGGCGACCGATTGAGTGAGTTCTCCATTCCCTCAATCCCTGCCCGCTCCACGTACAATCCTGAAGGAGCCATTCCACACGAGGCCATCAATAGAGATCGTCGCGAAGGTCCTCCAGCATGTCGCGGATCCGCTTCCAGCTCTTCTTCAGGAGCCTGCTCAAGTAGCTGCGACTGATCTTCATGCGCCTGGCCACCTCTTTCGGCTCCTCCTCCTTGAGGACTACCGACACAAACGCGGATTTCTCCTTTTCGGGCAGTAGCCGGACACACTCATAAATGCGATCAAGGAGAAACGAATCCTGCGCGTTCTCATCAGGATCCTGTTTCTCATCGGGGAGATTCTGCATGAGAAGAGCGAGTTGGTCGCTCTCGGACATGTTCTGCGGATGCTTCGCGTGCTTCTGGAGGAAGGTGAGCGCGCGTCCGCGAATGCGGAACCTGGCGTACGTAGAGAACTTGAAACCCCTCTCGGGCTCGAATCGCTCCACAGCCTCCACAAGCCCGACCACACCCTCCTGGAACAAATCGAGGTACACCTGTTCGGAAGGCCTGAGAATAGTGACGATTTTGCAGACGAGGGGCTGATAGCGATAGATCAGCTCCTGCCTGGCATCCATGGAGTTTTTCTCCTTGTACTCCGTCCAAAGGTGCCGCTCCTCCAGCGGTTTAAGCAGTGGAATCTTGGAAAGCTGTTTGAAGAGTTCGTCAGCGAATGCCGGCACGGTGTCTCCCCGTTCCTGGACGACCCTGAATTAGATTATAATCGGGCCGACTCCATTTTTACAGTGGAGAACACGGGGAGTTGTATCGCAGGGCAAAAGGAATGGCAGTATAATTAACGAACCTGCCTCGCAAGATGGAACTCTAATACCCTCGAACACGATCTCCTCCATTCTGCCGCGTCCTCCTCCACCTCATCGACTGACCTACATTGACTGCCGATGGATGGATCATGGTTGCCTACAGGCAATCCGGAATCCAAAACAGCAGGACATTTTGCCACCCTGCGCCGGTTTAGCTCCTCAGCGCGTCTCGATTGCGTGAATGGCACTTTTGATCAGCATTTCAGCCACTCGGACGGGTCCACCAGCACGGCAATCAATGCCCCGATTTGCAGCATAACACTCCTAGTATCTGTAAGGAACGGGACATTATGACCCAATTGGGCAATTTTCCCCATTTTTGAGCAGTCTTTATGTGCCTTATGCTGATTGAATGCCAAGATTTATAAAACCTCACCTCCTTTTGCCTCCTTTGAAGAAAATGGGGTTTCTTGGCTCCCGCGTGGGGGCGGGGCGCCACCCATGCCAATGACTCAGGATATCTGTGGTGAGTCAGAGTCCTTTATGCGGTGAAAGGTTGAAAGCACCGCAATCTCGCAACAAGGAGTCTGTCGGAAGATGTTGTGATTTGATGGTGCGTTATAAGTACGATTTAGGGTTCATCAATCCGCGTTTGGAGGAGCGAGATTGATGCGAGAGTTCATCCCCCAGTACTCGATCGAGACCAATTCATCCTGTATTGCGGAGATTGGGAACCCACCCACAGTAAGTTGTGGGGCACCGAGGGATTCATACCAATTCCAATTAAATTCTAATGATCACGGGGGACATGCCATTTTTCTCCAGTGGTTGTCCTGACTTTACCATCGCATATCAAGGGAAAAATGCCTTGTCCCCGAAGTTCGAAAAAACACTTTCAAATAGAATTGGTCTCAGCCAGCCTTCGAATCAAGAGGGGTGAAATCGGGAGCGCAAGGCAAAATCCTTTATACGGCAAGTGATGGGGTGGCGGGACCGGTTACTCCAACTGCGAGCGGATTTTGTCGAGTATGGGCTTGATTTCTTTTTCGGCGATCTGTGCATATCCGTGCTCGGTAGCCATACGGTACGCCTCCTCGGCCAGTAGGAAGGCGTCGTTGGGGTTCCCCTTCTTGGCCAGCACATCGGCCTGGTATGCAAGGGCATGTGACAGAACATATTTGTCATCTAACTCCCGGGAGATGCGCTCCGTTTCCTTGTAGAGGGCCATCGCACCGTCCAGATCGCTGCGCTCTTTGAGTATATCACCTTGGTTGACCAGGGAGATGACCAGGCCGGCCAGGTTGCCAAGCTCGCGGCAGATGCGCTCCTGCTCCTTGCAGAGCGCCATCGCACCGTCCAGGTCGCCACGGATCTTGAGTATCTCGCCCTGGTTGCCAAGAGAGAACTGAAGGGTAGTCGGGTCACCAAGCTCGCGGCAGGTGCGCTCCATTTCCTTAAGGAGTGCCATCGCACCGTCCAGGTCGCCACGGTCTTTGAGTATTTCTCCCTGGTTGCCAAGAGGGATCTGAAGCATTGACAGGTTCCCAAGCTCGCGGCAGATGCGCTCCTGCTCCTTGTAGAGCGCCATCGCACCGTCCGGGTCGCCACGGCGCCAGAGTATTACTCCCTGGTTGCCTAGAGAGACCTGAAGGCTGGCCAGATCATCAAGCTCGCGGCAGATGCGCTCTTTCTCCTTGTAGAGCTCCATTGCGCCGTCCAGGTCGCCGCAATTTTGGAGTATGTTCCCTTGGTTGCCGAGAGAGATTTCAAGGCTGGCCGGGTTACCAAGCTCGCGGCTGATGCGCTCATCCTTCTTGAAGAGCGCCATCGCACCGTCCAGGTCGCCACGTTGCCAGAGTATGATCCCCTGGTTGCCAAGAGAGGCCTGAAGGCCAGCCAGGTCGCCAAGCTCGCGGCAGATACGCTCATCCTCCTTGAAAAGCGCCGTCGCTCCGTCCAGATTGCCACGATCCAAGAGTATGATCCCCTGGTTGTTTAGGTTTCGCGAAAGGCCATCCAGGTCACCAAGCTTGCGTGAGATGCGCTCCGAATTCTTGTACTGTGCCATCGCACCGTCCAGGTCGCCACGGTTGTAGAGTATCACCCCCTGACCGCGCAAGCACGTTGCGAGGTTCTTGAGGTCACCGCTCTGACGGTAGCGCTCGGCAAGCAATTCCCCAAGCGAAAGCGCCTCTGAGAGATGGCCGGTGTCATTCAACAACCACGACACATGCACTAGTTTCTCGCTATCATGAACCTCATCCGGTGCATCCAGGACTGGCTTATAGGCATCCACAAGACGCAAAGGCGAAGCATCCTCGATTTTCGCCCAATAGCGTTTTACCTCGAACTCGTTTTCCTGCCAGGCTTGATCGAAGAACTCAAGATCGGCAAGCAAATCACAGAGCCCCTGCCAGGATTCTGCCTCGGCAAGTTGCCACGGAAGTTCATCAACCTTTCGCGGGCTCAACTCCTGCTCGGCGAAGTAATCTGCAAGACGCAATCGCGCGGTTTTCCGTTTCTTCTCGTCAGTAAAATACTTCTCATCTATCGCCTCGCGTATGTAGTCGTGCGCGAACCCGAGCAAACCACCTCGGTTTACAAGCATCCTCTCAACAGCGTTATGAAAATGCACCCACTGCACTCGCGTAAGAGGCTCCCCGTCCAGCCCCAAGAGATCAAGAATCTCAGCCTCGGAAAGCCCGCGACGCGACGCCCAGATGCAGGTCATTGCGTCCTGAACAAGGTCCGGCCATTCACGATCGTAGTCCCCCTCGAGACGCTTCAGGATCTTCCCGTAAAGTGCAGGCACGGACTCCGATGAAAGATAGTGCTTGATTGCCTTATCAAGATGCTGGTGCACTCCAAAGAGCCGAAGCTCGTCCAATAACGCCCGAAGGAAAAGTGGATTGCGCGTTTGGTCGGCGGAAGCGATCTTTTCAACTCGAGTCGAGCTGAGACTCTTTCGGTACTGCGCAAGGTAATCGCGAATTAGCTGTTTGCGCTCGTCATCCTCGAGCAGCTTAACTTCCATCGTTGGCCATTCGCGCTTTTTCAGATCATCCAAAGGTCGACCAGGAAGCGTTGATAGAATCAGCCTGATCTTCTCCGGAATGAATGGTGGCAGCCAGACAAGATCGGGTGCGCTGTCGCGGTCCTCAAGTTGGTTCAGAGCATCGAGGATCAAAACGATACGCCCGTCTCCAACCCTTGCGTTCGCCATGTGGAGCCAGTTCACAAACGCCGAGCGAAGCTTGTCCGGTTCGGTGGGGATGTCACCTTTGATGTCAAAACGCCTCTTGAACTCGCCCATTATGCGCTTGAGCATTGCGGCCCAGTCGGCGGAGTACGGTGTCGCGCCGATGAAGTGCATGATGAAAAGACCGTCAGGATGATCCTGACGGCACTTAGCCGCCCAGTTTGCCAACAGTGCCGATTTACCCGATCCCGATTCGCCCAGGACAACAAGAGGTTGACTGTCTGACTGCACGTGCTCATCCAGACGGTCGAAATATTCCTGCCGTCCGATATACACCTTGAACCGACTCTGCGCGAACGCTTCATGCTCAGCCGCTTCACGATCGAGCGGATCAAGCTCCTCACCCTCGGGAAAAAGTTGATCTATTAACTTGATGAAATCGTCAAGAACAAGCTCGCCGAGAGTATGCGGGTCCTTGTAGTTCTCCCGAACCGGCATACCGCTCGCCTTGATTAGGTCCTTGAGAACCACAAGTTTCTTCCGACGCTTCTCCGCGCGGCTTTCTGCGTCATCAGGCCCGAGTTTCTCTATCTCTTCCTGCGTTGGGCCTTCAAGAAGTTCCGCCCTCCTGTTTTCCGGCAGGGAGTAGACGTAATGCGGATCACGGAAATAAAAATAAGCGTGATCGGCCATTTCGGGATTGTTGAGAACCCCATGCAGAACCTCAAGCTCTGTTACCGACTTCTCACGATGCTCCGCAAGCCACGGCTCCAGCTCGACAAGCTCCTCAGAAATCTCCAAGGGAATCCAACCGTACTTCTCGCCCAACATGCCGATGAAATACGGCCTGCACTCTTGGATTTCCTTCAGGCAAATCGGCAGCACCTGTCCCTCAGCCTTTTGCTCGTCGGTGATTCCCCAGCGAAGGTCCACCTCTCCCCATGTCACTCCCCGTTTCTCACATATTCTCCGCAGCTTCGGAAAAACTCTTTTCACCAACTCCTCGCGTTCCTCTTTCATATCCCGGAACGTCGAGGATATGAAGACCCGAATAACCCGCTGCTTTTGTGCTGATT
>CBDUXL010000116.1:0-9529 GCA_965371155.1 uncultured bacterium | reverse complement strand
GCCCTCACCGGGAACGATGGCGTCGATCCATGGCTCCACGACAAGAAAGCAATCCTCCAGAATGGCAGTTGTGGTATCCGGATTCGTCACCCGAACGTCGTAGTAGCCCGGCGGACAGTCCCAGTGGATAGCGACTTCGCCTTCCATCCAGCTGGACGACATCACGTCAACGAAAACATCAAAGAAGCTATCAGCGGGGGATCCACCATCCTCAAAATGCAACTCAGCACCGGACTGAAATCCTCCACCCTGAACCTGCACGAGCAACGTGTCACCCTGAACGCCCTCATCGGGAACGATGGCGTCGATCCATGGCTCCACGACAAGAAAGCAATCCTCCAGAACGGCAGTTGTGGTATCCGGATTCGTCACCCGAACGTCGTAGTAGCCAGGCGGACAGTCCCAGTGGATTACTACCTCGCCTTCCATCAAGCCGAATGACATCATATCCACGAAAACATCAAAGAAACTGCCAGCAGGGAATCCATCATCCTCAAACTGCAGCTCAGCACCCGGCTGAAATTCCCCACCAAGTACCTGCACGGCCAATGTGTCACCCTGAAAGCCCTCATCCGGTACAATGGCGTCGATCCATGGCACCGGAATAGGTTCATGTACAAGAAAACCGTCCACCAGAACGGCGGTTATGGTGTCCGGATTCGTCACCCTAACGTCATAGTAACCCGGCGGACAGTCCTCATGGATAGTCACGTAGCCTTCAATCAAGCTGGGCGATGTGACATCGACGAAGATGTCAAAGAAACTATCCGCGGGAACCCCATCATCCTCAAACTGCAGCTCGGCACCCGCCTGAAATTCCCCGCCTACAACCTGAACTATGATTGTCTCGTTCTGGATTCCTTCGTCGGGGATTATTGCATCTATCCACGGCTCCAGAATGATAAGCTCGAGCACTTCGAACCCGTTGGGGAGGATATCTTCCCCGGTGTCGGGATTTCGCACTGTTACATCACAGAATCCGAACGGCGCAAGCTCATCGATGTCGATGAACACATCGAATTGCGAGTCGGTCACCGGACCGATGCTGACCACAAAAATACCGATATTGTCGAACTCGACTACCAGTCCTTCCTGGAACCATGCACCGGTGAATGTGATCTGCACATCAGTGTCACCCTGATAGGCCTCGATCGGATCGAGACTGTAGATCTCCGGAGGTATTATTCCGTGCTCGATAACCTCAAACCCGTCCACGAATGTGTTGTCCTGGAGATCGGGATTGATTACTGTTACATCACAGAATCCCAGAGACGCATCGAGAGGGATGTCAATGTAACACTGAATAACCAACTGACTGAGCACAAATGCAGCGTTTACCGTGATATCCAGATTGCTGAACTCCACATCGGCGCCCGCCTCAAACTGGTACCCGCTGATGATGATTTCCAGGTCGACCGATCCCTGCGCGCCCTGTATCGGATCGACGTCGATGATGATCGGACCCGACGGCAGCACCTCAAAACACATCGGAAGTGTGTCCATCCCATCCAGACCAAAAACCGTCACATCCCTGAACCCCGGGTCGGCAAGTTGATCGATGTCAATCTCGACATCCACCTGGGTGGAATCAACGCTCATCACAGCTACTGTGATGCCCGAGCCGAAGCTGACCGAATTGATATTGTCGAGGTTGAAACCGTAGATTGTCACCGGGAGATTGGTATCTTCCTGATAGCCCTGATTTGGATCAACGAAGGCTATTTGGACCTCCCCGATCAACACTTCAAATGCTCCAAACAATGTATCTTCGCCGTCGATGCCCAAGAGGGTGACATCTCGAAAGCCCAGTGCAGCATCCCATTCGATTGTTATCTGGACATCCACCTGCATTGAGGAAACCACCATGACGCTGTCAACGATGATGTCGATACCGAAATCAGCGAAATTGATGTTATCAAGGTTGTAGCCCTGTACCGTGATTGCCAGACCGGCATCCCCGCGAGCGCCCTGGGTCGGGAAGATATTCAGCAGTTCCACGGGACCAATCAGAACCTCAAAGCCATTTGGAAACGTGTCCCCACCTGTGTAGGCTGATACATAGACGTCCCGGAACCCGATGTCGGCATCGATGTCGATATCCAACTCCACGTTGATCTCGGATTCCACAGCAACAATATTGCTGACTGTGAGTCCAGCACCGAAATCCACCGTGTCCACGTTTTGAAGATTCTGCCCGGTGATCTGAACCGGGATTGCAGTGTCACCTCGGGTTCCCGAGCCTGGGAATACCCCGTCGATAATGGGCGGGGGTTCCAGGACCTCGAACCCGTTAATGAGGGCATTCCCGCCCCAGGGCCCTGAAACAGATACATCGCGGGGACCGGGGGCCGCGGCGGGATCGATATCCATCTCAGCCGTGATCAGGTTCGGGCCGGCAATGATATTGTCAACAACGACAAGGGGGCCGACATCGATTGTGGTGACGGTCGCAAGGTACGTACCGACTATCTCGATGGGTATGTCAATATCGCCCTGATAACCCTGAATGGGATCAATTCCCGTGATTTCCGGTGGGGGAATGCGGACCTCGAAAGCGTTGGGCAGCGTCCCCTCCTGGGTGTCGAGATGCCAGCCGAGAAGATCGTACATCTGCGGGATCGCAGCAATATCGATATCTACAGTCAGATTTACCAGGGTAGAGCCGACAAACTGGATATTGGTTATAACAACATTGCCTGCAGGGAGGAACTCGAAGTCGATACAATCCAAAAAGCCGGTTCCGGTAACTGCGAGGGCCAGCCCCATGACGTCCTGATAGTCCCAATCCGGAAAAACGCCTGTAATCAACGGCGGTGGATATGCCAGGACCTCGAAAGCATCTACCATCGAATCCGGACCGGCAATGCCATCGACACTGACGGTACGCATTCCGGGAACGGTCAGCCAATCGATTGAGATTGTGCAGTCAACCTGGTCGCTGTCAATGTAGTCGATAGAATCCACAGTAATGCCCACACCGAAATCGACGCTTGTGACCGTATACAACAGGCTGCCCTGGATTGTCACAGCCAGCCCGGCATCGCCTGTGTAGCCCGCATCCGGCACCACTCCGGTGATAATCGGAGGTTCCGGTCCTATCACCGTGAACCCATCGACAAGCACCCCCTGGAGGGTATCAGGATTAATTACAAAAACGTCGCAAAGACCCAACGGTGCACCCAGGTCAATGTCTATAACAAGCTCGATGGTTGTCGAGTTTAGAACGATGACTGGACCGTCAATCTGGATGCCGGGATTCTCGAAAAAAACCTGCGCTCCAGCCTGGAAGTTCTCCCCCGTGATGGTCAGGTTTATGTTCGGCTCCCCCTGATGGCCGAAGTTCGGATCGATTGAGGTAACCACCGGGGGCTGTGCCATCGCTTTCGAGAAGGGTAAAGCCACGACTATCGTCGCGAGAACGCAGACGATGGCAAATCGGATTGGTATAGCTACAGACTTCATGAAAGGCTCTCCATTGTATAAGCCGACCGAGGATGTATGTGAATCTCTCGCATGACTTGGCGTGCCAAGAGAAAGCTCCACCTCAAATGCACACTCTCGCATGCACAAAGGCAGTCAGTCAGTACCGATCCAGTTGGATTCCCCTCCCGCAGAGGAACGTTTAGCTCTCCCCCAGACAGCACTAATTCTACACTAACGACCTAAAGATTTCCAATCTAAATAGATAATTTTTAAAGCCGAAATGTCCCCCAGCGTATCCTGTTCTCAGACTATCTTCGTCTCCTCACCAGCCTCCGAACAAGTCATAATCACCACTGCAGCGGACCATTCATCCTCGTGGGTAAGACTGAGCCAGATGCGATCGATTCCCAACAGATCGGCTCTGTCCCGCGCCGGGCCGACCAGGCGGATCGCCGGAATGCCCTCGTCATCGAATATGACCTCGAACTCCCGCCATCCCAGACCCATTCCCCTTCTTCCCCCAATGGCTTTGAAACATGCTTCTTTCGCTGCCAGCCTGACGGCGAGGAACGGAATCGGATCCCGCCTCGACATGCTGAACTCGGATTCTCCCGGCGTGAAACATCGCTTGAGAAACCTCTCACCATGGGATTCAAGCATCCTCCGAACTCGCCCGGAGGCGACAAGGTCGATTCCAAGCCCGACAATCCTACCGGACGAAGCAGGAAAATCGGGGATTGAGATCGGGGATTTGCCGAATCGTATCCGTTTTTCGGACATTCTCAGCTCCGCCAGGGAGCCCGGGCTCCTTTTCTTTGCCTCAATACAAAGACCCCACTGAGCACGTGAGGTCCATCCAGCCGATTTGGTGGGCGGTGAGGGAGTTGAACCCACGACCTCCTGCTTGTAAGGCAGGCGCTCTAACCAACTGAGCTAACCGCCCGCATCCATGGACTTCAGAATTGATACTTGACTATGGATTGGTTCCTGTTATTTCTGGATGTATTCACTTTCACTATCAATCTGATCAAGAAGCCATTTACCTGATTCTTGCTTAAATATGAAATGATCAACGAGAATTAACTCTCCGGCTTCATCTGGGTGATGCATTTGATAAACTACTCTAGCTGTCAGACCACTCACGTTGTCTCCAATCAGCTCACTGCTGGCAGAATGAGATCTGCTCCAGATAAAACTATCGATCACATCAAATACATCTTTATCTATACCAAATCGAGTATTGCGAAGCCTCTGCGTCATATGTTCCTCGGCCGAGTAAATATCGCCCCCACTTACACAACTTGTGATTTGGTCCAAAACTTCTCTGGGGCTTAAACTGGGCTCTGAGTTAGGCTGGGATGAGCCCGAAGAAGAAAAAGCGGGTTGAACTTCTACTGCGTGCAATTCTTGTGGTCGTGATTCCGCACATGCTAACATTGTAAGAATCCAGAAAAAAAGCATCAAAATGATTGAGATTCTGCGCATGGTTTTTGCCTCCCTGGAAAGGTGCGCCCTAGAAAATTCTAAGATCATAAAAATGATATCATATAACGTGCATTATTCGAATAGACAAGCTGGCTGACACGGCGTCAGTCCGATGCAGACACATCAAAAATCAGCCGGCCGTCACATCGCTCCGGCTTCTCGACCCCGACCAGACCGAGCATGCTTGGCGCCAGATCCATAATGCTGGGATCATCAACTGTAATCGGCACCGTGCTGAACAGCACGCCGAGGGTGATGGTCGGATCGTACGAGCAATGGTCACCCGACCATCGCTTCATGTTCGGCTCGACCAGGTCTTCCGCCGCCACTCCCAACGTCGTCTGCCAGCTTACACGATAACCTTCTGCAAATCCCACGACGATATCCGGCGATAACTCCATCGAGTCTCCATGATATATCTCGTCTGCGCGGTATGCATTCAGTATGATCCGCTCGCCGGTTTCCGGATTGGTGATTTCGAGCAAGCCATCGATGACCTCATCGATCAGGTCGCTACGCTCGTTCTCGCTCACAATTCCCTTAGCTTCCCTTCCCTCCAGGTTGATATAAATCTGCCCGAGTCCAAGCGCATAGGCCCTGGTTTCCGACCAGTCAACCCACTCGAAGAACTCCTGCTGGCGCTTGAACAGCTCCGGAACGCTCCTCTCTTGTCCGCCGCCGAGTATGCTGCTGAGCAGACTGATCTTCTCAGTCATGTAGCCGTTGTCGACCAGCCAGCGATTGAGATTCACCGCGTATCTGAACGAGTTGAAACCGTGATCGCTCATCACGATCAACTCGTCATCATCATCGAGGATCTCATCAATCACTCTGCCCACCAGAGCATCCGCGCGACGGTAGATATCGAGAATCACCAGTCCATGCCTCTCCGCCGATTCCTCGGTGTACATCGGATGGCCGGGATCAATCGTCCTCCAGAACATGTGCGAGATGTGGTCTGTCCCCTGAAACACCGCCGCGAAAATCCTCCAGTCGTCTCTCGCCATCTGGTCGACCACCATATCCGCCTTGATGTCCCAGTTGTAGTAGAGGTCCTCGAGGAATGTCTCCTCGTCGATCACGTTCTCGTTCAATGCCCAGGTCTCTGAATCCCATCCGTAAGTCTTGAAATTGCCGTACGTATCGAGAAGGTTGCCAGCGTATGCGACCGGGTAGCTTAAAGCCGCCATCGTTCCGCGAGGATCGATACTCACCGGAGTGGCGTAAAGCTGGAATTCGGGTGAAGCCTCGATCAGGTGCAGCCGAAAGAACCCCTCCATGCCGACCCAATCGGTGATAAGGTACTTCACCGGAATCCAATCACTCCACTCGCCCTCATTGATGCTAAGGACTTCCACCGCTTTAGTGGGCCGAGAGACAGCACCCAGAATCGCCAGGGCAACCAGGAATACTATCAGAGAGACCAGAAATGCTTTCGATATGCTCTTCATCGGGCGGGAGAGAATCGCCCAGAGAACTATCATCACCACGAGGGAAACAATCAGTCCGCCAAAGAAAGTAATGAAACGGAAGGGCGTCTGATTGACGATTCTGAATTCAACAGAGCTGCTGGACGGATCTATTGTCATCGTCACGGGCGCTCTCAACTCATCCGAGCTGCCGGGGTGCACCGGATCAAGCGCACCCGGGAGGAAGGTTTCCACTTCGTTGCCTTCCCGGATGACCTCAATGACCCTGCCGCCCATCTCCGTGTCATCCTCAGAATTCGTCCTAACCCTGGCGACCTCCCTGTCGTCCACATAATAGACATAGGTCCCCATCGTGCGGCGAGCATCCGGAACGCCCAATCCATTGAATACATACGACCCGGGGGCTTCATCGGGCGGCATGTTCATGGGCATCATGATGCCGATTGTCCCCACTCCGGCCTGGGAGGCATAACTCCAGAATGAGGGCCCTTGACGGGCGTTGCGCAGTACGGGCGCTTTCACCGGGACCGTGTCGAATCGGAACTCAGGCGGTTCGACTACATCGGTCATGTTCAGCTCGGGAAAGTATGTCTGTGGATTCCGCCTGAGGAAATCGAAAACGCCCGTTTTTCCGGGATTTGTCCCTGTTACGAACGCGGACCAGGCCACCGGCGACTCCGGCGGCGTGGTGCTCATCAGAGGTGAGAATATCCCCCGATCTCTGAGCCTTGCAAGGTTCGGAAGTTCGCCTTCGTCCAGGTATTGGGTGACAAGATCGAAATCCAAGCCATCGAAACCGAGCAAAACCACGCGCCTGCCGTCGTCGGCAGCCTGCGCCGCCGATGCTCCGGTTCCCGGAATGCCCAGGCCTGTACCGGAAAGGACCGCGACCGCGATCAGCGGAACGGCAAATGCCGACACCAATAATCTAGTAATCCTTGTGCGTCTGCAGGATATAGCGTCTGAACTCATGTATTACCTCAGTTCCGGCAATTTGCTCGAACAATAAAACTCCCGGCTGACTTCTCCCGGGCCTATCCCCCGTCCGTTGACGAATTATACCACCGGAAATCCTGAGTCGCGATATGACCCGCTTGCTTTAAGCATTTGCCCGCGGTTACGATGTTCAGGTCTCGCTCTGGTTGCCTGAATCATGTCACCCCGATCGCCGATTCCTCCCACCCCGCCGCCCAGTGTAGTCCGAGCCATGGATGCTCCATCTGAAGCACCCGTGCGAGTCGGGAATCCTGTCCTCATGCACTACATGCGCGGTTTACCGAGGAGCGGCCTGGCCGGAGTGCTCGCGCTGCACTATGCGGCGGTCATTGTGCTTACACTCAGCATTTGGCCCATGGTCATGAGCGGGGAGAATCCCCACCCCGACATACTCCTCAAGGTGGTGGGCGCGTACTGCTTTCTGGTCGCGACAGTGGCGATACCGCTCGTGGCTACCATTCTATTCCCTCCCATCGGCGAAACGGACTCAGCCTTCCAGGTCACCCTGCTTAGGAAGAACATGGTTTTCGATGCTCGCATGGTTGCTGTAGTCACCCTATCAGCCCTTGCAGCGCTTCCCTTACTTCCGCTTTTTCTTGCATCCAATCCTGCCTATGGCGCTCCACTGGACGGCTGCGACGTTTTCCCTTTCCTTCAGGCGGTCGCGACAGGCGCCTGGGTGCACCTGATTATGGAGATGGTGTGCAGGGGGGAAACAGAGCCGGGAAGGCTCGGTCGAAGGCTCGCGGTCATCGCGGGTTTTATACTGCTGCATGTCACAATTGTTGGTTTGCTCGCGAGCGTCTATTTTTCAACCCTTCAAGAGCATCAGTGGATTAAGCTGCTTATCAATCTGAACCCCTTTAGTCAGCTTTATATACTCATGGAGGGTTCCAATAAGCAGTGGCTCCTGGTCAAGAACCCTTTATTTACTATCCTGAACTACTCTCCTATCGCAAGCCTGGTCAGGCATGGGCCGGACAGGGTGACTGTCGATTTCCGCTTGTGGCTTTTCATATTGCAGGGGATTGTCCTGGCCCTGACCCTTCTCATCTACCGGACCTTCCTGCGCTCCAGCGATGGATCAACTCGGGCGCATCCATGATTTGATTCTCCTGCCTTGGACCGCGAGCGTCCCGCTCGCACGAGGACAGAGTTCCTTGGAGAAGAGGCGAGCGAGGACGCTCGCGGTCCTAGAGAGACGAAGGCGCTCCCAGCCGTCCTCTCCTCGCGACCTCCGACGTGGCATGAATCCTTAGCAAGTACTGTGCTACAATCTGCGCTCAATGGCAAAGTTCATTCACGGAATGAAACCCTGGTACCGGCTCGGATGGTGGATAGTCAGGCTTCACTACATCATTTGGCATCGACTCAAAGTAATTGACATTGAGAAGTTCCCAAAGACGGGCGGCTTGATAATCGCAGCCAACCATCTTAGCCATCTGGACCCGCCTGCAGTGGGCATCTCAAGCCCGAGACGGGCGAAATTCGTCGCCAAGTACGAGCTTTGGAAATCCCCCTTTCTTAAGTGGTATTTCCGCACAATCGGTGTGATCCCGATCAAACGCGGCGGCGGGGGAAGCTCGACACTCAGTGTCGCCGCCGAGGCAATCAAGAATGGGGATATTGTCGTCTTTTTCCCGGAGGGAACCCGATCGAGAACCGGATTCCCGGGATCAGCTCGCACCGGGATCATTATACTTGCTGCCATGACAGGCGCGCCGGTTTTGCCTGTACGGATTTCCGGAACCTATGACTGCATGCCTCCGGGAAGCAGCTTACCCAGACCGGGCCCGATTCAGGTTGCATTTGGAGAGCCGATAACCTGGGCTCAGGACGAACTGGATCCAGCCAACCGCGAGCAGATGATTCGGGAGGCGCAGAGAGTGCTGGAGATCATCATGGCTCTTCCCGGATGGCTTCCGAAACGCGCCAAGAAACCCGAGGAAACATCTGCGGAGAAGACCGCACCCGCCCCTGAACAACAGAACTGATCAGTCCGTTCAGACGGAGCATTTGAAAATGACAGCTTCTTCAAATCTACCCCGGATCGTTCTTCTGGGCACAGCGGGCCGGATGGGTCGAGCTATTGCAGGACGGTTCCTTTCCGATGGCAGAATTGAACTGGTCGGAGCTGTTGACCCAACCGCTTCGGGGAAATCGCTCGGACCTCTTCTGGGCATCGAAACTCCAGG
>CBDUXL010000115.1:0-9595 GCA_965371155.1 uncultured bacterium | reverse complement strand
AGTACGGCGTCGATTTCATCAACCTTGGCTTTGTCGACGCGGATGAGCAGGTGGCTCTCACGGCCGCTGATGCTGCTCTGGTGGTCAATATCTCTTCCGGCCCAATGCCTGACTGGTGGATCGACAACATGCCTCCTGATGTCCCATTTTTGGTCTGCGGCACTTATGAATCAGCCGGCCCATATTACCTGCCTTTCGAAGATCCCGACGGCAATGAGGTTTTTCACTTCGATCCTGAATCAGGGCCCGTCTACGGCGTGATTCGAGGGCTAGGCGCCGCTGCTGAGTATGAGATGCTGATAGGACATCCAGGCGTGGCTGTCGAGATCCTGCCGGATTTCGAGTCCTACGTAATTCCCGGCAATCTCCAGGTAGGGGATCGGCCCAGCGATGAGGGTGGGGGATTTGCGATTCGTTGGGACTCGAACGACAATCCTGTGGATCCCGACGAAGCGGACGCTGAAGAAGCCGAGGAAGACACTGAGGAACCATCGGTTCTATACGATGATTCAGTCATAACCTGGGGAACCGATGTGACCACCGGCGAGGCCGTTGAAGGTGCGCCGCTTAACTACTGGGTATATCACTCCGAGACGGGTGATGAAGGCACTTGGGGGCTTATTAGCGTAATCCCATCCAACTCTAACTATATCTGGGAATCTCCCGACATTTTCGGATTCTTCCTCTCCGAGGAAAACAAGGGAAAGAACCAGCACTTTGCATTCTTTGAGAACAGGTATCCTGACACCGGAGTATATGCTTACAGCATCGAGTACATTGGCATGGCGGCCATGAGAGGACCTGCCGGCCTTGCGGATTTCGACTGTCTCGTAGTCCTGTCCTCGGACGACTCAACCATCGATACATGGCTGGCGAGCGCTGCCGACCAGTTCCAGATCCCCATGGGTATCGGTACCACTTCACGAGCTGAACGCCGGTTCTCGATGTACTTCGATGCAGGCAGGATCAATGGTCTCGTCGCAGGCGAGCAAGGCGCTTACGAGTACAGATGGGTTGGGGAAGCAGAGGCCGAAGAGGAGACTGTCGAAGAACAGGAAGAGTCCGCGGACGAAGAAGAATTCGTGCCGACATTTTCCGTGGACTATCTCGGTAACACCACGACCGACCTTGCTGTGATGCGACGGCTTCGGATGGCTTCCGACCTGTCCCCTGATGAACTTGAGCAATTGCTCGAGGGCGACGTAGAGGAAGTCGAGGAGGCGCCTGACGAGATCAGTCCATCCGTGAAGTCGCTATACGACTTCATCAACAACCTTGAGAAGGGCAGCCATGTTCTGCTCGCGGTCGATTACGGTCCTGAAGAACAGGAGGAGCTTGGTGCAGTGACTCGCGAGATACTCCAACACTGTTTTGACAGAGACCTGCTGGTGATATCCATATCTGTGCAGGAGGAAGGCACTGAGGTCATCCAAACGGCGTTCGGTGTGGTCGCTGAAGAAGCGGGGGCGAGCTACGGAGCTGACTTTGTCAATCTCGGCTACAAGGAGTACGAGGGACCCGAAGGCCTGATTCAAGCCATCGGAGGGAGTGTTCAAGGCACCTTCCCGGTTGATTTCAAAGGTGACCCAAGCGATCCGGACCTTTTGGCAATCACCGCAATGGTCTATGACGAAGAGCTTCCGGACTACAGCGCCCTTGAGGTCACGTGTAACCTGGTTCCATTCGGCGGGGAGAAGGTGGCTCTTGGATACGTTGAGCCGCCGGAGGGTATAGAAGGCTATCCATGGGAAAACCAATACGCGACAAGGGTGACCCTGGATACCACCGGCCTTTCTACAACACGGTCGTACTTCAACCTATTCACCGCCAAGGTGCGCGGGAACAGGAAGGTTGTGCTGGAGTCGCAGCCCACGTCAGACAAGTTTGACGATGCTTCTGTTAGCTCCGCAGGGGGAGAACCCTCCGTTCCCGATAATCGTGATCCTCACTGGTTCAGGGTCTATGCTACTCCCCTGGATTACGCTCTTCTAACGGTGACGATCAATTATGGGCCGACTCCGGAGTCCAATACATCTGTTCAAAACGCACAGGCTATTGTCGGCGAAATCAACGCCGAGTATGAAGCCAATCCCAGACTGTATGTCTCGGCAATAGCCAACGACGACGGGACAATCACATTGGTAAGTGATATCGAAGGACCGGAGGGCCGGATCAGAATTGCCAAACCGGGAAAGAATCCCACAGGACTCGATGCAGTCACCACGTTTAATGATGGGCACTCCGTGCAAACCACAATTCCGGTGGCTGAGGGTGAGCTTGACAAGGATGCCATTGCGTTCCAGGTGGAAGAGCTTCCTCCGGATGCCTGGCTGGTCGGCAGCACGGATGCGATGGTGGCGAGTGGAAATATCTGGAATAACGCGCGCACCAACACCTTCTGGTGGTCGATTTTCGTCTGCGGTTCGGTCATGTTTTTCATTACCCGGGCGCGAGGCGGAGCGGCGTTGTTCGTCCGAAGGATCGCAGGTCTGGACCATGTTGATGAGGCTATTGGTCGGGCCACCGAGATGGGACGCCCAATCCTCTACAGCACGGGTCTGGGCGGCCTTTCGGAAATTGCTACGATTGCCAGCATGAACATACTTGGTCGCGTTGCAAGAAAGGTGGCTGATTACGACAGCCGTCTGATAAATCCGCACCGCGACCCCATTGTAATGGCTGTCTGCCAGGAAGTGGTCCAGGAAGCATATATCGATGCCGGTCGTCCTGACGCATTCAACAAAGACGACGTGTTCTTCGTGACAGACGACCAGTTTGCCTACACTGCCGCGGTCGACGGCATTATGGTGCGCGACAAACCGGCGACGAACTTCTTCATGGGAATGTTCTACGCGGAGAGCCTTCTGCTCGCTGAGACGGGTGCATCAACCGGGGCGTTCCAGATTGCCGGAACCGATGCTCTGGCGCAGCTTCCGTTTTTCATTACTGCATGCGACTACACGCTGATCGGCGAGGAGCTTTACGCGGCCAGCGCGTATCTCAGCAAGGAACCCCTGCTGCTCGGCTCTCTGAAAGGCCAGGACCTGAGCAAGATGGTTTTTATGATCGCCCTCGTGGTCGGCACCATATGGATCTGCATCGGTGTGATTCAGGCTTTACCATTACCCAATCCCCAGTTCTTCCAGCAACTCTTCCAGGTGTTCTAGGAGGTGACAACGAATGCAGATATTCAGAAAACACATACCAATTGCTGCCGCTTTCATTATAGGAGTGGCGATCTTCTTCCAGTATTTCATCCCCTCCCGAGCATCGAACGTGTTCCTTGAGAACGTGACCCAGTGGGTTCGAATCGTCGCGGCTTTTGCAATTCTTCTGGGGATTTACTCCCTGCTCAATCACCACTACCACAAGCTGCGGCGAAAAGTCCCGGGATGGGCCTTCAGCGCCGTTGTCTACGTGGGTTTCTTCGGCATGTTGCTTGCCGGCCTGATCGGGACGATCCAGAATCCAGTGCCCGAGACAATAAGTCCCGCGGTCGGCGAGCCGTACCAGGTGACGCGCCATGTACCTTTTATGTGGATATACGAGTACATGTTCGCGCCGATGCAGGCCACGATGTTCTCGATTCTGGCTTTCTATATTGCGTCGGCGGCGTATCGAGCATTCAGGGCACGCACAAGGGAAGCGACCGTGTTGTTGGTCACAGCGATCATCGTTATGCTCGGTCGTGTGCCGTTGGGCGACTACATGATTACCTGGCAGCCCTTTGGACAACCCCTGCCGTTCCTTGCCTGGTTTACGGAATGGATACTCAACAACCCCTCCATGGCCGCGCAGCGAGGGATCATGATGGGAATCGCGTTGGGCGCGATAGCAACTTCACTGCGAATCATTTTCGGTATCGAGCGAACTTACATGGGAGGTGGTGACTGATGAAAGAGAAGCAGAACTGGATGGTGGCTCTTGCAAATCTCGACCGTCGCTGGATCTTTGTCCTGGTTGCCTTGTCGGTGATTATCCCTCTCCTTACCGGCATTGAAGTGCCTGTGAAAACAAGTCCTTCGGTCGAGTCGGTGTATGAGTTCATCGAGAACCTTGAAGAAGGCGATGCGGTGTTTATTTCGTGTGACTATGACCCTGCAAGCGAAGCCGAGTTATATCCCATGACAAAGGCGCTGTACCGTCATTGCTTCAACAAGAAGCTAAGAGTGCTATCGATGACCCTCTGGCCCAACGGCGCAGCGTTGATCGAGCGTGCGTTCGATGAAATGAGGCTCGAATATCCGGATATCGAACCCGGGGTTGATTATGTGAACTTCGGGTACCAGGTGGGAACTGCAATGGTGGTCATTGCTGCCGGACAGGACTTCGGGTCCGCCTTCACGACCGACTACCGGGGCAACACCACAGCCAATATGCCTGTAATGGAAGACCTTGATTCCCTGGGCGATGTTGACTACATGATCGACCTAGCCGCGGGCGCTACGGTTGAGATATGGATCGCGTACGGCGCTCAACGTTACCACTTTCCGATGGGGGCAGGATGCACGGCGGTGTCCGCGACTCAATACTACCCCTACCTGAGCACCGGACAGATCAACGGACTTCTGGGCGGCCTCAAGGGGGCCGCTGAGTACGAGCAACTGGCTGTGCCGGGGCATGAAGACAATGTCGCCTTGAGAGGAATGACGGCACAGTCCAGCGTGCACGCGGTTATCGTTTTGCTTGTAATTATTGCCAACGTTTTCTATTTCCTGACCAGGAAGAAGGGAAGGTGAACCGACATGGAACATCTTACAACTGCACAATCAATCGGCATCATCATCGGAGCACTCCTGACCCTGATGATGTACTCGTTCCTGTATAGGGACAATGTTTTCTACAAGTTCGGGGAGCACCTCTATGTCGGCATCTCGGTCGGGTATTTCGTCAACATCACTTATTGGAACGTCTTCCGACCGTTGTTCATCGTTCCCGCCTTTTACCAACAAAAATGGCATCTCATCATCCCGTTTATCCTGGGTATGATGATGCTGGCAAGGTTTATCAGGCAGGTCTCCTGGCTTAGCCGGACTCCAATGGCGATAATACTCGGCTATGGCTGCGGACTGTTTATACCCATGGTGCTCAACGCAAGTATCCTGAGCCAGGTGGAGAAGACTATCAGCCAACTGTGGGTGAATATACCTCCGGGCGGCATCACAGGCCTCTGGATCTGGGATACATTCAGCATCCTGCTCGTTTTCGTTGCCGTCCTCTGTGTGCTCTTTTATTTCTATTTCTCAATCGAGCATAAGGGGATTGTCGGCAAGCTCGGAACCGTAGGAATCTGGTTTATCATGATATCCTTCGGAGCTGCATTCGGATACACGGTCATGGCTCGTACGAGCCTTCTGATCGGACGCGTTCAGTTCCTCATTGAGCAGGTCCCGGCAGCAACCAAGGCGCTGCTCGGGATGGGTCCTTAACCGACTATTATATCCTGGGATTTCAAGACCCCGTCGAGATGGCGGGGTTTTTTCTGTTGAGCGGGTAAAGGGGGCAAAGTGGTGTGTCGACAGCATCATCCCAATTGGAATGCTATTTGCCTTAATCAGGCTGAAGGAAGGAAAAAGTCCGAGTCCGGGTAATGAGATTCAGTTATGGAGCGGTTTACGGGCCGAATGCTACAAGAGCGGCTGAAAGACATTATGTCCGCAAACCGCTGGAAGGGGACAGAAAATCCCCTGGAGCCGTATCGTCCCAAGTACCCGTCACCCAGGACACTTTTACCGCATCTGACGTACAGAAATATCTAACGCAAATGGTCCGATATTTTTCTCTAGGCTTGGATTGTCGCAAATCAAGCCCCTTTCAGAAGGGTGCGCAATGTTTTCAAGGGCCTAAGGTTGACTGGTTTGTGTTTGGAATCCTTTGTGCATGCTAGGAGTGTCAGGAGTCTTTTCACTGGAGAAGTGGAGTTGAACGCACGCAAAAGCGACCCAAAGCTACACGTATCCCTGAGGTTGGGGGAACACAAATATGCCTGTGACGTAATCAACGTCCAGGAGATAATCCACCATCCTCAGCTCGAGCCGTCATTGGACGGACCGGAACTCCTGATAGGGATCTATACATCCTCAAGGGGACCTTTCCCCGTGCTTGATCTCCTCAAACGACCGCCCGACGAGTGCCGATTGAGCGAGATGTCGATGGTCGTGGTTGAGATCACCGGTGAGTTATTGGGGCTTCTGGTGGACGATCTTGACAACGTTGTTGAGATCGACTTGTCGGATCGAAGGCCGGTCGCCGGTGGGCGAATGGGTGTAGAGGATGGGCTGCTGGAGGGAGTCGCGGCAGTAAAAGGCTCTGAGTACTACTTGCTGGATCTGGAGCGGATTCTGCTGGCCTACACGGGTGCTGATCTGAATTCAGCGCGCGAGGCTGGAGACAAGAATAGGTAGGTATAAGAAATCGAGGTGGCATCCTGACACCTGGAAATAAACAACGCTACGGAGGTGCTAGCGTGAATTGTCTCAGGGAATATCGTGTCAAGAAACTAATGACACAGAAGGAACTGGCGAAGGCCAGCGGCGTAAGCCAGGTCACAATCAGTTTCATCGAGAATGAGCTCTCCGAACCGATGGACCTCACCAAGCAGAAACTTGCGCGGGCGTTGAAGATCGAATCCGAGACGCTGTTCCCGCCCAGGACCAGAAGAAGGGAGCGGATGACAGTATAGCCGCGCTCCCGGGTCTTGGCATTGCAGTGTGATGTCAAGAGAAAGCTGAATGTTGGAGGAACGAGCATGAATCACCTCAGGGAGTACAGAGTCAAGAAGCTCATGACCCAGAAGGAACTGGCGAAAGCCAGTGGCGTGAGCCAGGTTACAATCAGCTTCATCGAGAACCAGCTCTCGGAGCCTATGGATCTCACCAAGCAGAAGCTGGCTCGTGCACTGAAAGTTGCCGCGGAGAAGATTTTCCCTCCGAAGGATCGGAAGCTGGAACGGATCGAAGTGTGATTGAAACATGCATGCCTCGCGGTCGCATACTCGGCATAGCGCTCACCCCTTGAGGGATGGTGTGGCCGTGGCCGTGGAGCGCCGTTTCTTCCACCGACCGAGCGTGCGACCGTGATGCTGCTTCGTTACGTGCATCGAGTATACCTTGTGCCACATTCGGAGACACGAGTTAGACTGTGGCAGAGTAACTGATCCTTCATGAACACATCTCGTGATCTCGCAGGCCGTCCCATCGGTGTGGGACGGTTCTTCTATTGGAGCGCGGACATCCTTCCCTCCCGTGGGGTCTGGCAAAAGACGACGCAAGTGCGCTATACTCATCCGCCGTTGGAATTCATGCTATCTGTTGATATAAGCATCATAGGAGGGAAATCGTGAGGAACTCATCTCTGCGATCACTCCTCATCAAAGCGTTACTGATCCTTGCCGTGATCTGCACGGGCTGTGAAGGATCCGGGCAATCGCGTCGAGAAAAGGAGCCGGAACCCTTGCCGGATACCATCCCCGGGCTGGTCGAATTGCTGGGCAGGGAGCACGATCCAAATCGGAACGCTGCAATTGATGCATTGGTCGAGTTGGGCGAGGAGTCGGTCCCGGCTCTACTTGAGGCGTTGGAGGATGAAGACGCGCAAGATGGAGCCACCCATGCCCTCGCGCGGATCGGCCTCCCTGCGGTTCCTTCGCTGGTTGAAGCTCTCGGCAGCGAAGAGTACTGGGTCAGGTATGGCGCAATTACGGCTCTCGGTGAGATCGGCGCCGACGCGGGGGAGGCTGTTCCTCTGCTCGTTTCCCGTTTGGGTCGAAGCAGATACGACAGCGAGCGAATCGCCATTCTTCACGCTCTCGGACAGATATCTCCTTCGAGTCCCGAGGTCATTGATTCACTCCGTATCACCATCAGAATAGAGGAGCTCACCTCCGAAACCCTGAAGGTAATTGCGGAAGTGGGACCGGAGGCGGAATCCCTGATTCAGGCGATTCTTCCGGTTCTGACCGAGGCAGAGCGATGGCCTACCAGACACCTGGCAATTGAGGCGCTCGAGGCAATCGGCCCTGTGGAGGGAATTCCATTGGCTATTTCCCAACGACTGCAGGACGATGAGTCCGCTGTTCGTGCCCGGGCGGCGGAAGCACTCGGGAACCTGGGAACCAGAGCCGCATGGACGTCAGGCCGGATTGCCGATTTGCTGGATGACGAGGAGGGAATAGTGCAACGGGCGGCCGCGCAGGCTCTGGGGCAACTCGCGCCCGATTCCAGGCAGGCGTTGGGAGCGCTTATCGATGCGCTTTCGCATGAAGACCCGCAAACTCGACGTGAGGTGGCTTTCGCTCTCGGCAAATTCGGACCTGAAGGGTCCGGAGCGCTTTCGGCACTTCGATCGGTGGCTGAGTCGGACCAATTCGACTATGTGCGCTCGGCGGCCGAGCAGGCGATCGCCGCGATTGAGGAAACTGAATCGACTGAATAGTGGTTTTCTGCACCAGCCACGCGGTCAAGCACGATATTCTCAACTTATGCGGCAAGTCGGTATTGTGGATTCTCATTTCTGCTGATAACATATATTGTGTTGGCAATTCCAGTGCAAATCATACGCCTTCATAGCACCAGGCCAGTGGCCCAGGTCGGTAGCCCAGGTTTTAACCTGGGTTCTCAGGAGGCCGTGACATGAATCGATGGATGATATTGCTCGCGATGCTTGCAGTTGCCGCATTCGTCGCGATAGGCTGCTCCGGGGGAAGTCCTGTAACGCCCACCGCCAATCACGAGCTAACCTCGGAGTCAACTCCCAGAGGACCGACCCACACCAACCTTTGGGGTTACTACGATGTCTACATCGACATCGAGAATCGGACTGCCGAAGCGGTTCCCAACCGTCAGATGATGTTCGCGGTAAACGTCGTGCGATTCGTCAACGATCCGCCCGCGAACTTAGCTTTCCAGATTCAAGATGTTGTGCCCGGTTCCGGTTATGTCGACATCGATATCGACGTGACTCTCAGACATCCGTTCCCCGGGATGCATCAATACGATGGATACGATGTGCGCGGGGTTTTCATGGGTGACGCTTCCGGCAGCCTGGCCTACAACGGTAGTCTTGACTACCCCGTCCTGGGGACAGACCAGCACATGCTGGACGATCCACTGAACGACGACGGCGGTGGACCGGACGGTTACACGCGCTGGTTTAATTATGCCGAGTTCTCCACTGGGGGAATGCCGTTATTCTCGTACACTCAGGGCGTCGCAGCCACACCGGGCTTTGATGGAACAGCGGCCCTTAACCCCTACAATTACTTCGCTGACGGCCTCGGCGCCAATGAGGACGTCTGGAGTTTCCTGACAGCCACAAGCAATGACGGCGTGTTCTCCGCAGGTGAAACGAACACGCGAAACTACTACCTGCGCTTCCCCGATGCAAAGGAAATGGAGTTTGGCTATGCGATAGTCGCCGACTGGAAAGCGCCAGACGTGCATCCGTCGAACGCAGCGGAGGCGGTCGCGTGCAGCGTGACCGACAACAGCGACGTTTATTACGTTGCCCCCACAGAGAACGGCGGCAACCTGATTCTGGACATCAACCTGTTCGGGTGGGAGCATCAGCCCTCTACGATCTACATCGAGTCGACGGT
>CBDUXL010000114.1:0-9700 GCA_965371155.1 uncultured bacterium | reverse complement strand
GAGCAACGAGCACCAGAATGTACTTCATTGTGTTATCCTCCTCGCGAGGGAGCCCCCACACAGGCTAAAAATCCTGTTCCCGCACCTCGCATTAGAAATATAAACCCTATTAGGGACTTCGGCAAGAGGGTAACTCAAAAAAAACATTAGTCTGCAATATGCGCATACTCATCAAGCCTGCCCACCTTAAAACGGTGGGTTACCGAGACTGACCATCCGCCGTTTGAAGCGCCTTCAAACGTGACTATCGAAGAACTCTTTTTCATTGGAGCATCCGGCCTGCTACCGGATCGTATCAATTCGCGTGTTGTGCACTGCCTCGAGACCGTCCAGTGGAATCGTCGTTATCTCACAGCCGGGGTAATACTGCTCAAGGATAAATCGATGTGTCTGCTCAGTCGCGGCACGCCGATATGCGCCCCATTGGTTCATCCCCACTCCATGGCCTTTTCCGGAGCCGGTGAAACGGTAGCCCCGACCCTCGAGCCTGATCTTGAAATGGTTGGACGGCAGGAAATCCGGCTTGAGGTTTCGGTTCAGCACGAAGGCCAATGTCATCGTATCAACAACCGGGTTTTTCTCCCCCAGAAGATCAAGCGACTGCACTCGACCGTTTTCGCTTATTCCCAGGACGGTAATAGCGGTCAGGTAATCCCCCAGGAACGTCTCTCCGTCGCGGTTGAGCGCCGTCAGAAGCTGATTGAAGCTCGCCCAGTTCGACCACTCGGTATAGCGACCGCCCTCGCTGAAATCAACTACACCGGCCACCTCGGAAACTTCAACAAGATAGGGGACATCGCCGGAGTGCGGCCATATATCGAGATTGCTCGCCGTTCTCTCCACGGATTCGGCATGGAAAACAACGCAGGCCAGTGTGTCATCATAAGCAAGGATTTCGTTTACTGTCTCGACCACTGCATTGGTGGAATTCTTGGTTTCCACGGCGACCCCGCCGTAGCGTTGACTTCGCTCATCGTCCGCCAGATTGAATCCTCGTTCCTGATATCTCGCCTTCTGGAACAGGGCGAATGTCCGACTCGCGATCGCCTGCGCTTTCAGAACCTCCTCCGGCCACCGGGGATCAACTTCAGCGGGAACGACTCCCAGCAGGTAGTCCTCAAGTGGGACCTCATTGACTGCAAGCAGATTTTTCCCCTCAAGGATGAGACGAAAAGTACCGCGATAGGGTCGAAGGTTCGAGCGGCTGGTGCCGATCTCGATGAACCCATTCTCGACACCCTCGGCGGGCTCGATCCGGATGAGTTCCATTTCCAGCTCGAGTGGAGTGTCGCTGCCTGCATCGGTGAACTCGATAATTCCCTCCTGCCCGGTGAACTGTAGAACATCACCGGAGAGCCCCCCGGCGAACGATTCGAGGCTTTCGCCGCTGTAGCATTTAAGCGACCCACGGGTAATTGAGATATAAATGTGCTTCTGCGGGGTAAAAGAGAGAAGACCGATTCTCATCATGGGATTGCGTTCAGCAAGATCGACAACATCGCCTTCCGGCGCCGGAGGAACGGCGGGATTGCTCTCTTTATGGCAACCGGGAAAGCAAATCAGAATGCCGATGAGAAGAAGAATTCCTATGTGGGGTGAAAATCGCATTTGTCCGGCTTCCGAGCTTCCGGATATCACACTTGCTGAAGCGGTTCAACCGTGATTCAGCTCCCTTTGTTATTGTCCTCACTCATAAGAGTGTCTTTCCCCCTTCGGCGTTCGGCCGACCGGGCCTGTCGAGCGGCCGGGGCGGTCTTGAAACCGGCTTGCAGGAAAGCCTGGAGAAGCGTAGTGAGCAGGTCGTCCGCTGATTCCAGGATTTCGCTTGCCGTTTCCTCCAAATCGGCGCCTGTCCGAATGGCGTGCACGCAATGCAGGACGCTCATCTGTACGGGGTGATAAACCTGATACTCTTTCGCGCAATCTCCGCACAGGAAACCGTGGTTGGCCTGATCCAGGTGAACATCCCCTTTCACGCGCGAACTTCCGCATTTCGCGCATCCGGAGAGGTCGGGGAAAACGCCGAGATGGTCGAGAAGCCCAACTTTGAAACGAACCACCCCGCTGTTTCCGTTCGCTTCGTCCTTGCCTATCGAATCAAGCGCCCTGGCAAGAAGGTCGTAAAGATCAGGATCGGGCACGCCCTCCTCGCTCATCTTATTGGCGATCTCGGCGACATGTCCTGCAAGCTGCAAGCGGGCCCAGTTCTCTCTGAGACCCAGATGGGGTTCGATTATCTCCGCGCTGCGGACAATCGCAAGGGATTTCCCCTCAGCCAGTTCGAACTTCGCCCTCACGAACGGTTCACTTGCTCCTCGAATGGAGCTTTTCGGTTTTCGGGCGGACTTCGCGATCGCGCCGATCCGGCCGCGATCTCGCGTGAAAAGGGTGAGCAGGCGATCGGCCTCGCCATATCGACGGGACCCGGTGACTATCGCTTCACTCACGAAGGCGGCCATACCAAGATTATACAGGATGATTCTTCCGGATTCGCTGAGCTGGGATAGTTGGTAGTGGGTCAGTTTGAAAAATTATCCGCCAATTCGGCAATTTCTTCAAGTGTCCTCAGATGACTATCGATTCCTGCTTCCATCGCTGGTGTAACTCTCAGGGTCTTATGAATCCGTGCAAAGTTGTAGTGCATGAAATGAAGTGAAACCGCATGACTGAGATTCTCTGCCTTCTTAGAAAAGGCATTCGTCAATCTGGTGAATCTCCTCATTTGCATCCTCATGGTTAAATTCTGCCTTTCAACGTAACTGGTAGAAATATGCCCTTTGTCGGGATCGCCAGAAATTACCCGATGCTTGACTCCCTTGATTGTAGCCGGACTATATCGTTTCTCGCCTTCCGGTTCTTCGCCATATAGTTTGACTAACATCGCGTAGTCAATTTCTCCTCCAAATGCATGATCTACGGCTTCCAGATATGCCTTTTGACCGTCCGTAGTAAGCTGTATCCGGTTGCTTAACCTCGATGCAAGGCTTGTCATAAAGATATGGGCAGTTTGAGCGTCACGCCTTCCAAGAGTCCAACAGGGAACTAATTTTGTATCGGCACAAATAGCAGTCCATGTATAAATGTCGCCATATCCAAACTCGCCCTTTAGTTCATCGGGGACATTCTTTTTCTTGGCGTAACAGAATGACCAGATTTCGTCGCACTGGATTCTGGTAGAAGGCAAATCTACAAGGGCCTTGTCCTGATAATCTAAGCAAGCCGATCCGACATCACAGAGCAGCTTTACAATCGTGTTTTTGCTTGCTCCTGTCATCCGGCTAGTGGCTCTCATGCTATTTCCTTCCACCAGAGAGGTTAAGATTTGTGCTCGTTTTTCTATCGGTAACCTGTTCATGATACTGACCATTATACTTGACCGCTCAAGATAAGTCAAGCTAAAAAGGGGTTTTTTACTGATAAAATTGACTTTTCTATCCTATACCACTATTTTTCTATCATACAGTCGATTATAATAGTAGTGCCCCGGACAGGAATCGAACCTGTAGTACGGATTTCGCAAGACCCGCGTTTTATCCGTTAAACTACCGGGGCACTTAATGGAGCTGTCGGGAATCGAACCCGCTGGCATGTTCTAAAGGCAGCCTGGGAGACCACTCCCACAGCCCCATGAATAGCCCCGATTAATCCTCGGGGTTTTCTGGTTTATACCAGTCCCATGATTTCAGATACCAAGTATTATCTGGCGTACGAATGATATCTGACCTTTCATCCTCTGCTAAATAAATCAGCGTGTTGCGTATGGAATGGCGCTTGTTTTTGGCATTAGATTGATATCCGTACTCAAGAATACCATCGATTAATCTTCCTGTGGAAATGGGTTTACCAACCGCTGTGAGGTACTTTATTGCCGCATCACTAACGGTTAATCCGCTAAAAGCATTCTTTTTAAATAACGCCGTTGTCGTTTCTTCGAATATCAAACTTTGAGATTCGATTACCTCTTTTCTACGGTTTTCGATAAACGAAATGGCGTTATTAAGCATCTGAATCTTTTCCATAAGCTCCTTGCGCTCTTCCTTCAAGTCAGATAAAACATCTTCATAACTCGCCCTTTTTGCTGTGGCCATCTTGATTCCTCCGGTATAGTATGGTAAACTTCTACGAACGAATCGAGCGCGGGACGCCAGACCTCATACATCTGACGTCCCAGATACATTAGACTGTGTTGCTCGATTCGTTTCTCATTTTAGCATAAGGCACAGCAAGATACAAGAGGGTGTCCAAAGTTTTCTTTTGCTTTTTTAGGGTATGCGCAAATCCTTGGAGATGAGGAGCGCACATTAAAATATCCTACAGATAGATTAGAACCGCAAGTATTATTGCCTTAAAGCAATAACATATTCATTTCTTCTTTTTATGTTTACCCCATCTGGCCCTAGCTGCCCTTCTGGCAATCTCTGACCGCTGCTCTTTGGTGAGCTTCTTAGCCCTTGCCTTCCCGCCCTTCAATCCCCCCAATCTACCTAATTCAACCGCAGCCGGATTTTTTCCCTCATACGGATCGTGATCCTCACTCGTAGCCTCGTCCATAATCGAGTGAGCCATACGGTTAAGATCGGCAGGTTTTTTCTTCCTTTTCGGTTTGCTTGACTGGTTAGGCATACTTTAAACATGCCACATCAGAATGGAAACGTCAAGGAGTTTCTGGCATCGAGGATTTCAAACTGACCCACTACCGGATAGTCAAATCAGTGTCCGATGTTATAAAGTAGCGACATGCAGGTAATTTCGCTTACCCGAAAAAAGTGAAACTAATCGACAACAGCCTCAAGAGTTTCCGGGTAGCCGGCAGACTTCCTCAGTGGATGGTGTGGGGAATTGCGGTGGCGCTCTTCTTCGTGGCGTGGAGCGGCGTGGGGATCTGGGCGCGATGGTCGGCGATGAGGGAGCTTTCGGCACACACCGATAAATGGAGCGAGGACGGCGTACTCGAGCAGGAAACGAGCTACTCCTGCGTGCCTGTGAGCATTGTGATGCTTCTCAGGGTGGCCGGGATTTCATCGACTACCTTTGAAGTCGCGAAGATCGCCGGGACCGACATCCACGGCACTGCTGCCGGGGGAATAATCCGCGCGGGTAGACATTTCGGCTTCGATGTTGAACGCAGGATAATCGGCTTCGATGAATTCATCGAGGAGGGAAAACCGGCGATCGTTGAGTTTCGGTATCGCGGCATCAGGCATGCCGCGTTGGTGACCCCGGTTCCCGATGTGGGCGCAATCGACGTAAAGGATCCTGTTCAGGGGCACTTGATGTTCTGGAAAGAAGGCGCAGACGACTATTTCGGGTCGGACAGGTGGGTTTGCTTCCTGTTTGAACGTGCAGAATCGCTGATTTGAAGCCGAAACGAGAGGTTACTTCGATCCCAATATGCTTCTTGCTAACCCCATTTCCTCATCCCGAGTGGAAATCTTCCCGTCCAGCTTTGCTTTTCTGATGGCCGCCAATGCTTTTCTGAACAACGGCCCCGGAGTGTAGCCCTCACTGATGAAGTCATCACCATCCACGACCGGATGAACCACCCTCAGTTCCTCCAGGAATCGACGCAACGCCTTTCGCTCAGGACTTCCAGCCGCTGTTTCAGCAGCAAGGACGACCCAAAACGACGGATGAAGGGGATGAAGCCTTTCGGCGAGATCACTGGCAGTCAGTTCTCGAATCCTGAGAGTTTCCTGGGCTGCGGGGAGATGAGTAAGCGCTTCCACCATTTCATGGACCGATCCGTCGAACTTGTACTTCGAGACAAAAATGACCGCATCATTCGGATCGGTGTGCGAAAGCAGAAACGCAAGATATGAAAGGTCCTTTCGGGGCATATCCTCGTCAGGAAGGAATTCGGCCAGCCAGTTGAGCGCCTCCCTGACCGGGTCGTCAGCATCCGCAAGACACATCGGAGGGTGCACGCCATGATGCAGCACGCCAAAGACGCCCATCTCACAGATTCGGCTCAGCACCTGCCAGGGTTCATCCTCGTGGAGACACAGAAAGAGCTCATCACGTATGCGCTCGGGACTCACATCATCAAGCCGACCCTCCAGAAGTGCACGCCTGAGAAGCTCTCCTGTCTGATCCTCGAGTTCGAAACCATACCTCGCTGAGAAACGCAGCCCCCGAAGTATTCTGGTGGGGTCATCGACAAAGCTGAAAGTATGGAGCACCCTGATAAGCCCGGATTTGATGTCTGAGAGTCCACCGAAATGGTCTATCAGGAGTCCCCAGGCTCGACTGTTGAGTTGTAAAGCAAGGGTGTTGATGGTGAAATCGCGACGGACCAGATCGTCCCTGATTCCCGCCGCCTCGACCGTCGGAAGCGCCCCGGGCTGTACATAGAACTCCTCCCGTGCCGTGGCGACATCGATATGCCCGCCATCGGGAAGGATGATCTTCGCAGTTCTGAACCGGGGATTTTCGTGGATTCGCGCATCCAGATTCTCAGCCAGCTTGTTCGCGAAAGCCCCGCCGTCACCCTCAATCAGAAGGTCAATATCCACATTAGGGCGATCCAGGACAAGATCGCGGATAATCCCTCCCACAAGGTAGCAGGTTACATTGAGCGAGTCGGCAGCCTCGCCTGCCATGGCAAGCAGAGCGATGTGAGATGGTGAGAGTCTCGCAATGAGTTCATTGCCGGCTTCCTCGGCTTCTCTCAACGGCGTCCGCCCCGGCATCTCTCCGGGAGCCGTACTTGCCTTGTGCAGAGCGCGGAGCACATCCGTCCGGGTTACTACACCGCTGAGCTTCCCACCGAACACGACGGGGATGAAGCCGGTGCGCCGGTCGATGATCAGATTCTGTATTTCCCCAAGGCCGGTTTCCTCGCTCACAATGACCGGATCTCGGCGCATGTACCCACGAACCGGAGCGTGTCCGAGGTCGTGCCCAACCGCTTTATCGACTTCCCGGCGGGTTATGACCCCCAGAACGTGATTCCCATCATCGACGACCGCCAGCCCCGAATGACCGAGCCGCGCAAGCACCTCACCCGCTTTGGCAATCGAACAACCGGGATCGATGCTGTGGACCGGTCTTGACATTATGTCCCTCGCCACAACGCTGGGATGCACTTCCTCGCGGATGGCATCAAGAAGCCTCTGAAGTGCAATCGGATGCGTTGATTCGGCAAGAAGGCAGCTACCTGCCTGTGCGTGACCGCCCCCTCCGAATGCGGAGAGAATCCTGCCTACATCCACTGCCGGAATCCGGCTCCGTCCCACTATGAAAACCCTTCCGTTCAACTCGACCAGCGAGAATATGACATCCGCGCTCTCGGTTTCCTGGACTTTCCGTGTCAGGAAAGCGATTTCCTCCACAAATTCGGTCGCGACAGCCCTGGTGAGGTGGATCGGTATTCCCTTAACCTCGGTCACCCGCACGTTCAAGCTGAGCGCAGTAAGAAGTCTCTTCTGAGTGGGACTCAATCGAATACCGAGGAAGCGGTCCACCATATCCAGCGCCGCGCCGGCTTTCAGGAGCCATGCTGCCGCGTCAAGGTCGTCCGGGGTGGTGGATGAGAACCTCAGGCTTCCCGTGTCCTCATGGATACCCAGCATGAGAAGCGTCGCGGCAACCGGTGATGGGACGATACCCTGTCGGATGAGTTCCTGTACGAGAAGCGTGGTGTTCGCCCCGACAGGAGCATAGTGGTGTGAGTTAACACGGAAGTCCGGACCGCCCGCGCGATGGTGATCCCAAAGCTCGATTGTAACGCCCGGATTGTCAAGTAACCCCTCGATGCGCGCAAGCTGGCTTCGGCTCGAGCAGTCCACGACCGTGAGAGACTTTACCGCGCCAATATCCAGGTCCTTCAGTCGGAGCCGAGGGAACTCCTGCCCATAAAGGGCGAGGAACTCGCGAACATTTGTGTCCGCACCTGCGATCATCACAATTGGCCTCTTGGGCACAAGAAGATGCGCGGCCCACATGCTGGCCAACGAGTCAAAATCCGTACCCGGATGCGAGATGATTATCTCTCGCGGGCTTTTTTCAGGATCGGCTTTCATTGAGATTCGCTGGAACGGAAGGTACAGCGCCCATTCTAAACGAAAAGGCCAAGTTCAGACTACATTATACTGATCGTCGAATAATTGGCGAACGGGAACCTGTAACCCACATAAGTAAATCGAAAGGAATTCCCAGGATTTCGGAGTCATGCTTTTTGTCCCCGGAACGTGCTCTGCCGCTCGATTGTGCGTTACAATGCCTGAAATCCCTGTTGGGTGGTTGGCTATGGTTAAAACAACGCACAAGCCGATTTGCATTGTGGGAAGCATCGTTTATGACCTAGTAATGAACCTTCCACATCTCCCGAAAAAGGGCGAGACGGTGCTCGGAAGCAAGTTCTCAACATTCATTGGAGGAAAAGGTCTCAATCAGGCGATGCAGGTTTTCCGCCTGGATGCTCCGATCACATTCTGGGGAAGAATCGGGGATGACCGTTTCGGGGACGAAACGCTGGAAGTGCTCAATGCACAGGGATTCCCGACGGACGGCATTCGGGTGGCTCCCGGAGACCGGACCGCCGTCGGAATGATCTATGTCGCTCCGGGCGGAATCAACATGATCGGCGGAATCCCCACCGCGAACATGAATTACCGCGTGCACGAGATTGATGAGAACATGCGGAAAGCGATTCGAGAATCATCGATTGTTTCAATTCAGCTTGAAATTCCCGATGAAGTGAACGAGACCATTTTAAAGCTCGCCAGAGAAGCGGGCGTGCCGACGATTCTCAACGCGGCGCCATATCACTCGCTCCCCAAGAGCTTCCAGGATCTTGTCGACTACTGGGTGGTGAATGAGATCGAAGCTGGACAGTTTTTCGGTCTCAGCATCGAAAACGCCGACGATTGCCATCCTATCGGGAAGCATCCGAACGTTATGGATGGATCACAAGTGTGGGTGGTTACGCTCGGCGAACGTGGGGCGTGCGTAGTGGACGCATCCGGCATTACGTCGATTCCCGGGATGAAAGTCGATGCGGTCGATTCAACCGGAGCGGGTGACAGTTTCACCGGCGGATTCGCCGTCGGTATTGCCGAGGGGATGAGTCCGGTTGAAGCGGCGGGATTCGCGAATATGGTGGCTGCGCTGAGTGTCACGAAGCTGGGTGGAATGACAGGATTGCCGAAGAGATCGGAAGTGGAGGTTCTGGCAGGCAGGTAATCAGACAGGTTGTTCGGCCGTTCGGGGCTGTTGAAAGAAGAACACAATTGGGGAAGAATCTGTGTGGCACCCTCAAGCGGAATGACGGCTCTAGCCGGAATGGAGCTTGTGGGTGGTCTTCTGAAGACTGCAATCCCTTTATTCAAGACACCCACAAGCTCGAAGACTTGCTTGAGGGTGGCACCCATCGTCCAGATCAACCGATCGATTATGCTTCGCATCGAGACTTCTTCAACAGGCCCTGTTCAGCGGTTCGGCCCAGCGTTGGGTTTCAGCATCTCGATTCCGCAATCATCCCTCCCCCATTACTTCCCGCGTCACCGGACCCAGATCCAACTCCTCCCCGCATATGCTGCGGGCGAGCTCTTCAGGCATGTACATCCGTCCGGTGGCCCAGTATTCCTTTAGTGGCTCGGTCGCCGCCGGATTCCTCCACCAGTCCTGCCCGAACTCCCTGATCAGATGCTTGCGCATCTGCATCTCGAAGATCCACGCCCTGAGATATCCCGCGGAGTAG
>CBDUXL010000113.1:0-9818 GCA_965371155.1 uncultured bacterium | reverse complement strand
GAACAGGTGCTGGCTGTCGACATCCCGAAGGAAGTCATCGTGGTGGACGACGGCAGCCGCGATCGCACCATTGAAATCGTCAAGCAAAAGGCCGCCCAGACCGACCAGGTCATCCAGGTTCATACGAGCGAGGTGAACGTGGGGAAGGGTGCAGCGATCCGTCGAGGCCTGCTGCATGTCACTGGAGACGTGGTTTTGATCCAGGACGCCGATCTGGAACTTGACCCGAACGAGTACCATATGATCGTTGCGCCATTCAAGGCGGGGAAAGCGGACGTGGTCTACGGATCGCGCTTCAGGAATCGGGGGTATTTCTTCTACTACAAGCAGATTCCGTTCATGAGCCGTGTCGGGAACTGGGCATTGGCGACAGCGGTCAATCTGCTCTGGCCGCGCGCGCATATCACCGATGAGGCCACCGCCTACAAAGCTTTCCGCGCCGATTTGATCAAGTCACTCCCCTTGCAGTGCAACGCATTTGATTTTTGCCCTGAGGTGACCGCCAGAGTTCTCAACAGGGGAATCAAAATCCATGAGGTGCCGATCACCTATCATCCAAGGACAGTCGAGGAAGGCAAGAAAGTGTCCTGGAAGGACGGCATCAAGGCCGTTTGGAAGCTGTTCAAGTTTCGGTTCATTGAGAGGGGAGACGTTCCCGAGGAGAAAAGCCCGGGAGGGGCTGAAGAGAATCCGATGGGATAGAATCGCATCAAGTGCCGTTCGCTTCCGGCGAACGATTCCTACACTACGCGCCAGCCGTTGGTTTCGCGCGTGTGACCCTCCGTGACGAGATCATAAAGAATATTCGCCAGCTCAATCAGGTAATCTTTCTTCTCCAACTCAACCAGCCATCTGGACGGTATCGCCTGCGCTCCGTTGAAGGTACCAGCGAGCGCTCCGGCCATGGCTGCGATCGTGTCGGCGTCCCCGCCCGCGTTGACTGCGCACAGAATCGCCGATTCCGGATCGCGGGGATGTGCGAGGAAACAAAACATCGCCGCGGGCAGGCTTTGCATGATGAACTTGCTCGTGCCCATCCGGGCGACCTCTTTGGTGTCCTCCTCGAGAAAAATGCTCCGATCGAAATGCGTTACTTCCCTCGGACCACCGGGAACGATAAACGCAGCCTCATTCAGGTCTCGCCCGCCGAGTCTGCTGATAAGGTCTTCTATCACGTCCGCGACCTGTTGGTTGGTCTTGCGGGACATATCGGCAATCTGCTTCGCGCAGTCCTGAGGGTCGAACTTCTCGTAGTCCATATGAAGCAGGCAGTGAATAGCCAGGGCGAAAGATTGAGTGCCGGCGATCGCCAACGGGTCTGTATGTGTCGGGAGGGAGCTGTCAGCCGCGTCACGAACTAGAACTTCTGTTGATTTTCGGCAATGGAAAAGCGCCAAAGGCGGCACCCTCACCGCTGCGGAGTTGCCTGCGGAGAACTCGCCGGATCGCTTCCAGTAAGTACCCTTATATAACCGGCGGGCCGCGAGACTTACTGTCTGCCCTGCGCCGCGACCCGGTTCGGACCCTTCGTCGATCCGTCGCTGCCATTCCCCGAGCAGGTACGCGAAATGAGCCGGGTCGAAATGCTCGTTCTGAATTATGCTCTCCGAGAGCAGGATGGCCATCTGGGTGTCGTCCGTGATAATCCCGCGACCGAGGATCGTGGTCTGGTAATCCCTGATGAATCCGAGGCTGCTTTTGATTATCTCCCTGCTCCACTCCTCCACCGGCGCACCCAGCGCATCGCCGCATGCGAGCCCCAGAAGGCATCCCACAAACCGATCGAGCAGTCTTGGTTTGGCACGCGTACTAGCCATATTTCCCGGTCTGCTTCTGACCCGAACAGCCCTCTACATATTATCAATTAAGGGCGGATCGTGCTCGTTTACCGGGCCGCAAATCGAGACAACAAGGTTATTTGGGTCGCATAACCTCTGTGCAGCCCTCTTAATATCATCTGAAGTCAGCCTTGTGTACTTGTCCAGCAGACGAAGCTCGAAATCGTGCGGGAGGCCCTCAGCCTCATTCCGTATAAGCGACTCGGCGAGCGATCGATTCCCCTGCCGCTTCATCAGTGTGGTCCCCCTGAGCCATCCACAGGTGTCCTTAAGCTCCCGATCGGTCGGCCCTTCGCCGGCGAGTTTCCGATACTCTTCCCTGATCCCGTCAAGCGCGGTTTGAAGATTCTCGGGAGCCGTGCCGATGTAAGTCAGGAACAGCGCCGGCGACCTCCCACGCTGCAGGATTGAGTCTATCACGTACGCCAGCCCATCCCGCTCCCTGAGCTTCGTGTAGAGCCGAGAGTACGAGTTTCCGCCGATGATAGCTTCGGTGACAACAGCCGCAGGATAGTCATCATCAAAAACCGACAGACCGGGTCGCCCGACCACGATCATCACCTGGCTCTTTTCCCGCGGAATTGTAAGAATCCTCAATCCGGCGACCTCATCCGGTGGTGCAAGCTCGGGGACACCGTTTCCGGACCGCTTCATCCGGCCGAATTTCTCGATAACCAGCTTTCGGGCCTGGTCCCGATCAACATCCCCGACAACACCGACAACAACATTCTCAGGCGAGTACGCGGTCTCGTGGAATCGCCTGATGTCATCCACTGTAAGCTTCTTGACGGATTCCTCGCGTCCGAAATACGGGCGTCCATACGGATGGTTCTTCCCGAAAATCTCGAATCGAAGCCGCTTGAACGCGACCTCGAACGGGTCATCATCCTCCTGCGCAATCGCCCCCAAAACCTCGCTCTTCACCTTTTCCACCTCATCATCAGGAAATGACGGATTGAGCGCCAGATCCGAGATGAGATCGAAACCTTCCTCGAAATCGCTCGCGAGGAACAATGACTCAATGGAGAGGGTATCCCTTGAACATTCAGACTCGACAACCGCGCCGGTGCGATCGATCGCGAGATTCAGTTCCTCGACCGACCTCGACATCGTGCCCTTCCATAACGCGCTCTGGGTCACCTCCGCGATACCGTTGTTGTCCCATGTTTCGTGAGCGAGTCCACCGCGAACGTAGAGGTTGATCGCGACAGTTGGATTCGACGGGTTGTATTGGTACAGCCAAACCAGTCCGTTCGGGAGCTCTTCCCTCTCAACCGGGCCCAATTCACCTCGACCTGTTCCGGGCACAGGAAAAGATGTCGTTATCTCTCCGAAAGGCAAAGCGAGTTGTGGAGGGTCGTATCGCGGGGGACTGAACGCGTCAAGAGTGACCTCATTCTCCGCCTCGCTCTCAGGTCGATTCAGCCCAACTGTCATATTGCCGGGACAAAGATACTTCCTCGCCACGCAGGACACCTGTTCATTCGTCACACTGAGTATGCGATCCAGATATTTCTCCGTCCTTTCGAGGCCGATAAGCGACACCTGGAGCCCGTAGAAATCGCAGATTCCGTCGAGCGTTTCATTGCGAAAAATCCTGTCGACCAAAAGCCCCCTTTTGACACGCTCGATTTCGTTTTCAGTAAAGCCGTCCTGAAGAATTCCCGTCACAACATTGAAAATCTCATCAATGACCTTCTGTGTGTTTGTGGAAACGGCAAGCTCAGCTTCAATTCCAAGCACGCTGGCGTCCATGGACGAGAGGTTATAAGCCTCGATATCGGTCACCAGCGCAAGCTCCTCGAAAAGCCGCGCCTGGAGCCTCGATGTGCGATTCCCGCCAAGCGCATCCATCAGCACATCAAGCGCGTAGGTTTCCATGCTCTCGATCGGCGGCGCTTTGAAGAAAATCACGAGGTAGGTCGTGTCAATGTCGCTCGACAGTGTCAACAGTCTGCTTTGCGGGGACACCTGCTTTTCGGGGACGAAAAGAGGTGTCCCCTGGTCCTGGTTATATCTCTGGTTATGTCTCTGGTTATGTCTCTGGTTGTGGCTCTGGTTGTGGCTTGTACTGCAGCTCGGGCATTCATCTGACGGCTTACGATCCGGCATTTGACCAAATGTCTCCCCGATCAACCGAAGCGCTTGATCGACTTCGAAATCACCAACAACAACCAGCACCATCTTTCCCGGAACATAATGCCGATGGTAGTACGCTCGCATCGTTTCGGACGAGATCCGCCCGAGTCCATCCAGTGTGCCCAGAATATGGTGCGAATACCCGCTTTGTGGGAAAGTCGCGATGAATGTATCCCTCCAGATCGCCACTTCCGGATCATCATCTCTCCCGCGGATTTCCTCGAAAATAATCTCTCGCTCGCGTTCGAAATCTTCATCGGTCAAAAGGGGTCCGGCAATCAGATCAGGGTGCAATTCAAGACCGCGAGCGAAATGCTCCGAGGGTATACCGAGCCAGAACTCGGTGACATCGTGCTCCGTGCTCGCGTTGTCCTCGGCGCCAAGCCTGAACAGAATGCGCCTGTACTCATCGCGGTCGTACTGCCGGGTTCCGTTGAACACCATGTGCTCGAGAAAATGCGTGAGACCCTCCTCGCCGGGCTTTTCGTCGCGCGAGCCGACCCTCACCCAAGTGCTTAGCTCAACCACGGGGTAGTGTGGGATTCGCTGCAGAATAACGGTCATGCCGTTTTGCAGTGTTTCGACATGACGGTCGGTGCGGTTGGAGAGTGGGGAGCTTTCGGACATACGCTTGATGACCGGACGATAGAAACCCTATTCGGGGGACATCATAAGGTCAATATTGTCGCGGTATACGAAGTATCCACGAAGATCAACCGTCTCCTCCTGGCTTGACCATCCGTCCGCGAACGCCTGGATGGTCACGATCTCGCTCGGGAGGTCGGGGAATATGTACGATCCATCCTCGACACCGAAGAGGTCGATCGAAGTGCGGAAAATCAGGCTATCGACGATTTCAGGCGTCAACGGGTCAATAAGCTCGATTCTCAGGCTGTCCCACAATTCGGGATGATACTGGATGCTCGTGTGATCGCTGAAGCGTATCCGTCCCGACACCCCGGCGATCTCTCCGCGTGCGAGCGGGGTCGCCTGCGTCGCGGCTTTCCAGGACAGGTTGTTCTCATACCGGAAAGTAGCTGTGCCCGCCATGAGCGAGGATCGGTTCTCGTGGATGATTCTGCGCGCGCGGGCCATCGAGTATGCGGTACGGCAACCGACAATATCATCGCCCTCGTTCGCCGGATCGGCATCGCCTAGCAGGTACACCGCCAGCCCGTTCGATGGGAACACCGGCTCGCCCGTGGGCAATGTGAGGATTACTCTCTCGACGTACATCCCGTGCACGTCACGATTCTTGACAATCTCGAACTCGTTGATCGAATCGAAATCGCTGTTCCCGAAGCAGAAATCATCTATCATACGCCTTGGCTTGGGGCTGCACGCTGTGATTTCCCCAAGCGTGTCCTCATTGCCGTCGGTCCATCCCGAGAAGGTTCCAAGGATCGGGTAGTATGGCCGCCCGTACTGCATCGCCCAGGAACAGTACTTCGCCAGCATCTTCTCCAGCCTGAAAAACGGGGTGGTGGTCTCGGACAGGTCCCAATCCCACGCGAACCGTGTGTGAAAGCACGCCGGGCAGAATGCGTCCACTGTGCACAGGTACGGAAGGTCCTCCGCGCTCATGTGGGGATGTCGGTCGAACTCATACAACAGTGTGACCCGACCTCTCCACTCAGGCTCCATGTGCAGTCGACCGAGAAAATCGGCGTAACGGTAGTATATTGCCTGAAGCTCATCCTCCGTGTAACTCTGGGGAAAAATCTCGATATCGAAATGGATTCCGGATATGCATTCGAAATCCGGGTTCTCAAGCATCTGTCCTCGAATGCTTTCGAGCAGGTGATCGAAAAAAAGCTCGGTGTACTTCTCGGGGTCATGCTGGCATGGATCCTGACTCGCAGGCGGGAAACTAAGCTTGTCGAGGTTGAGATAGATGGGAAGATCCGGATCGGCGGCATGAATCAACTTCACGGTGGCGGGTATGGTCTCGTACATCGAGAGGTAACCCGAGTTGCAGATCGCGCCGTAGTGAACCATCACCCAACTTCCGCCCATTGAATCCCTGAACTTGGCTATGGTTTCTTCCACATTGTCGGGCGGCGCGTTTGTGTCCGGATCGCGGAACCCATAGGCGAATATCCCCATGCCTTTCGGAAGCGGGACCAGCGGACCCTCAGGCGGCCAGTGCAAATCCACGAAGTGAACCGCGACGACAGGCTCGCCTTCATTGTCCTCGCCCGCGCTTTCCGGGCTTTCCGCGGTGACTCGAAGGTGGTAGTTACCCGGCGAGATGTCCGGGATGCTCGTTCCCCACTCACCATCCTCGCCGAACGGCGCCATTCTAAGCGGCACCGGCCACATCCCGACCGCGGGATGCAGGAATGCGGTGGTGATATCCTCCTGCCAATCCGAGATTGCCATGTGGAAAAACCGTCCGGTCAACTGGGCCGGGCCGAATGCGTACGGTTCAGCCGTGTTGTTATCAACCGTGGCGTCGAGAATGAATGTCACCTTTTTCAGCGAGATGGGCAGCTCATATCGGAACACAATCTCACGAGTATCACTCTCGCCTTTTTCGAGTCTTCTGAGTGGGGCATCATTTCCAAATCCGAAGTAAAGGTTTGGCTTCTCAGACGACCCACCCCCTCGAGTGGTCCATCCATCAAACGTCACCGGCACCAGGTAGCCGTCCGGCGAAAAAATCGCGCGCACATCGCCGAAAGAGATTTGCAGCGGATTCGTGAAGGTTATTGAAAGTGTCACGAGTTGCTGATCGAGGTCGAAATCGACAAGTTCCACTTTCAGCATCCCGGGGAAGTATTGCCGGAAATAGGCGAGGTCGAGATGTGTTCCGGATGTGCGATCGGGAATGAGGGTGATCTCGTTCGTCTCCGGATCGAAAACGAGCGACTGCGCCGTTTGCAGATGTACGCCGGGTCGATCAAGAACGAGCGCTCGGTCGGTCTCACCGATGTCAGGAATGGGTCCGGTTACGGGTGAATCCGATCCGGATGAGGAGCATCCGACGAGCATCACGAGCAAAACAAAGAGGTGGCTGGATCTGACCAGACGCACAAACAAACCTTGACCTTTCAGATCGGCTGGAGGCATTCAATGAGTATTATACCGCTAAACCCCGCTGGAGATACTGAAACCACAATCCCACGCCAAAACGCGGGCTACACCGAATCGTCGTTATCTTGAATCTCCGCAATCTCGAATCCCCGGTGGCCCACTACTTGTTGTGGGATTGTCCCGAATGGACAGCAAACTGCCGTCCCTGCCGGCGTCGTGAACGTCGCCGCTCCGAGCGTCTCCCAAACGCAGGGGCGACCGTTCTTTCCTGAGTCCGTCGTGATCCTACTTCCAGATCACAACTCCAGTGGCGTAGTCGCCGGCGCCGCCGACATCACCAAGCGACCATGTGCCGTTCTGCACCGGTCCCGGCTTGCTGGGCGGATAGGAATCGGTTCCGCCGATATCGATGAAAACTCCCCAGCTTCCGCGATTTCGGAAGTCGAGGTAATTGCCGTGTCCCATGCACCTTTCCCCGGGATTTCCGTAGTCGTCATTGCCGGCGTAATCGACAAACATCCCGGTTCCGTTGTCGTTGCCGGCGCCGAGAGATATTCCGGGCCACTGGCTGGGATTTACCCCCGGAATGTTGGTGTAGATGTCGTTTCCACCCTCCTCAAGGAAGAAGGAGTTCGAGAAATCGTGTCCGCCGCCCGTACTGACATTATGGCTTACTCTGTAGGTGTCGTCCTCGTCACCTTTGGCAAGCAGGACACTGGTGCCGTAGTGAGCGGCTCCCGACTGCACGTACCAGATGCCTCTCATTGTGTCGACTCCGCCGTAGTCTGCCAGAATTCCCGTTCCGAACCAGTATGCGGTGGACTGACCGAACACGCCGCAGGAGTAGACGTCATCGCCGGCATGGTCGAACAGGATTCCCTGACCACCCGACATCCACTTTGGGTCCGGTGAATCCTCCAAACGGGCCCCAAAGGCGGCACCCTGGCTCATAGAGAAGTTGTGCTCATCGGTTTGCCCGCTGGGGTAGATTATGTTCGTATCGTTTGCTTCCCAGTTGTCGTTACCCTCGTGATCGTAGGCGAGTCCCCATCCTTTCACATGAGCGAAGCCCTGCGAGTACTGGTAGCAATCATACTCATCATGGCCCCACTCATCGATCAGGACACCGATGCCGTAGTAGCCGCAACCCTGGCCGAGGCGGTCATTGTTGTAGCGATCGTTGCCGCCTGAGTCGATCAGGAAACCGACGCCGAAGTTGCCGAATCCCTGGCACAGGCGGTTATCGTCGTACTCGTCATCTCCACTGACGTCCCAAAGAACTCCGACGCCCATTCTGCCGGCACCTTGCGAGAAAACCTCACCGCCCTGATCGTTGTACGTGTCGCTGCCCATGAGGTCGATGCTGATGGAGAAGGGATTGTCGAGTGATACGTTGGCTCCCGCTGGGCAGTTGTAAATATCATTGCCACCCGGATCGAGGATCAGAAGATACTCACCACTTCCGTAGGTGTCGTTCTCCGAACCCCCAATAGTCACAATGCCTATCGGCGTGGTCCAGTCCCAGGCGGATGACTCCGTCGGCACGTAGTAGAGACCGGCGTCGCGGACCTGGTCGAGCGCCTGAAGCACCGGGCCGGCGGCTCGATACATGTCCGGGTAGTTGAAGTCACAAGCCTCTTCGAGCGTGAAGAAGTATGTGTCCTCCCCGCAAAGCAGCCCTTTTCCGTTGTCGAACAGCATTTCTTTCTGATCGCTGTTGTAGCCGGAGATGGCCGATTGACGATACTGGTAACCCTCGGCAACACTCGCTAGCATCGCTCCGGTGATGTACTGAAGAGCCTCAGGGAGATCGTCTGTTTCGTCGGCTATCTGGGCTTTATCTGATGGAGAGAGCGAAGAGCCGATCACACCGTATAGAGTTTCCATCGCATCGGCAATGGGACTCGATGTCGGGTTGTACGAGAACGATGTACCGGTGAACTGTTCACCGAGCTGCCCGCTTCCGATTACAAGAACATTATATAGCTTGGGTGGATCCAGGTTCTTTTCGATGTTGTTAAGCAGGTTCAACGTGTAGGGAACCGTGGTGAGCGGCGCGCGATGAATGGCGTTGTAGTAGGGTAACCTGGCGTCACCGAAGCCCTGATCCGGTGGGATCCAGTTGAGGTCGAGGCCGTCATACAGCATGTTGGCCTTGGTCAATGTCTCGCCGGGAGAGCCGTCCGAAAGCCATTTGTGCATCAGACCCAGGACCTCGGGAAGACGGTCCTGGCCGAATCCCTTGACCTCGATCTCGATCGGCTGGTATAGCCACGGACTACCGGCGCTTTTGGTCTGCAGCCAGCAGTTATAGTATCCGGGTGCCGCCCCGTAGGAATTGGTCACCTCAGCCTTCCAGAGTCCGCCCTGCAAGCTTAGATCGACGGGAGAACCTGCGCCAAGAGGGCTGAGATCGAGCTGGACTGACTCGATATCGCTCTGCCAGTCACGCACGGCGACCTCGATCGTCTCGGTGTACGAACCCAGGTTGTCCAGGAAATCGATACCCTTGAGAATGTCCATCTCATACGGCTCGGGGCAGTTATCTGGAAACGATGCGTCGACAACGAAAGTTACCAGCATACTGCTGGGTGGGAGCACAATTCGGTACACCGCAGAATGAGTCGCTCCACCCTCAAAAGACCTGCTGGGGACCTCCTTGGCGAATGCCTGGAACGGATTCCGCTGCAGATCGCCGGGCGGATCGAACAGGGATGTCCAGTTGTCCGCACTCAAGAGCTCCTGACCGCCTTTCAGGAAGACGGTACCTCGCACATCTTTGCCCGTAACCGGCTTGGGATTGCG
>CBDUXL010000112.1:0-9935 GCA_965371155.1 uncultured bacterium | reverse complement strand
GTCCGGCTGCACACACTATAGTATCAGCCGACCCCCGTATGCTGTTCTAAACAGTCTTGAGTTGGTGTGAAATGTGGCCTGGAGGAGTGGAATCGTCGGCACGCCGGCCTGGCCCATAATCAAAAAATCGGGGTGAGAACCCCGATAAGTGATTGGCCGGCAAAGGATTAGACGCTCAATCAATCTGTATAGCCGTGTGTGGCTATCACCCTCACAGGGTGCCCGCCTAGAATCGAATAAGCCGGATTATCTGGATTTCCTTTCCCCCGCCGTCAGGTCATGTCAATCAAGATCTATCTCAAAATCGATCATTGTGAAGACAAGATTGTACTTGTTAACACCAAAGAACGCCGGGTTGTATGCATGCACGAGCCAGCGGTACTGGCCGTCATTGAACCAGCTCGGGTCCAACCCCATTCCACGATAACCATCAAGCGGATCGTCGCACGGAATCCCAGATACTGGCCAGCCGGAACCGTACCCGAAGTTTTCCATTTGAATGGTCGTATAAATCACATCATCGCCATACCATCGCTCAATCTGTATGCTTTGATCGTTACAGTCCGATGTCCAGCCGCAGCATGCAGGCGCGTCTTCCGTGACCGGCTCACCATTGTTCCACTCGTAGGTAAACAGGTACGGCTCCGGTTGGTTGGCAGTGATGGGAAAATCATTCGCAGGATCATTGACCGGATCCACCAGCGGAGGCTCCCAACACGCTTCCACGGCATATCCGGAGGTAATCGGTCCGGGAGGAAGCCACACGCTATAGGTCCGGGTAACCTCATAACCAGGATAGAACATGTGCCGGTTTTCATGTGTGTAGTAATTCATGTGCGCGTTGATGTGAGCGTCCGGCTCGCCCAGGGCGTAGTTCCCCGGCCAGTAGTTCAGGATAGGCTGCGAGCTTCCCGAATCGTATGAAGGGCTCCATCGGTAGCTGTACCCGTCGGGATTCAGCACCTCCGGATCACCGTACTCGCGCCACGATATCCTTGCCGGCTCTCCATCGGGAGGGTAATTGCCTTGCCCTCCGCTGGTGTGACAGTGATACGACGAAGAGAACATCAGAATCCCCTTTACATCGAACCCGGTGTAGACAAGGTTATCGGATGGGAACGGGTGCCGGATCGTGACCTCGATATCCACCGTCCCAGGCTCCGAACCCGGACTGATGGAGTCGATTGTCAGGCAGTCGTAGCATGGCCCGCCCTCCAGAAACTTGAGCGCGTTGAAATGGAAATCGCCCGCCCTCAGGGGGACGATTTCTATCTCGCTGTGGTCCTCCGAGATGAACCACCTCCATTGACCCCACAACCGATAGGGCCCGCTGTCCGCGCGTTGCGTCAAAGCGGCAACGGTTGAGTATGGGTCGGTTTCGTGGGATGGCCTGTCGGGATACACGGGGTTCGTTTCCGCGCATCCAATCAAAATTGCAGCCAAGAGCAGCAGAAAGAGAGGATTCGCCCGACTCCTCCAAACAGGGCGACTTCTCATCCTACTTCACCTCCTTTGAACGGTTGCTCACACAGCGTTCAATACATTCTCAATATACCCGATATCTCTATGAAATCAAGAGAATGTGAGAAAGATGTGAATAAATTTTACTAATCACAGTTAAGACTAATCGCATTTAATAAAGCATGAAACCAAAGGAGACACCTATCCTGGGCCTGTCTTCTCAATGCACACTAAAGAGACCCTCTCCGTGATTCGGAGAGGGTTCTTGGTGATACGGGTTCCAGCACTGCTTAAAGGGGTTCTCCATCGAACGAATTATCGAATTGGTCCGACTCCGGGGAGACCTCCCGGTCCGGTGACGGTGTTGCGTCACGCGCCTCGAGGGGAGTTCCAGTGTCGGCCTCAACCAGCCGAACGTTGGCTGCCTGAAGTCCCTTGGAGGTGTCGACTACATCAAACGACACCATCTGGCCTTCTCTCAGGTCCTTGAAGCCGTCCATCTCGACCGAGGAGTAATGCACGAAAACATCGCTTTCCCCCTCGCGCTCAATGAAGCCATAGCCTGTCGCTGTGTTGAACCACTTAACCCGCCCGGTAGTCAATACATGCCTCCAGTGGAAGGTATTGCCGAAAGGCCTTAAAAGTATACCATAATATAGTTTTCCAGGGAGCGGGTTTCGGGATTCTTCATCCGGACTCCTGCAATCCGATAAAACCGCTGTCTCAGTCTGCACAATCGCTGCCTTTTTCTCTGTGCTACAATCCGCGCGAATGATCATTCATTCCTTGACACCTCGAAACTTCCGCAATCTCGCACCCGACACTCTCGAGTTCTCGCCGAGGGTCAATTTCGTCTCCGGCGGAAATGGGCAGGGCAAGACCAACCTGCTCGAGGCGCTGCACTGGCTTGTCGCACTAAGAGGAAAAAGAGGCACTGTCGCCGAGTGCACGAGAAAGGGCGAGACGGGTTTCCAACTGGAGGGCGAGCTGACTTTCGGAGAGCTGAAACATCGCGTTGGTTTCACAGTGGAGGGTCGATCAAGAAAGCTTCTTGTCGACGACACTCCACCCAGGAGACGTCGCGACTACCTTGAACAGGTGCTCGTAGTCGATTTTTTCCCTGAGGACCTGTTGATACTCCTCATGCAACCGGCTCTCCGCCGACGGTTCATTGACCTGGCATGCGTACAGTACTCGCTTCCACATGAGGATGTCCTTCGCCGTTTCAAGCGACTGCTGGAGCAACGAAACAGCCTGCTGAAAAATGAGGGCGGACCGGATATCAGCGTGCTTGAGAGTTTCGATGTACCCCTGTCGGACGCCGCGGCACAGGTGACCTCCGCCCGTCTGCATTTACTGTCAAAACTCGGTGAGCAGACCAACTCCATCTTCCGCGAGGGTATCGGAGAGAGTTATCAGGCGGACCTCAATTACCTTCCTGCCAATTCAGACATCCCGTGTCGGGTCGAAGTCGACCATCTTCCCGATCCCGAGCCGTTTCGAGAGGTTTACCTGGAAGCCTTGCGCCTCGGCCGGGAAAAGGACATTCAAGCCAGTCGCACAACTGTTGGGCCGCATCGAGATGACTGGGGCATGACTCTCGACGGCAAAGATGTCAGGTCGTACGCAAGCAGGGGGGAGGTCCGGAGCGCGTTATTTGCGCTGCACCTGGCGAGATTCCGTGTGCTCACCGAGAAGCGGGGAATCCGCCCGGTAGTGCTGATCGATGATGTGATGAGCGAGTTGGACTCATCGAGACGCGTGCGAGTGCTTGAGCTCCTTCCGCCCGGACAGGTTTTTCTCACAGCGTGTGATCCGCCACCTGAGATTGATCGTTTCAGGGATGGCGACTTCGCCCATTTCGCGATGGAAGCGGGAAAGGCAAAGAGAATCGAATGATAGACCGCTCCCATCCCTGATGTTTGGATATCGGATCGTTCCTTAAACCCCGCTCTTAATCGACATTAATATTGGACAGACGGGTTATGACCAAATTGCAGAAACCGGTTCTTGCAGCATTTCTGGTGGCGGCGCTTGCATCCGTCGGTGTGAACGCGTTGGCTCAGGAAGGTCGAGACTTTCCTCTCCCCGAGGGCCTGGTGACCGATTTCACCGGGACGCTCACCGAAGCGGAGATCGAGGAGATAGAGGAAGCGCTCAGGACGGCATATGATCGCAACGGGATGGACGGGCATGTGATTATCGCCCTCAGGACCGAGGAATGGCACCTGGAGGAGTATGCAAAGGATTATGCCGACTTCCTGCAGGGACGGAACCTTATCGAGCCGACGGGTTGGTTGATATACGTCTCGACGGCGGACCGCAAGTTTGCGCTGGTGGTGCAGGATGTCGCCCGGGAGTCGATAACCACGCTCCGAAGGCAGGAAATTGCCCTGATAATGAGTCAGCATCTGGAGGAAGGCAATTTCGCCGATGGGATTGTTGCAGCTACGACTGCAATCGGCGAACTCGACGCGGTGAACATCGTGCAGGAGCGGCGGAAGGTGTCGCCGGATATGCTGATTTTCATGGGGATTGTGGTGATTGTGATCGTGCTGATGTTAAGGCTGAGGCGAGCACAGACCAAACCGTAGGGGCGCACGGCGTGCGCCCGCGGCATGACGCTACACCACAACAACCACACCACAAGTGGTGTGGTTACCGGGGTTAGTTCGAGTCCACACGCCACACGTTTCCTTCCCTGCGAACCACGATCGTTGACTCCTCAATCTCGTCTCCCAGCTCTATTCTAACCTCGAAGACATAAAGATCATCGTCGAATGTCCCCTGCTGTACCACTACCATCCGGGCGGTGCGGTAAGGCCGGATGAAGTTGTCCAATAGAACCTGTTCCAGAATGCCTTCTTCCTCCCAGAACTGACGCATTTCCCTCAGGACATCGGCCACTTCCTGGGTGCTGGCCTCGATCAACGAGTCCAGGTCACCCGCACGATAAGCCTCCCACCAGCTTCTCAGCGCATCTTCCGGTGTGGAAAGGTCGAGCTCCACGCGGTTGATTTCCGCTGTGAAGCTGCCTAGCTCGGATTCGATAGTCGCCAACTCATCAGTCAGAGTTTCCTGCCACGCTGCAAGCTCATCCGAAAGCCCCACTCCAAGGTTCGCCTCAAACAGTTCGTGCACCTGAACGGGCATAATTAATCCCTGCTGCCAGCTCAAAGTCTCTCCCTCGATAGAGCCACGCAGCAATTCAGTCACGAGCGGCGGCTGCCAGGAACGATCCGGTCTGGCCCACAGCAAGCGGTAGAAACGCCTGAGGTCCTGGACATTAATGTGACCGCCATCGACCAGGTAATGAATGAAGCTCGCTGCAATGTTTTTATACTCATTGCTGAACGTGTAGTCATAGCTGAGCGGGAAAAGAAGATCCTGGTCGGTAATAGTGCCGCCGTAATAGTAGATTTCCTTTGCCGCAAGCTCATCCAGCGTAGAGCGAGATCCCAGGAAGTAGTGGTTGAAGCCTGCTCGAAGGAACGGGAGGACGGTAACATCAGGTCTCGTGTTCAACCGATGTGCGACCACCCACCCCGCGAGGTGGTCGGACTCACGGATGTCGGCCGGTGCAAGATGGACCTCCGCATCGTTAGGCAGCACGAATCCTTCCGAACGCAACGTGTAATCAAAAAGGTGATCTGAGGAATTGTAAAGATAGACATCCACCGGTCCCGCCGAGTGCAAGCCCCACTTGGAAGCCGCCGCGGCAAGACTTCTCTGCATCTCCGTGAGGCATAAAGTGTACGTATCCTGGTCGACACCGTTTTCGAAGAACAACCGGAGGCCCCCGCTGTCAATCCGGAACCAGTCACCGGAACTCATTATCCAGTGCAGCCTCCCCTCGGTGTCCAGCTCGGGATTCGAGAACGTGATTTCCTCCCACAACCGCCGAGCCTCGTCATACTCGCCGAGTTTCTGACGGCACTTCGCGAGCAGGACTTGCACGTCAATTACGCCGTCATGTCCGAGTTGACTTGAAAGCGAGAGGTTGTTAAGCAGCTCGCTGAGGTCCTCCTGCGCTGCCCGATACTCTCTCGTGCAGCGATACTCGAGATGCGCTCGCGTGAGATATCCATCCGCTAGCGCGTTGTACTCATACGGGTTACTCATTATGAGTTGCGACAGTAGGTCGTACGCCTGTTCGTAGTCGGACGGGCTTTGAAGGTACTCCATGTAGATGTACGCGGCTGAGAAAAAGGCATCCAGATGGCGTAAATCGAGCGGGAACTCGCGAGTGATGTACTCGTACTGAGCCGCCGCCCGGCGAAGCAAGTCCTCATCCAGGTTAAGAAGGCCTTCGTTGAACATTCCATCGGCTGCCGCAAAAACCTGGGCCAGCGGATCGCCGCCGTAGTCTTCCCTCGCCGGTTCAAGCGTCACTTCCACTTCCTGCGCGATCCCAGGCAACCCGATTAGGACCAGGATCAATAAAGCAGCGAACGAGAGAATCGCTCGCCTTGAATTTGACGTGACTGAATAGTGGCCTCGTATCATGACGGGACAACCTCACATGTTATGGGACTTCGGAGATGAAGTATATGCGCGACGCTCAATCCGCGCAATCTGATCCGGGTTCAAACCGTAGAGAGAATAGACAAGCTTGTCGATCTCTTCAAGCAACCCGCAGTCTTCGTCGGCTGCAATGCCCCGCTTTGAAGCGGGTTCCAGCATCCTGTCAACCAGTTTCCTCATCCTTGGCGCTTTGCCGTCCATGGGTGGAATCGGCAGTTTCTCGACATTGATAGTCTTGACTTGAGGGAAAACGCGCTCTGTATCCGGAAAGACAAGCCGGTAGTAGTAATTTAGCAGACGAGAATTGTAGAGGGCAAGCAGGCACTTGAGATCGACATCACCATCTAACGGGATTGTCACATGCAACGTATTCAACGCATAATGGCCGTCTGCATCCCACGCGGCAATGATACGATTGGCTGTCTGCCTTGTGAGAATTTTCGGCCTCTCTGTGAAAATACGCTCCTCCCTCAAGAAACAATATTCGCCTTTTTCCTTATCGGCGAATTTGCGATCGTACCGAACCCAAAGATTATCCCAGGTCAATTGATATTGAGCGATGTCCTTCCCGCGAAGCACCGGTCGGAACGGGAGGTTGAGGTTCTCGACCGAGTGCACTACCAGCTTTTTTATCATGTTCGCGGGATTTATTCCGTCTCGAACCTCGAACGCCCTTCCCAGGGGTTCTCCAGCGCTCTCGATAGCATCCAGAACTTCCCGATCCGCCGATCGGATGTGTATGTTGAACATTGCGTACGGGAGTTTTGTGAACTCATTCTGATCGGTAGATTCCAGATCGGCGGGAGCTTCGCCTCTCGCGCTTTCCCACAATCCTGTTCTGGTCGTCCGGGGAAATGGAAGCGCGCGATCGTCCCTTTTCTCGACTGCCAGCACACAGGTCGGGACCTCGACCTCGGGGAACACTTTGAGTGAGAGATCCACGATAGACCTCAACCAGCCGTTTTCGAGTATGTAGCGCCTGAGAGGTTCATAGGATTTCATTATGAGGAGAGTGTTGGGGACTATGAATCCGAGCACACCCGATGGCGCGAGGAGATCGAATGCGCGCTCGATGAAAAGACAGTAGGTGTTGATCCGACCCTTTCCCATTCTGTAGTTCGAGCGATAGTACTCCCTTTGACGATCGGAGATCGACTTCGCGCGTTTTGCATAGAAACTGACATACGGCGGATTCCCCACTATTGCCGGAATCCCGCTCGAAAGCAGCTTCCCAAGAGGCGTATTCCCGCCATCGAGATCCTTGTATAGAAAATCAGACTGGTGAAAATGCAATGTGAGAGGGCCATCGGCAAGCGCCTGATCGATTTCGTCCCGAGACTCCTGCAGCAGTGCCGCCAGGGCGATCAGGAGAGCGGACGGATCGATATCGATCGCCGCAAGACGCTTTGACAGTATTATTCGCAGGGCTTCGCCCGGCTTGAAACGAGCGCGTTTGTACGAATCGCGAAATCTTCCTAGCGCCGGCAGCAGGAAATAGCCCGCTCCGCAGGCAGGTTCCAGCAGTCGGAAGTTCTCCTCGTAGGGATCATCCTTCTTCCTGCCGATTCTCGGCGCCGGGATGACCTCGTCTAGAATGAACTCCACAACTTGCTGCGGTGTGTAATAGACCCCCCTGCCGGATCGCTGCTTTCTGGGGAGAAGCGCGAGGTAACCGTCCATTATGTCGCGCGGGCGGAGATGGGAAATGCCCGTGCGGGCGAGGAGTTCACGGAATGCGTGAAGGCGGTCTTCGTCGAGGACAAGACCTTTCACACCGGGAGGCCCGAAAATTTCCTTCAGCCCCTTTATCAGCGGCTTCCAGGGCATAATTTATCCACACCGCGACCGCACGCGCGATCGCCGGTACTCTTAATATCGTTTAAAGTCGTCGAATTGGGGCCTCCCTCCCGATAACTCAACTGATTGATTTCGCCCTGCTTTCATCGTACGCTTGTTGGTTGCGGAGGTTCACAATGGAAGTCGATCCTGATCGCTCGATCACTATTACTATGCCGTTCGGGATGATCTACCAACTGAAGAAAGCGCAGCCGATTCTGGCGATGTTCCGGGATGAGGGAGATGTTCGCGCTGTAATTGAAATCATCGATGCGATTTACTCCGGCGCTCTGGAATACATTCGGGAGGAGGAAGGTGAAATCAAGGAAGTACTGGGAACCGGATCGGATGAGAACGGGAATTATTTTTTAGTGGAAGACGATGAGGACGAGAAGAAGAATTAGTGCTGATTTCGGTATTGTGGATTCCCGTTTCTGCTGATAACATAGTTTGTAGTGGCAATTCTAGTGCAAGTCATACATTTTTGTAGCACCTCGGTGGCCCAGGTTGGTAGCCCAGGTTTTAACCTGGGGGCCCTCAGGAGGTCATGACATGAATCGATTGGCAATATTTCTAGCGATGCTTGCCGTTGCTGCGTGCGTCGCCATCGGCTGCTCGGATGGGGGCAGTAATCCCGTAGCGCCCGCTGCCGATCATGAGCTAACGACGGAGTCAAGTCCCACCGGGCAAATCCATACCCAGCTTTGGGGTTACTACGATGTCTACATCGACATCGAGAACCGGACTGCGAAAGCGATTCCCAATCGGCAGGTGATGTTCGCGGTAAATGTCGTGCGGTTTGTGAATGACCCGCCCGCGAACTTGACCTTCCAGATTCAAGATGTTGTGCCGGGCTCCAATTATGTCGACATCGATATCCACGTGACACTCAGACATCCGTTCCCCGGGATGCCCCAGTACAACGGTTACGATGTGCGCGGTGTTTTCATGGGTGATGCTTCCGACACACTGGCCTACAACAGCAGTCTCAATTACCCGGTATTGGGCACGGACCAGTTTATGCTGGACGACCCAATTGATGGTGACGGTGGCGGACCCGAGGGTTACACGCGATGGTACAATCCAACCGAATTCACCACTCCGGGTTTATTTGGCTACACGCCGGGCGTGTTCCAGACTCCGGGCTTCGATGGCGATGCCACGCTGTGCCCGTATAGGTATTTTGCTGATGGTCTTGGCGCCAAGGACGATGTCTGGGAGTTCCTGACGACGACGAGCAATAACGGCGTGTTCGCTGCAGGTGAAACGAACACGCGAAACTACTACCTGCGCTTCCCTTATGCAAAAGAAATGGAGTTTGGTTACGCGATAGTCGCCGACTGGGAGGGACCGGATGTGCATCCGTCGAACGCAGCGGAGGCGGTCGGGTGCAAGGTGATTGACAACAGCGACGTTCATTACCCTGACTCCGCTGGAAGCAACGGGGATCTGATTTTGGATATCAGCTTGTTTGGCTGGGAGCACCAACCCTCGACGATTTATGTCGAGTCGACGGTTCTGTCGGCAGTGGCGAATTTCGATCCCGCTGCGATTGTGACCGGCGGAGGTGATCACTACTCGACCTATCACGTAGAGATTCCCGCCGACAATGTGACAATGACCATGGGCAACGAGTATTGGGTGATCGCGGAGTACGAAGGTTTTGACTACAGCAACCATTTGGGTGTTCCCAACGAGGCCGAAAGCGATCCCCTGGCGACTTTCTTCCGATATGACTTGACCGTGGAATATACAGGCGAACCCGGCTGGGCGCGAACCTGGGGTGGATCAGACTATGATGTTGGCCACGCAGTTGCCACTGACGGTTCTGGGAATGTGTACGTTACGGGCGGATTCGCGGGCACAGCCGATTTTGACCCCGATGGTGGCGATCCACACACCTCGAATGGTTTTCGGGATGCCTTTCTGAGCAAATTCGATTCATCGGGTAACTTCCAGTGGGCGCGAGCGTGGGGTGGATCATCGGCGGATTACGGCGATGCGGTTGCCTCTGACGGCTCTGGGAGTGTCTACGTTTCGGGCCGTTTCCAAGAGACAGTCGATTTCGACCCCGGCGGTGGTGATCCTCACACCTCGAAGGGTGATTGGGACAT
>CBDUXL010000111.1:0-9943 GCA_965371155.1 uncultured bacterium | reverse complement strand
GAACATTCGCTCCCTGGCCCGGACCCAGATCGGGCGTCGTGGGTCCACCACCACGATTGCACGATACACCGATCAAAAGCGGGGAAGCAATCAAGAGCAGGACCAGGAGAGGGCAAGCTCGACTGTGCATATCATACATTATACTCCAATGATCGACATCCATGCAGGCATTACGAAAAACTGAACAGCTGCGGGGAGGCTCAAGACTGCGGAGCCGCATGCCGGACGTACGGCATTCAAATGAAAACGGACGACGATTAAGCCGTCCGATTGCCTGAGCAAATATGGAGTAACGTCACTGCGCGAAGACTTGAATGTTGTCGATAAACTGCCCGCGAAAGCCGTTGTACAGCGAGTCCTCGGTGCTGAAATAAAACGACAGAGTTGCGAAGTCACCGGCATGCGCGGAAATGTCATGGACATAGTGACACCAGATCAGGGTTCGGTTATGACCACGCTGGGTGTATGTGTAAGCTGCCGTATCGGGATCCACGAAGATATTGTAGAACCCAACCTGTTCGGTATTCACATAGAAATACATTATCTCGAAAAAAGGAACGTCCATGCTCTCCATGCTGTAGCACATGTCGAATTCAACACGGGCCTGGGTGTAACCGGAGAGATCGATAGCGGGAGCTGTAGCGGTGCCACTGTGCCACGAGATGGATGTCCCTCCGCTATATGGCCCGCCCGCATTGCCCGACCATGCGCCCAGAATATTGCCGTCCGCCTCTACGCCGTACCACAGGTAGTAGTTCCCGTCTGTAGGTGGTGGTATCGCTCCACCCCAAACTTCATCGGGAGGCGTGATAACCAGGTTCCACATCGGATCAAACGACATGTTCGTGATCGATGGGTCATAGAGTTGCCTGTGGTAGTAGCCGCCAAACGTCCATCCTGATTCATCCTCGAAACTCTCCTCCCAAACGGGTATCTCGCCATGTGGTTGAAGCTCTATCACGGTGTACGGCACTCGATTGGGAGTGGCTAAGAAAACGCCGACATCCATTTCATAGTACCCGGTTGCCGCCGCCCTCATGCGGTACGTGGTCAAGGGGATACTCAACTCGGTATCAGCGACAAAAACATTGGTCATTGAGAAGTAACCGTTATCGTCAGTGATTTCCGCCTGAAGGATATCCTGCCCGATCAGGGGGGAATCCGGCGAAGTTAATTCTATTGTTGCGCCTGATATGGGCATTCCCAGGGGATCGACCACTCGTCCGGCGAATCCCTGGATCTCCCACCAGCCGATTTCCCAGCCAAACGGGTCATACTGATCCGGCTGATTGGGGTAGAGAAGGCCGAAATTAAGATGCACATCTTCGTTTTCCGTCACGATCACGTCCGTAGCGACCTGGGAGAGATGGACTCCGTCATCGATGGTCACCGATACATTAAAAGCACCGGTTGTCACGTTCACGCAGTATTCGCCGTTGACTACGGAGGTCAGTTCCGGAGTAAAGCCCACGGGGTCCTGATTGACTACGCTGACCACCGCTCCGTCAAGGTCATCGAGGTATACAGCGTCACCCACACGCCCCCAGATTGTCTGGACTGCCGGCGGCGGGGTCTCGTCGACTGTCACGGTCAGGTAGTTGTATAGTCCGATCGATGGATCATCCTCGCTGAACGATGCGATCAGACACACATACTCTCCCGGATCGGCATCCTCGCTGTTGGTGATTGTCGCTTCCCAACGATCATTGTCAATGTTGTAGTCCAGAATCGTGATCCCGCCGGTGATCGGGGTCGTGTCCACCGATACCTCGGTCACATTCAACTGCCAGTCATGGACCTCGGTGAAAATCATGCCCACGCCCTGGTCGATCCCCGTAAGATCGGGATCATCAGGATAGATGCTGCCCTCATAGCCGAAATTCTGCAGATCATAAGGCTCCGGGCAGTTATCGGGCCAGCTTGCGTCAATGGCGAAATCGATCATGAACTTTTTCGGGTCCGGGGGGACGTACAACTCGAAGATCTCCGATGCGCTCGAATACGGGCTAAACTCGCGATTCGGCGTTGTTTTCGCGAAGGAACGGAACGGGTTAATGTCGTCCCCGTCCTCGTAAAGCATCGTGAAGTCATCGGCGTTGAGAAGCTCGTGCCCTTTCTCGTCGAGAAAAATGATCACCCTTACATCGTAGCCGGTGAAGTACGTGGGGTTCACCAGCGTGCCCTTGATCGTGTAGTACGGATCATCCAGGTTCAGGAATTGGATCTGGATGCAGTTCTTCGCCGGGCACCACCAGTCACTCTGCAGGATGTCCTTAACGTTGAGGTGCACGGCAAGCTCACGATTCTCTATGACCTCAATCGTCTCGTTCTCCCTGTCCAGGACCATGGTGAAAAAGCCCCAGCACGAGTGATTGGCATAGCTCTCGGGCGCTCGGGCGTTTCGTTCGTTCGGCGGGGTAAGAACATTCGCTCCCTGGCCCGGACCCAGATCGGGCGTCGTGGGTCCACCACCACGGCCGCAAGAAACGGATACTACCAACATCATGGTAACCAAGAAAATGAGGGGGGTAGAAGCAACTCCCCAGGCAAATCGGATAGACATCATCGGCCTCCTGTTCGATATCTATTCGGGCGCCTCGGACTACCTGCAAGTCCTGCCCTGTCCACGATATTACATTATAGCCCAAATGGCGGCGATAATGCAGCATACCAGCCGTATCTGGAGTAAAATCCTCCTAATGAACCCAAAAATCCTGATTTGCCACCCGGACAAGTCCGGGAAAACCGCAATCCGGTTTGCCGGTTTCCCAATAAGAGGGTACAATTCGAGTATGCAGTGCGGAATCCGTCCTGTCTTGATCGGGTTGCTCATATTTTCCTGGTGCGTTGCACTGCCCCTACCCTCGACCGCGCAGTCGGCACACGACCCGGAAGACCTCACCGGCATAGACGGGACTGTCCTACCGGATGGTCCTGAATCATCAGGGCAGGGAGGCCTTCCTGAAGATGTTCCCACGCGGGAGAGCTTCACTACTACAGATATGGAACCCCAGCAGTTGGGGCCTTCGACAGCCCAATATGTGCAGGTTTTTTTCGCACTGATTATTGTGATCGGCGTCATATGGGCACTTAGCATGTTGATGAAGCGATTGGTCACCGTGCGCGGACTCGCGGGATCGGCCGATTGCCTTAGGATTCTCTACACACTCAGTCTCTCCCCAACTCGAACCCTTTACCTCGTCCGGCTTGGAGACAGGGTATTGTTGATCGGGGCGGGTGAGGGCGGCTTGAGGACGCTTGCGGAGATCGACGATCCCTCAGAGGTCTCCAATCTGCTCAAGGAGCTTGAATTCAAGGGGAACTTCGACCTCAATCCGTTCAAGGAGCGATTGCAGTCATTGGTTGGCGCGGATGAGTCTGATTTCAGTATTGACGAAGACCTGGGCGTCCGGCAAAGACGCATACAGAGCACACTGGATCGCCTGAGGGGCATAGACGACGGCTCGCAGGATTAATAGCAGCGCTAATCCCGGCAGAAGATTGGACTTCCCGAAGATTCTGATATACTTCACATCCGAGGTAACAGGCTGAGATACCGATGCCGCGCATTCGACGCCGCAAAATAACCAAGCTTTTCCTCGCGAATCGTGGGGAGATCGCCTGCCGGGTAATACGGGCCGCGCGCGAGATGGGCTACAGGACCGTTGCAGCTTTCTCGGACCCCGACAGCGGCAGCCTGCCGGTTGGCATGGCTGATGAAGTGGCGCACATCGGACCCGCCGACGCCGCCGGAAGTTACCTCAACCAGGACCTGCTCATCACAACCGCCAAGAAAATGCGGTGCAATGCGATTCATCCCGGCTACGGTTTCCTCTCCGAAAACGCGGGGTTTGCCGAGCGCTGCGGGAAGGCGGGGCTTATCTTCATCGGGCCCACTCCGAAGAACATCAGGGATATGGGCGACAAGACGCTGGCCAAGTGGCTCGCCGTTGAGACGGGCATTCCGGCGATTCCCGGAAGCCCCGGCCCGCTTGAATCCCTGGATGAAGCAAAGACCCTGGCTGCGGAGGTCGGCTATCCCTGCATCCTCAAGGCCGCCCACGGCGGCGGCGGCAGGGGAATGCGGATTGTCCTGGATGAAGGGCAACTGGAAGCGAAGTTCGATTCGTGCAGGCAGGAATCTCTCGCTTCGTTCGATTCGGACGCCATCTTTCTGGAGAAACTCATCGAGTGCCCACGACATGTCGAAGTGCAGATTCTGGCTGATGGGTTTGAAAATGTAATTCATTTGGGCGAGAGAGACTGCACGATACAGAGACGCCATCAGAAACTGATCGAGGAAGCGCCCTCTCCTGCCATTACCCCGGAACTCCGCATGCAAATCGGCGAAGCGGCCTGCCGCCTTGCGAGAAAAGTCGACTACCTGAGCGCCGGCACGGTAGAGTTTCTCGTCGATCGCGACGGAAGCTGCTATTTCATGGAAATGAACACCCGGATACAGGTCGAGCATCCCGTAACCGAGATGGTTACCGGCATAGATATAATCAAGCGGCAGATCGCCATCGCCCAGGGAGCGCCGTTGGATGTGAATCAGGAGGATGTCAAGCTCACAGGTCACGCCATTGAGTGCAGGATCAATGCCGAAGACCCGACGCAGGGATTCCTTCCGACACCGGGGAGAATCGAGCAGATCATCTTCCCGCTGGGTCCCGGGGTGCGAGTCGACACCGCCGCTTTTTCAGGGTCACATATACCACGGGAGTACGACTCGCTGATCGCTAAGGTTATCGTGCACGCGGACACCCGCGAAGAGGCTGTCTCCCGTATGCGCCGGGCATTATTGGAGCTGAAAATCGGCGGGGTACGGTCGACTGCAAACTTCCACTATGCGATAATGACTGACCCCATATTTGTTTCGGGGGAATTTGACACGGCGTATGTCGACAAGAACATCGACAGGCTCAACCGGCGCGAGTTTGCGAATCCTGAGGTTGCGGCGATTGCCACGGCGGTGGAGGTTTTCCATCGCACTCGTCGCCGCCTGCCCGTCAGCGGATTGGAACCCGTGCGTCCCGAGGAAAGCTGGAAACAGTCGGGTCGTCCACGTCCTCCGTGGAGTTACCCTTAAGATAGAATCATTAGATTAGAGCGAATAACGAAGAATCCGAAAGAGAGAAGAAAAATGCCGGAATCAAGAGGACGCACTATCTGCTTTATCGACAACTCCTACATCTTCCGAGGGTCCTACAAACACCAGTGGCGAGTGGATTTCCGAAAACTGGTTGAGGTTATTACGCGTCGCGGGCCGATCTGGCAGACCTACTTCTTCGCGAGCGAGGAAGACCCGCCCAACGCCGATCAAACAAACCTGTACAAGTACCTCAAGCTGGCGCTGCATTTCGAGGTGCTCCTGTACCCTCTTCGAAAGCGTCAGATGCGCTGTAACGCGTGCGGCAACGAGTGGTCGAGCTACTCGGAAAAAGCCGCGGCAATCGGTATGGCAAGTACACTTGTATCGCTTGCCTACAACAACGCTTTCGACACGGCGATGCTGGTCACGGGCGACTCCGATTTCCTTGAGCCGATCAGAACGGCCAAGAGCCTGGGCAAACGAATCGAACTGGCTGCATGGCACGACTCCATTGCCCAGGACCTCGAAATGGAAGCCTCAGGCAACATATTCTACCTGGATGAACACCGCAAGGACCTTGAACGCCCGCCTTCATCCATTTCCCGGGTTTCGGAGGACCACAAACCAACGGAGGCGCCCAAGGCCCCCGAGCCGCCGGCGACGGAAGAACCCAAAGACCAGAAAGAGCCTATGGACGATACCGAAGTGTTCGACGACCAGGATTATTAGGCTCAACGCCATCAACGACACGCACGGGGCACAGCAAGCAGCGCACTGGCTATTCTGTCGGGGTTCCGGCACCGGCTCGGACCCAATAGCAAATGCGTATTACCGTACACATTGAGGGTAAACGCTACGACATAGACATCGAGCAGCTTCCGTTCAATGACACGATCGATCGTCTTGTGGTGAACGGCAAACCGGTGGAGATTTCCGTATCGCCGGACTGGCCGAAGCAATTCTCGAAAAATTTGATAATCGGGAATCACTCCTTTCAGGTGGAGTTCGAACTCGATGGCCGTGAGCTTCCCAGGCGCGTGTGGGCGGTAGGCCAGGCGGTTGATGTGACAGTGGATTTCCCGGGTAAGGGTAAGCTGAAACGTTCGGAGAGCACCGGCATATGGGGCGACGACGATCTGATTCGCGCTCCGTTGCCGGGGAAGGTTATCGGTGTTCCGGTGGTGCCGGGCCAGGTGGTGAAAGCGGGGGACGTGCTGTGCAAGCTCGAAGCGATGAAAATGGAAAACGAGCTTACATGCCCGCGGGATGGCGTGATCAAAGAGGTCCGGGTCAAGGAAGGCGAAAGCGTTAAACTCGACGAGGTTCTGATTACTCTGGAGTAGGTCTTGTCTTAGCTGTTAATGGGTTTTAGCTCTGTCATGCTATACTGATCGGTAACACGGGAACCGAGGACGTGGAGAGAGGATATGGGCTCAAATCAGCGCATCCTTGTTGTGGATGATGAAGAACTCGTTCGTTGGACTTTCAACGAATCACTTTCAGGAGAGGGATACAAGGTCGACCTCGCCGAAACGGGCGAGGAAGCTCTCGACAAGTACAAACGCCGCAAGTACGACCTTGTCATTCTCGACATCAAGCTCCCCGGCATCGATGGAGAGGAAGTACTCGAGAAGGTTCTCGAGATGGACAAGGACGCCCTTGTCATCATGGTTACCGCCCATGGCGGGATTGAATCGGCGGTCAAGTGCATGAAGGCAGGGGCGTTCCACTACCTAACCAAGCCGTTCGATATCGAGGAAGTCAAGCTACTCACCAAACAGGCGCTCGAACTTTCGCTGTTGAGGATTCGAATCGACGACCATGTTGCGCAACTGAAGGAGACCTTCAGTTTCGAGGGCATAATCGGGAACTCACACGCGATGCAGGAAGTGTTCGATGTGGCGAGGAAGGTGGCGGAGCGGCCCACGTCAACACTCCTTATCCTCGGCGAGAGCGGAACCGGCAAGGGGATGCTCGCCAAGGCAATCCACTATCACAGTCCGCTTTCAAAACAGCCGTTTGTCGAATTAAACTGCGCGGCGATCCCGGAAACGCTTCTGGAAAGCGAGCTTTTCGGCTACGAGCCGGGCGCATTCACCGACGCCAAGAAGCGGAAGATCGGCCTTATTGAAAAAGGGAACGGGGGCACGGTATTCCTCGACGAAATCGGCGACATGTCGCTTTCGCTTCAAGCGAAATTGCTCAAAGTCATCGAGGAAAAGACTTTCATTCGGCTCGGGGGCGATGATGTTGTCTCGGTTGATGTGCGGTTTATGGCCGCGAGCAACATGGATCTCGACGAGCGGGTCAAGAGGAGTGAATTCAGGGAGGATCTGCTTTTCAGGTTGAATGTGATAACGATCACACTTCCCCCGATGAGGGATCGGGCAGATGATGTGATACTGCTCGCGAAGCATTTCATTGTGATGCTGAACCAGGAAATGGGGCGGAGCATAGAGTCGATCAGCCCCGACGCAGCCCAGGCACTCAGAAGTTACCACTGGCCGGGGAACATACGCGAGCTGAGGAATGCCATCGAGCGGGTTATGATTCTGGAGGAGGGCCCGGTCATTGAGTTGGAGAACCTACCGGCCAACATACAAGGGCAGGTCACTCCCGGAACCGCAAGGGAAGGCCCGATGACCCTGGAGGAACTGGAGAAGGACCATATTCTTCGCACGCTCGATGCGCAAAACGGCAACATCAGCCAGACAGCGAAGACCCTTGGCATCAGCCGCCACACGATAATGCGAAAATTGGAACGATGGGGCAAAAACGCCGGAGTTAATTAAGTGCCACCGACATCGTGCCATCGGCATCCTGCCGATGATTCTGCGTTTCACGGGCATCCTGCCCGTGATTTACTTCACCCTCCTGAACCTCGGTGCCCAGAACCATTCACGCTTTGCAGCCCGACCCCGCAAATCCAGACGGCCCACCGGGATCCAACCGGCCAGATCCCACGGGACATCCCCGTCATCAGGATGCAGACGATGAATCGCCAACACGCGACGTCGCGCGCCTCGGGTAAGCACCCCGGGTACTATCAATACGCCGAACAGCGCAAGTAAAATCCCCAGAATTGCGAAAACCCGCGTGAACATGCCAACCTCAAGGGCGCACGCCCTGCGCCCCTACGGCTCTATCCTGCGCCCCTACTGCTCTATCCAGACTTTCTCGATCTCCACACTCGGAAGAACCGGAGCGCGGTCGAGCGCTGTTATCTCCAGATCATGGACCTTATCTGAAACCAGGATTGTGCAGCGATTTGTGAACAGGAGCAGCCAGGGCGCGTCCTCGTATGCGATTCGCTCTGCCTCGGCGTAAAGCTCCCAACGTCGATCGCGATCCGTAATCTTCCCGGCTTCTTCAACCAACGCATCGAAACGAGGATCCGAATACCTGGTCGAATTACCCGGCGGTCCCCATTGCGATGAGTGCAGGAGCACGAAAAGGTAATTCTCCGGATCGGGATAATCGGCAAGCCAGGTAAGCTGGAAAAACGCCGGTTCGCCCATGTCCACCGCCTCCAGGAAGGCGGACCATTCCAACTGTCGAAGGGTGATGTCCACTCCGATCCGCTCCAGGCTGTGCTGCACGACCTGGTTGATCTCCGGACGAGGCGGACGGCTGTCGTGGTAGAGAATTATTTCTCCCAATCCTTCCCCGTTCGGGTAGCCCGCCTCCGCGAGGAGCTCCCGCGCGAGTGTCTCATCGTATTCATAGCCGTCCAGGCCGGCGTCGTACCCGAATATCCCCGGCGGAACAATGCTTTTGGCCTCATCGACAAGCCCGTTCAACACCGTCTCGTTCAGGTACTCTCTGTCTATCGCATGACAGAACGCGCGACGGAGCGTCGGATTGTCCTTGAAGGGCGGCTTTTCGCAGTTGAAGCCGAGGTTATACACATCCATGAGCGGCCTTGAGACAATCAGCGCAGCTTCATCCTCCCTGGTCAGGACCTCCGGAAGTAGATCGGGCGGGATGTCGGTGTGATGCAGCAGGCCCTCGCGGAACGCCTGCAATCTTGCAAGAGGTTCGCGGACAATCTTGTACCGGAGACCGTCAACATATGGTCTGCCGTTGAAATACTCCTCATTCGCCTGCAGGAGGATGTAGTTGTTATGACTCCAGTTGGTGATAACGAACGGTCCGGTGCCCACGGTCGCCGCAGGCTCGGATGCGAACAAATCGCCCCACTCCTCGACCACTTCCTGCGGAACCGCAAACGAGCTTGACATCGCCATCAAACCAAGAAACGGCGCAAACGGCTCGGCGAGAGTTATGCGCAAAGTAAGGTCGTCAACCACCTCGACACCCTCAACTTCCTGGCTCACGCCGTCCATGAACTCGCGCGCGCCGAGGATACGGTCAAGCACCCACGTGCGAGGACTTGCGGTGTTGGGGTCCAGAACGCGTCGGAAGGAATACGCGAAATCGTTCGCGGTGACTTTCCCCCCGTTGTGAAAGTAGACATTGTCCTTCAGATTGAACGTCCAAACAGTCCCATCGTCGTTGACATCCCAACTCTCGGCAATGGCCGGCACATAATCGCCTTCCGGACTGATTTTCACCAGCCCGTCAAAAATCGATCGAATCACCTTGTCGGAAACCGTATCGGTAACCTGCGCGGGGTCCAGGGTGGGCGGATCGGTATCCAGTGGGAAGAAGTAGATGCCCCCGTAAACACGATCCTCCTGTTCTTCGCCGGGTGCTGCAGGTTGCTCGATGCCGTCCTCGTCTCCATTGTCCGGACCGGGCGATGGCCCGGGAGTGGGAGCGGGCGGCCTGCAACCTACCGCAAGTAGGATGATTATCAATGCTACGGCAAGCCGGAATGAAACTCGCATG
>CBDUXL010000110.1:0-9970 GCA_965371155.1 uncultured bacterium | reverse complement strand
CGTTTTCATCCCGGAATGGCAGGAGAAAGATCGCCAGGCTCTCGTATGGCCGAAAGAGGGATTGACCATCGTGCTCGGGAGCGACTACTACGGCGAAGTGAAAAAAGGTTTCCTCAGGATGGCGATGTGGAAAGCAAAGGAGGCCGGCATGCTGGGGCTTCACGCGGGGAGCAAGATCATCCGGGCGCGACAACCGGACGGCAAGCTGGCAACGTTCGGAATGATCCTTTTCGGCCTCACCGCGACCGGGAAGACCACTCACACCTGCCACGATCACCATCTCGATGAGGAAGGCGAGGGTGTCGGGATCTGCCAGGACGATGTTGTGTTCATGAATAAAGACGGTAGCTGCATCGGCACCGAAAAAGGCTTCTTCATTAAGACCGACGGGCTCGATCGGGAGGAGCAGCCGGTTCTCTACGAGGCTGCGATCAAGCGCGACGCGACGTTCGAGAACATAATGGTCGACTATCAGGGCAAGGTGGATTTTCAGGATGACACGCTCACTGGAAACGGAAGGGGGATTATTCAGTTTGATGACCTTGAAGATCGGCGGGCTCCGAGTATCAACCTTCCGCCGGTAGAGGAGTTTGACGGGCTGATAATCGCGATGATAACTCGAAGGCACACGTTGCTTCCGATGTGCGCGTCGCTCGATCCACACCAGGCGGCAGCCGCGTTCCTGCTGGGAGAGAGTATCGAGTCGTCCGGCGGCGATCCCATGAAAGCCGGTCAGAGCGTGAGGGTGGTCGGTTTCAATCCTTTCGTCGTCGGCGCCCCATCTGAGGAGGGCAACCGGTTCCACGAGTTTGCCCAGGAGCATTCAGAAAAGATGAGGTGCTTTTTGCTCAATACGGGTGGTGTGGGTGAGAAGATCGAGATTGACAGTCAAGGGCGCCGGAAAATTGTCCGCGAGGTTGACCGCATAGCGATCAAGGAAATGTCCGCGATCATCCGGGCCATCGTTCGGAACCGGATAGAATGGATTCGGGAGCCGCTTTTCGGCTACACGGTACCCAGGGAAATTCCCGGCGTGGATATGACCCGGTTCGATCCCCACAATTTCTACACCGACAAGGAGATCGATAAGCTTGTAAAGGAACTTAAAATAGAACGCAGGGAATATATGGCCCAGTTCGATAATCTGGACCCAAAAATCACGAAGGTCTTCAGGTAGAACTCCGCTTCTGATCGGCGCTACAGGAGCCTGTGAATCCTGGGGACAAGAACGCCCGGTCTTTTTTGTATGAAGGCTTTCCGTAGGCGCATCGAATGTGTTGAAAGGGAAACGCGTACCTGCTGAAGGACTGAGAATCAGTGAGCGGTTGATTAATAATTCCTGTCCGGATCCTTCAGAAATGGACTGAAACCACCAGGAGGGAATCGTCCAAAAAACTACCTTGAGAGGTGCCTGCGATGCCGTGGTGTCCCAATTGCAGCTACGAGTATGTTTCAGGTAAAAGGAAATGCCCCGGATGCGGCATGCCTCTCAAACGAGTGAAGAAACATGAAGCTACGGTGGAGCATGAAGAGCGGCAGTGGGTGACTATTCGATCGGTCTCCGACAGCTTGCAGGCAGAATTAATCAAGACCTTCCTCGAGTCAAACGACTGCGATGTGGCCCTGCGCGATGGCGACGGTTTTCTAAGAGACGTGATCGAATGCAGGGATAGCGCGGGTGATTTCGTGGACATCTTCGTTCCCCTGGAAGATGCCCACCAGGCGGCTTCATTGCTTCGAACACACGGTGATTGGTCCGACGGTGAGCTTTCGGACTACTCAGATGAATCGGATGACTACAGCGAGGATGACGATATCGGGATTGACCACGGCCACAGTTTCATGGAGGCAAAAGGGATGAAGGGGTACTACGAGGAGGAAGAGCTTTTCTAGTTTGAAGACAAAAGGAAGGATATCCCCGAGAGTCTGGGAGGGCGAGACTCCTGTCGAGCCGTCTTGGGTTTGGCATACGGCTCAGCGGGAGCTTCGCCCTCCCTATCCCTCAATGTGGACTCGCACTTTGAGGAATTGTCTACTATCATCCGTCGTGTAACCTGAGGCTGGTTCTATGAGCGAGAAGCCTGCAACCGGGAGTGAGACGGTCCGAGTTGTCATAGCTCTGGGAAGCAACATCCCCGACCGTCAAGCTCATCTCCAGTCGGCACTCGATCTGTGGAAAAATTCCGCTGGAGTGGATGTCGTCGCCTGGAGCCGAGTCTATGAATCCCCACCTGAAGGGGATGGGTTATCGGGTGATTTTCTCAATGCCGTAATAGTCTGCGATGTCTCGCTTACTGCTGAGCAACTTCTCGAGGTGTGCCATTCAATAGAAGACCGGTGTGGACGGGACCGCGGCAGCGAGAAAACAGAGGATTCGCACAACAGAACGCTTGATTGCGATGTCATATTTTTTGGAGACATTCGGGTGGACGAGCCGTGGCTGATCATTCCACACCCGCGATGGCACGAGCGAGCGTTTGTGCTGTTTCCGCTTCTGGATGTCCAGAGCCAGCTAACAGAGCATCAGAAGCGGCTTGTGGAGCAATTCGCGAAAGTTCTGAATTCCGATTCAGCATCTTGCGGGGCGATTAAGAATGTGCTAAATTAGATTGGTTACCGCTTGGATCCAATGCGACCGAGACGGAAGGCCAGACAGTTTGATTTCTCCTCTTTAGAGGGCCGTCCGCCCGGATCGCGTGGGCGTTTTCTAATTCCGGCGATTTCCGTCGTGCACCATGAAACATCCGTTCTACCGTGAAAGGAGGATAGGATGAACAATGAAAAGGTGACAGTCCGGACTCTCCGTGCAATGAAGAAGCGCGGCGAGAAGTCCGTCTGGCTGACAGCCTACGACTACCCCACTGCAGTACTTCTGGATAAGGCCGATATCGACGGCATCCTGGTCGGCGATTCGCTCGGCATGGTTGTCCAGGGGCACGAAACTACTCTGCCCGTGACTCTGGATGAGGTTGTTTACCACTGCCGCATGGTCGCTCGCGGCCTTAAGCGAGCGTTTCTGGTCGGCGATATGCCGTTCGGCAGTTTCCAGGCAGGGGAGGACGAGGCGGTGGAGAATGCCATTCGGCTTGTTAAGGAGGGTTGCTGTGAGGCTGTCAAGTTCGAGGGTGCAGGCCGATTGCTTGGACTCATGGAAAGGCTTGTGAGTGCAGGCGTGCCTGTCATGGCTCACCTGGGACTGACGCCGCAGTCAATCCATGCCATCGGCGGTTTCCGCGTTCAGGCAAGAGCGAGCAAAGCTGCCCAGAAGCTTCTTGAAGAGGCAAAGCGAGTTGAGGAAGCGGGCGCGTTCTCGCTTGTGCTTGAATGTGTCCCGCAGGAAGTCGCGGGGATGATCACAAGCGAGTTGAAGATCCCGACCATCGGAATCGGAGCCGGTCCGGATGTCGATGGGCAAATCCTTGTTTTCCACGACATCATGGACCTCCTCCCCGGGTACCAGCCCAGGTTCGTCAGGAAGTACGCGCATCTTGGGCAGACAGTTGTCGATGCTGTGAAGCACTATATTGACGACGTCCACAACGGGGAGTATCCATCGGATGATGAGTCGTTTTCCATGGACGACTCCGTTTTTAGAAAGCTCATGGAAACCCACGGTAACGGGCATTCACATGGCACTGGGGCAGAAAACGGCAACTCCGATCCTTCGCGCTCCAGGGAAAAGGAATCGGTGTGATCAGCGATACGCTCAAAATATTGCTGCCTGTCCTGAGAACACCTCGTGAAATGCAGGAGTGGTCCCGGGCACGCAGGGCTGAGGGGAAGACCATCGGCTGCGTACCCACAATGGGCGCGCTTCATGAGGGGCATCTGTCGCTCATACGGGCAAGCGCTTCCGAGTGCGACGAAACCATCGTCACGATCTTCGTGAATCCGCTTCAGTTCGGACCAACCGAAGACCTGGACAAGTATCCTCGCGATGAAGCGAGGGATCTTCGCTTGGCAACCGAGGCAGGCGCGACGGCGGCGTATTGCCCCCCGGTTGACGCGATGTACCACGATGACCGCAGTGTTTTCATCGTGGAGGAATCCCTCAGTAAGGTCCTTTGCGGGAAGAGCAGGCCGATACATTTTCGAGGTGTGCTTACAGTGGTTGCCAAGTTGTTCAACGCCTGTCTTCCCGATCGTGCCTATTTCGGAGAGAAAGACTACCAGCAATTGCTCGTACTCAAGAGGATGGTTCGGGACCTTGATTTCCCTCTCGAAATCGTGCCATGTCCGATAATCCGCGAAACGGATGGGCTGGCAATGAGCTCGCGAAACAAATGCCTGAGCGAGAGTGAGCGTCGCGACGCGCTCTGCCTTTACAGCGGGCTGAACGCTGCGAGGCGTATTTTCAATGCGGGCGAGAGAGATGCCAGGCGTATCGAACATGCCGCAAGGGAGCTTATTGAGCCTGTTGGAAGTGCACGAATTGACTATGTCGAGTGCCGCGACGCAGAGACACTCGAGGATATCAATGTCATAATACAACGTGCGTTGCTTGCGCTCGCCGTGTCCTTCGGGGAAACCCGCCTGATTGATAATACCGTCCTCAACCCGGACGAGGAGGCCTGACCATGTTTCGACAATTCCTGCTGGCAAAACTCTACCGATGCACCGTAACCAGGGCTGACCTGGACTATGTCGGCTCGGTATCGATAGACAGTGACCTTCTTGAAGCTGTGGGGATTAAACCATTCGAAAAGGTCCTCATTGCCAACCTGAATAACGGCGCCAGGTTTGAAACTTATGCGCTGGAGGCTCCCGCCGGATCAGGTGCTATCGGTATGAACGGCGGTTGCGCCCGGTTGGCATCTCCGGGTGATGTCGTTCTCATCATGGCCTTCGGTTACGTTTCCGAGAGCGAGACTGTGACGCCGAAGATCGCGATTATCGGCGAGGGCAACCGGATCGTGGCGATGATAGACGAGGAAGTCCCGGTCCCGGTGCATGACACCAGGGGCCTGGCAGCATTCGATCTGTAGGGGCGCACGGCTGTGCGCCCGACGGCTGTGTTTGTGTAAAGGGCTGCAAAGGGTCTACCCCCACGGGGGAAACTGAAGGATCGAAAAAAATGTCAATACAACGACGAATACAGGAACTCAAGCACGAGAAAAACGGCGTGATTCTCGCGCACAACTACCAGCTCCCGGAAATCCAGGATGTCGCTGACTATGTGGGTGACAGCCTTGAACTTGCGAGAATCGCAGCGAGCGTTGACACGGACCTGATTGTTTTCTGCGGTGTCCGATTCATGGCCGAGACCGCGAAGATCCTTTCTCCGGAAAAGAAAGTAATCGCACCCGATTATTCCGCCATCTGTCCGATGGCGAAAATGATCGACCCGGACACGGTGAAGGAACTCAGAAAGAAACACCCTGAGGCGTTTATTATCGCCTATGTGAACACGACTGCCGAAGTGAAAGCGGAGGTCGACCTCGTGGTCACCAGCGCGAGTGCAGTCAAGGTGGTTGAGGGAATCCCCGGGGGCAAGGAAGTCGTTTTTCTCCCCGACAAGAACCTCGGCGCTTTCGTGCGTCACGAAACAAGCCGGAACGTAATTCTCTATAGCGGATTCTGCCCCACTCACCAGCGGATTCTGAAAGAGGACATCCTGCTGGCCCGTGAGAAGTGGCCGAACGCGCTTGTTGTCGCACACCCGGAGTGTGTCGGCGAGGTGCTGGAACTCTGCGATCACGTGGCGGGTACAGCAGGAATCCTGCGTTTCTGCCGAGAAAGTGAAGCAGAGGAGTTTATAATCGCCACCGAGCAGGGCATGCTGCATCGTCTCCGGAAAGAGATACCCGGCAGGAAGTTCTACTCCCCGTCGGAGTTGAACATCTGCCCGAACATGAAAAAGACCACAATCGCGAAGCTGCTGCATTCGCTGGAGACCGAGACTGTCGAGGTTACGGTACCTCAGGAAATAAGCGAGAGAGCATATCACGGCCTCCAGCACATGCTGGTTAAATGAGAGGAGCCCGCATAGATGAACGTCGGCATTGTGGGGTTGGGAGCGATCGGCGGGTTTCTCTTGCGCGAACTTGCCCCAGATCCTGATTTCAATATTGTCGGAGTTGCGGAGCTTGATGTCGAACGTGCAAAGACGGTTCTCTCAGAGCTTGAGCTACCCGAAGACCTTCTCATGGCTTACCGGGATTTCCCCGCTGAGACGGACGTGTACATAGAGGCCGCTTCGGCGAGCGTGGTCCGCGATATCGTCGTTCATGCAGTAGAACGGGGCAAAATCGCCATTGTCGCAAGTATCGGCGGACTGGGGGACCTCGAACCTCTCCGGCAAATTATGGAGCGAACCGGCGGCAAGCTCATTCTTCCGTCAGGCGCGGTTGCCGGGCTCGATGCCCTGAAGGCGATCCCTGCTGAGAGCCTGAGTCGAGTCGTCTTGACCACCACTAAGCCTGCAAAGACGCTGTCGGACGCTCCATACTTAAAGGAGAAGGGCATTAACGCCGATGAACTTAAGGAATCCGTGTTGATATTCGAAGGCTCCGCGCGAGAGGCCGCTCGAGCTTTCCCGAAAAGCGCAAACGTCGCCGCTGCAATCGGTTACGCGTCGCTGGGGCTCGACAAAGTTGAGGTCCAGATATGGATCGATCCCAATAGCGATAAGAACAGGCACACGATTCGGATCGAAAGCGGTCACGGAATGATTGTCACCGGAGCCTCCAATGTTCCGTTTGAAATTAATCCCCGCACCAGTCGCCTGGCTGCCTATTCCATTCTTGCGACTGTAAAGGGGCTAACCAGGCGAATAATTATTGGAACGTGATTGAACAATGACTTTCAGCAAGGATAGATTCGGCTTCGATTTCCCCTGGGAAATGATCGATTGCGATATCGAACGCTGGCTGAGTGAGGATTACGGACGTGGTGATATCACCACGGACCTTCTGCCGATTGAGGGTGTGAAGGTAACGGCCCAGGTTCTGGCCAAATCGGATGGGATCCTTGCGGGCGCCGGTGGTTTCATCAGGATAATGCGGCGTGCCGATCCGGACCTGGATGTTGAGAAAAGCACGCCCGATGGAACACACTACCATGAAGGCGACATCCTGATTCAAATCACAGGTGATGCCCGCCGCATCCTTCGAGCGGAGAGAACGGCACTGAACCTGCTGCGCCATCTGTCGGGTGTCGCCACTTATACAGGCGAGTTCGTGAAGCTGGTCGAGGGTACAAAAGCGAAAATTGTCGATACCCGAAAGACCATTCCAGGCTTCAGGGCGCTTCAGAAATACGCTGTCCGATGCGGCGGTGGAGCAAATCACCGCTCCGATTTATCTGCGGCGGTCATGCTCAAGGACAATCATCTCGCTCTGGTCGGCGCTGAACTGGAGGATGCGATAAGGTTGCTTCGCAGCCGGCTTGGACACACAACGAAAATAGAGGTCGAGGTGGATGATCTGGACCAGGTGGAAAGAGCGGTTGATGCGGGCGCTGATATCATTATGCTGGACAACATGACTCCCGATGATGGCCGCGAGGCGGTCACGTTGGTGGGCGATCAGGTGGTTATTGAAGCATCGGGCGGTGTCAGCCTGGAAACGGCGCGTGACTGGGCGGAAGCAGGAGTGGATGTTATCTCGGTCGGAGCGCTGACTCATTCCGCCCCCGCGGCTGATCTATCCCTGGAGTTTCTGAAACCCGCGAATTTGAGCAGCGATTGAACCGATATTAATCTTAGAAAGGGCAGGGGAGTTTGAGCGTGCGTCGATGAGAAGGTGAAATCAAAGGCGCGAATCAATGGAACGAGAAGGACGAGATCATGGCTGAGAACATTAGAGCAAGGCAGGATCACATAAGCTTCCTCGAGGGCTACATAGAAAAGCTTAATGAGAAAATCGAGGAGATTACCGGCGGACGCGACATGGAGAAGGAGATCGCCTCCTTGAAATACCGTGTCGAGGTTCTTCAGAAGTCCAACGGAAGATTCCCCTCGCGGATCAAGGAGCTAGAGCAAGAACTCAAGACTCTCGAGGAAGAGTACGATGAGATCAAGCCGACTTTGGATGAGCTTATCGAGGAACGTGCGTACTACCGCGAAGTGCAGGGAGAAATCTGAGCTTGCCGGGATAATCGATGCTCCTCGTGATCGACATCGGCAACACCAACATTGTCTGCGGGGTCTTTGATGGCGACAAGCTGACCGCCAAAGCCCGTCTGGCGACCGATCACCACAAAACCACCGACGAGTACGGGGCGCTGCTTACAAATATTCTGACTCTCAGGGCCGGAATGGAGGAAAGCGGCAAAGCTCATTCCATTGGCGGCATGGCGCTTTCTTCGGTCGTGCCGGCTCTGACCGGCACTTTTCGCGACCTCGGCAGAACCTACTTCAGGGTTGAGCCCCTGATCGTCGGACCCGGTATCCGGACGGAGATGTCGATTAAGTATGACGATCCGCGTACAATCGGCGCGGACAGGATTGTGAATGCCGTCGCGGCATCACACCTGTATCCCCTCCCTCAGGTGATTATCGATTTCGGCACCGCTGTTACTTTCTGCGCTGTCACGCGGGAGCGAGAGTATAGGGGAGGGGCGATTTTCCCCGGCGTGCATACATCATTTGCGGCACTCGCTCGAGGCGCGGCGCTTATCAGCATGGTCGAGTTCCACAACCCGAACCGGATCATAGGCCGCAATACCGAGGAAAGCCTTCAGTCAGGTGCGATAAACGGGTATGCCTCACTTGTCGAGGGTATGGTGACGAGATTCAGGAAGGAACTCGGGGATGATGCCTCGGTTATCGGAACAGGCGGCCTGGTTGACCTGATCGCCGAAGCCACGGAGGCAATCCAGTTTATCGACAAGGACCTTACGCTCAAGGGCCTGAAGATCCTCCACAACATCAACAAGGACCGCTCGTAGCTCCTTAGCCTTTAGTATTCGGTATAATCGACTCTCCGATGACGACTGCCTCCGGCGACAATCTGCTTGAACGTCTTCGCGATCCGGCGGAACGCCCAGTCTGCGTGGGACCCATGGCAGGCTGGACTGATGCGGCATATCGGAAGATCCTGCGCGACCTCGGGGCACGCCATCTCTGGGTGCCTTTTATCTCGACGCATGCGATCGATTCTCAGGGATCAAATCGCGACATATATCTCGATGAGGTCGCCCGGGAAAAATCTCACGTTCAGATTTTCGGGAGCAATCCGGCCATATGCGCCCGAGCCGCAAGGGAGTTGGAAGAAAGGGGCGCTCTCTCAATCGATTTCAACGCGGGTTGCGGCGTCAGGAAGGTTCACAAGGCCGGCGGCGGTAGCGTTCTTCTGAAAAACCTCGACCTTCTCACCGCCAACCTGAAAGCGATAATCGATGCTGTCGCCGTTCCGGTCAGCCTGAAAACCCGGATAGGATTCACACGGGAAGGTGACGAGTCGGGCATTGAAGCGTGCAGGCGTGCTGCGAACCTCGGATGCGCCTGGGTCACATTGCATGCGCGAACCGCACGGCAGGGACTTGATGGCCCTGCGGACTGGAATGCGATTGCGAAGCTTGCCGGGCAGCTTCCCATTCCGGTAATCGGCAATGGAGACATTTTCACGCCCCGGGACGCGTTGCGAATGTTCGACGAAACGGGTTGTGCCGGGGTGATGATCGGCAGGGGAATCATGGGCAATCCGTTCCTGGCTCCCGATTGCGAGCGATACCTGACAACCGGCGAGCCGGGACCGCGACGCAGCAGGTCGGAGCTGATGAAGGTTATTCTTGCCCATCAGCAGGCGTCTCTTGATCATCACGGACGAACAAAAGGTGTGCTTGAGTTCAGAAAACACATCGCGAAGTACCTTCGCGGATTCGCCCAGGCCGCAAAGCTACGATCGGTCCTTGTGAGGCTGGATGATCCCGAGGAGATCACGCGGATTCTGAGAGAATTCGGCGAGGGTCGCCCACCGGATCAGATTGTGGAGCACTTGCAGTATCCGGTGCATTAGCCAAAGCCCCT
>CBDUXL010000109.1:0-9998 GCA_965371155.1 uncultured bacterium | reverse complement strand
GGAATTGCAAGGCACATACAGGTTCCTGTTCAGTACTGTTGGAAATTCCAGACCATTCTACATCATTCCGGGTCGAGCAACAGCGCCCGGGCTTGAAAAAAAATAGTGTGCTCGTTCAGTCAATGGGCTTGCATGGATACCGTTGTTGTGCTATGTACGGTTTATGATTTACCCATGCTTTATGGACAAGGTGGCGCTGGTCACCGGAGGCACTCGTGGGATCGGGCGACAAATCGCCGAGCTTCTTGCGTTCAACGGGTGTAATTTGTCGCTGGTTTACCGTCGCGATCGCCGCGCCGCCGAGGCGACTGAGAAAGAGCTGGCGCAGACCGAGGCAGCGGTTCAGCTCATACAGGCCGATCTCGGCCAGGAGGAATCCATAGACCAGATCATCGCGGACGTCCACAAACGCTACGGGGCGCTGGATTACCTGATCTCCAACGCGGTTTTCGGTGTACTGAAGCCGATCGGAGAATTCACCGCGAAACGATTCGATGTCGCTATGGGCCCGAACGCGCGCGCCTACCTCCTCCTTGCGCAGAGAGCGGCTGATCTGATGGTTCCGCTCGGAAGTATCGATGATCCGTGGGAGCGTCCGGAAGGCCCGCTTCCTGCAACCAAGCGCATAGTTGTGCTTTCCAGTCTCGGCAGCCGAAGTTTTATCCCCGGCTACGCAGGCGTCGGTGCAAGCAAGGCGGCGATAGAGTCATTGACACGGTACCTTGCAGTCGAACTGGCTCCGAGGGGGATCGGGGTGAACGCGGTGTCTGGCGGATTGGTCAATACCGACAGCCTGAAAGCCTTCAAGGATCAGGAAGACTGGCTGGAAGAGCAGATCAAAAAAACCCCTCTTGGGCGGGTTGCAGAGCCGGCGGATATCGCGCGAGTCGTGGTGTTTCTCTTGAGCGACCAGGCGCAATGGATTACTGGTCAGACTATCGTCGCCGATGGTGGGCTTAGTTTGCTTTAGCGATTGGCTCCGCGAGGTTTCTCATGGTCTCTCCGGAAAAGAATCCCAGGCCGATTTCCGAGATGAGCGTCATTGTTACCGGCGCGACCAGAGGTATCGGCATGGGAATCGCCCGCAAGCTTGCGACGCTCGGCGCCGGGCTGACGCTTGGATACCTGGATCGGGACGGGCCGGCAATTGCTTTGAAGGATGAATTGGAGAGCGAAGGCGGCGATGTTCTCCTCTTCAAAGGCGACACGACTACTCCTGAAGGCGCCGCGGCGATTGTTGTCGCGGCGACAGAGCGTTACGGACAAGTCGATACACTGGTCAGCAACCTTGGACCTTTTCTGTGGCGGTCGATTGCTGATTCGACAATTGAAGACTGGGATCGGATGATTCGATGCAACCTGTCAGCGCATTTCTATCTGGCGAGAGAGCTTCTGCCGGGAATGCGCAATCGCGGCGAGGGCAATTTCGTGTTTATCGGTGGAGTCGGGAGCGGCGCGGTGGTCGGACATCCGGGCGCGGCAGCCTACAACGCGGCGAAAGTCGGTCTTGCCGAGTTCGTGAAGACGCTCGCATATGAGGAAGCTCCGAATGGAATTCGCGCGAACATGATTTCGCCGGGGATTATCGACAATGGAGAGTACAGCGAAGGTTTCAAGAAGAGGGTTCCGAAAGACATACCGCTTGGGTACATCGGAGAACCGGAGGATATCGCGCATGCGGTCGCGTTCCTTCTTTCGCCTGAGGCCCGCTACATAACAGGTGCGATTCTGGATGTTTCGGGCGGATATCATATCTCCCCACGCTGACGGAGTTGTTCCCCAAGTGTTATACTTATGCTGTAATAAACTTTGTAACTGAATTTCGGTGTTGCCGGGAGGTCCTGAATGCCATCATTTCTCAAACCTGAAAATCAAGTATTGCTTCTGTTAATCCTGGTCGGCTCGGTTTTGCTGCTCGGTTGCGGAGGCGGGTCCGGCGGCAACCCGGTTGACCCGGGCTATGGTTCCGACGGGAGTCCGCCGGCGCTTACCGGGCAGGTGGATCCGTCCGCGCATCACAACGGCGCGATTCTCTGGGGGCTTTGGGATATCTATGCCCACCCCGATACAGGACTGGAAATCGTTCCCCTGCGGGGAACGCAATTCCAGACGAACGTTACACGGTTCCTTCAGCCTCCCGATGCGCCGCTGAACCTTCTGAGCCTATGGATCGATGGGCCCGCGTGCGATTTCTCCAAAGGCATAGTTCATTGTGAAGTGACGATCGACCACCCATTCCCCGGCACGAGGTTCTGGGGGTTCGATGTGCGCGGGATTGTCGTGGGGTCTCCGGCAGGTGAAGTGAAGGTTCTGAACCACGATGGTTACACTCGATGGTGGAATCCGGTTGAATTCACATCTGTCGGGAAGATTTTCGGATACACCGAAGGCGCCCTTGCGCCGCCGGGTCCCACGCCCGAGACGATCCTGCATCCGTACAAGTATTTCGCCGACTCGCTCGGGCCCGATGATCCAATGGTGATAAGCCCGTCAAGTCGAGGCGCGTTCAATCCCGACAGTCCCGGATATGTAACCCGCCGCTACGAACTTCAGTTCCCCACGCCAGGCGGTTCACCGGATTTCCATTTCAAGTACGCGGTGACGTCCAGCTACCTCGCGCCTGACGGATCACCCCCGTGGGAGGTCGACGATTTCCCGTACGGCGCGAATCAGGCTGAGGCGTACCAGTTATCCGTGCTGGATACGGGCAGCACGCTTTACAGCGAGGGCGCAAGCTCCGGTGGAGATCTGAAAATCCAGGTCACTGTGTACGATTGGCAGAAGCCGTCCAATCCTACCGGGATGGCGGGCGAGCTTGCCGCGCTCATTGTCGAGAGTGAACCCCTGGGGCTTCCCCCCACCGATGTCCTTGGCGGCATAATCTCGCCGGGGCCGGACATCAACTCGGTATGCTACGATCTCCACGTTCCCGACCTGTCACCTGTCACCGCAGGCTGGTTCGACCTCTGGGTGACCGCCGAGAGCGCGAATGTAACCACTTATGCACCGGACATCCCAGGAATCAGCGATTTTGACTATCCCAAGGACGCTGTTCTATCGGCGTATAATCTTGTGCAAGTGGAAGTGGATGACGAAGCTCCTGAGGATGAGCCGAAGTCAATTCATTTGCTTGAGCCTAACGGCGGGGAAATCTGGGAGATTGGCACCGAACACGATATCGAGTGGGAATCCGAGGGACCGATTTTAGCCGTTCGGATCGAGTACTCACTTCATGATGATGCGGAATGGCTCGAGATTGATCCATCAACACCCAACGACGGGATTTTCGAGTGGACCGTGCCCAACACGCCCACAGAGACCGCCCGGGTGCGGGTTAGTGATGTTGACGACGAGGAAGTTGACGACATCTCCGACTGCCATTTTCAGATTGCCGAACCTGACTTGTTCATTTATGTCGACAACTCCTCAACATCTCCCGATGAATACGGCACGATGGCCGATCCATTCAAGACGATTACGGCTGCGATTAGCGTCGCCATGCCGGAGGATATTATCCTCGTCGATGACTCGGGAGACACATACACGGAATCGGTCGTCCTGACCGAAGGCATCACGTTGTTCAGCGAGAACTGGGACACCACCGACGGGGGGCCAAGAGCGAGCATTCAGACACCGGATCACGCCGGGGCGTGCACTGTCCGTGCCGACGGCGTGAGCGACGCCACGATTTCCGGGTTCGATATCCGACCCGGCGGCTCCATGGATCCGGCTTACCCGCTTTTCATGATATTCATCTATCTCACGAACTGCACCAACATTACCGTGGCCGATTGCTATTTCCACGGAGAAGAGATGCCCCGAAGTATGGTCGGCGTGTACGTGGTGGATTGCTCGGATATCGAGATCTGCTGCAGCCATTTCGAGCACCTGCACGGTCCGGACCCGCTGATCAATGAGATAACCGAGATGGATTGGTGCATCCGGGGCGAGAACACCCCCAACATGTACATCCACAACGTCCGGATGAACGACCTCGGCACCAATTTCAATATCCCTGGACACATAGTGGATGCCGTCATCCTCAAAAATTGCGATAATCCCGTCATTCACAACAACCTGGTGTACCGGATCCAGTTGGTCTCGGACGGACAGGGCGCGGCGTTGGTCACAGGTTTTTCACTGGAGGGCTGCGAGAATCCCATCCTCTTCAACAACACGGTGAATTTTCTCGATACACTCGACAACTTCTTCATCAACCAGGCGTTCTGCTACTTCCTGGTTGAGTGTCCAAACGGTGTTTTCTACAACAATATTGCATCGAACGTGACGGAGAGCGGATGGGCGCCTGACGGAAGCTCGCTGGGTCGCGGCGTGCAGTCGTACCTTTACTCGCTCCCGTGCGATTACACCCTCATCTGGAACATCGAAGCGCCTTATTTCCAGGAAGCGTTTCCGAACGAAGGATGTGTGGAGGCGCAACCCCTGTTTGTCGATCCGGAGAATGGACTTCACGATATTCAATTGGACTCCGAAGGCCAGCTAGGGAATCCGGTTTTCGTGGACTGGGATGACACCGGCTCGCCGTCCGGAGATCCTTTGAATACCGATCCCAACACTCGCTCCCGAATGGGCTGCCACGGCGGCCCGTACGGCGGATCGGTCGGAACGGTTTCCTGAAATGCGCACGGGCGTGTGGAGACGGGCGTGTGCCCCACGCCCCTACGATGTTGACCAAATTCCTCACGGGCGTGTGCCCTCCGAAGATGGGCGCGTGCCCCGCGCCCCTACGGATGTTGCGCAACCATTCCCTCATATACATCGAAAATGATACGTTTCGCCTCGTAGGGGCGCACGGGCGTGGGGTACACGCCCGAACAGATATTGTCCAAATTCCGTAGGGGCGTGGGGCACACGCCCGAATTGCTGTGCGCCTCACGGGTGTGCGCCCGAATGGATTCAGCGCAATCATCAACCATCCCCTCATATACATCGAAAATGGTACGATTTGCCCTCTACGTGGGTTTTCGATGACCAAGGTCCTCATAACAGGCGCGACAGGGTTCATCGGGCGCGCGGTCGCGGACGCCGCCACGAAACGCGGCATGGACCTTCGTCTGCTCATCCGGAGCGACAAATACATCGACCAGGTCAAACACCTGAATTACGAACGCGTCGATGGTGATCTCACCGATCCGGAAAGTCTCAAGAAAGCATGCCAGGGAGTGGACTCGGTCTTTCACGTTGCGGCACTATACGTATTGTGGGCCCGCGACGACAGGCTTCTCATCAAGACCAATGTCGAAGGGACCCGCGCAATGATCCGGGCGGCGCTGGATGCGGGCGTCGAGAGATTCGTCTACACCTCGTCGGTTGCTTCTATCGGATATCGCGAGGATGGGGAACCGTCCGATGAAACTGTCGAATGGAATCTCGAATGGACGAAGGATCCGTATACGAAATCCAAGCATCTAGCTTGCGAAGTCGCAAGAGAGTTCATCCGCGACGGAGCGCCTGTTGTCATCGCCTACCCCGGCGCGCCGGTCGGATGGGGCGACATCAAACCTACACCTACCGGTCAGATGTACGTTGATTTCATCAACGGGAAGGTGCCGGTCTATTTCCGCGGTGGGTTCAGCATTATCGATGTTGACGACTGCGGGGAGAGTCACCTGCTCGCATACGAAAAGGGACGCATCGGCGAAGGTTACATCCTCACCAACAAGAACATGTGGCTGAAGGAACTGTACGATCTGACTGCCGAGATCGCCGGGGTTCCGAAGGTCGGGATTTGTCTGTCGAAACCGCTTGCATGGTTCGCGGGCGGCATGATGGAATGGTGGGCGAATAATGTCACCCACGCCGCACCTGTGCTCACCGGTGGAGGCGCGCGAATGACCAGCCTCCCGCCGTTCTACTCCAACAAGAAAGCCGTCGCCGAACTCGGCCTTACATTCAGGCCAATCAGGGAAACGTTCGAGCGTGCAATTCAGTATTTTTCGGAGCGTGGTCTATTGAAACGCGGCAAGTACGCCTCTTGATTCCAGCTTATGGGAACCCCCTCAGCACAACCACCCCTGACGTACCATCGCGGCGAAACCGCGAGAAAGCTGCTTAGCCGCTTGAAAGAGCAGAGCGGGTGGTTGATTTCATGGTGCGTCATTCTCGCGATCGGCATAGTGCTCGAGGTTGCTCTCCTCACGATGACCAAGTACTTCACCGACGGCGTCCTCGTACAGCAGGACAAGTCGCAGGTTTTACCGTCGGCGCTCAGGATTGTCGGTTTGGTGGTTGCCATCATTTTCGCGCAGGGAGTGCAGAAAGGCGGCGAGCTTCTCGCAACCTCCCGAATCGGCCAGCGGCTGATAATGGGCCTTAGAGGGGAGATATTCGGCCATCTCCAGATTCTGGGCCTCGACTTCTTCGAATCCCAGCGCACCGGACAAATCATGAGCTGGGTCACCAACGATGTACTGAGAATCCGCGAATTCTCCGGCAAGCAGATGCCGACGATGGTTAGAGGCCCGTTTGCACTGCTCGCTTATCTCGTCGTCATGCTGATTACGAGCTGGCAGCTTACCCTTGCGGGCCTGATTGTAATTCCGATCGTGGTTTTCGTCGTTCAGGCCGGCGCGAGGCGTATCCGGAAAGCGGCGCTCAACGTGCAGGACTCGCTTGCGGAGGTCTCGGGTGAGTTGCAGGAGGGTATCTCTGCAATACAAATAGTGCGTTCGTTCGCCAACGAGGCGTACGAAATCCTGAAATTCGGCAGGGTCAACCTGGGAGCGTACAAGGCCGAGATGCGCAGGGCGAAGATCGAGGCGATCATGGTGCCGATCCTCATGCTCGCAGGCGCGGCCGGTCTGGGGATTCTACTCATCTACGGTTCCTGGCAGGTTTCGGTCGGCAGAATCACCGCCGGTGACCTGATAATGATCATCGCATTCCTGCACAAGACGAACGAGGAGGCAAACAAGCTCGGGCGGACCTACATGGGTTTCCAGGACACGCTCGCGGCATCCGACCGAATCTTCGGCTTCCTCGCTATCGAGCCGTCCATCAAGGACAAACCCGATGCGGTCGAACTCGAGAAGTGCGACGGCCGCGTCGAGTTCCGCGAAGTCAGTTTCCGCTACTCGACCGGCGGCTATGTTCTGAACGACATCAACCTCGTTGCAGAGCCGGGCAGGGCCATTGCACTGGTTGGACCATCGGGCGCCGGTAAGTCCAGTTTCGCGAAGCTGATCCCGCGTTTCTATGACACCACGAACGGCGTCGTAACTGTCGATGACCACGATGTTCGGGACCTGACTCTCCAGAGTCTACGCTCTCAAATGGGTATCGTTCCGCAGGAGACAATTCTCTTCCACGGCACGGTCAGAGAGAATATCGCGTACGGAAAACTGGATGCTACGGACGCTGAAATCGAGGCCGCAGCAAGAGCCGCGAACGCGCACGATTTCATCATGCAGCTTGAGAGAAGCTATGAGTCGATTGTCGGCGAACGCGGAGTCAAGTTGTCCGGCGGCCAGAGGCAGAGGATTTCAATCGCGCGCGCAATTCTCAAGGACCCGAAGATACTCATCCTCGACGAGGCCACATCAAACCTCGACACCGAAAGCGAGAAACTGGTCCAGGCCGCACTTGAGCGATTGATGGAGGGACGAACGACATTTATCATAGCGCATCGGCTCTCGACCATTCGAAATGCCGGGGAGATACTGGTCCTCAAGGCCGGACGGATAGTCGATCGCGGCACGCACGACGAGCTAATCAGCCGACCGGGTGTCTACAAGGAACTGTACGAAGTGGAAGAGATAGGGAACCGGGTATGAAAAATCCCCGCCGGAGCGGGGATCTCATTCAGTCTATCACTGCTTTGTTCTTTAATCGTACCAGATCCACAGCTTCCTGATATTCCAGCCTTCCTGGTTCAGTGGATTAGCTACGCCGTATTCCTCAAACTGGAATCCGACGGCATACTCATTGCCCGCATATGCGCTGCAGTCGAAGTGCGACCATTCGGGAGTCCCCTCGGAACCGTACACGAAGCTCCAGTCAGCCCAAGGAGGATCGTTGAAATCGAAACCTTCCAAATAGACCAGGGCTTCAGTATCCCAGTTGGGAGCCCAGTCAAAGCTCCCACCGCCCTCGTCCTCGAGAGTTCCCAAACTACCGTAGCATGCTTCATCATCCTGCATATCACCCCAGTGCCAAATCTCAAGGTGAATGGTAGTGAAGCTGCCGGGATCAGGAAACTGGATGAACGGTGTGTACGCCAGGGCATAGTTGTCAATGAAGTAAGGATTGCATTCATTCTCGTCCCACGCCTCGACTCCGGGGCAGTATTGCCACGTTGTGAAACCAAAACCATCGTCCCAGACGGTAATGCCGCCGTCATCCACGGTCCCATCGTACAGGTAGAGGGTTGTGGCAGGCGTATCGGAACAGGTGACGGTCAATGTATCAGCCGGAACATCTGGGTTGATTGAGTCACCCACCAGGCAGTCTATCTCGTAGACATCCCCGTCACTCGCTCCGACATCACCCGCCCAGTCAACCTGGAACTCGCCTAATCCGTCCCCAGGCCCACTGAACACGACTGTGACGGTGGAGGTGTCGGTCACTGTCCAGCTATAGGTCAATGCGTCCAGATCAGGATCAGTTGCGACGACCGTGAAATCGCTGACTGCGTCCGGCGCAACCTCCGAGGGGCCATCTACACCGCTTAGTATTACCGGAGGATCATTGCCGCCGTAAGGATGGTCGGCGACAAGAAGATCGTTGCGGAAGAACGCGGCAAGCGTGTCGGTGGGCGCTCCCCCGGGCGGAGTGTTGGTGCAAGTGTAGTCCCAGCCAGGAAACTCGTAGATCAACCAGAACTCGTTGCCTGTAGTAGTCGTGACGTTATCTGCAGGGATCTCAACATGGTAGCTCGCCCAGAGATCGCCTCCTCCGACAGGAATCATGTCGGAGGCACTGAAAACATAGGGTGCTGAGAGGACGGTCGATTCAACCTGTATCACGCTCGGCTGATCTTCCCACTCCCACACACCGATGTCGAGTATCAGGTCTCCACCCGAGGTGGTAGGCGTGTAGTAGATATCGTCGGTGACGGTGATGTTTGTGATAGTCGTCTCGATAGCATTCGCTGGATGGATTGCAGCACCCTCCCAACTCGCCACGATTGCATACCCATATTGGATTCCCGGATTGGGAACAGGGAATCGAATGTAATAGTTTCGCGTGTTTTCGACGCCCGTGGAGAAGACTCCCAGGTTGGGGGAAAAGTTCTGGAACTCCCATAAGTCCTGATGTGAGGTCAGACCGTCCGTGAAGTACTTGTATGGATTGAGCGTTGCCGGGTTCGGGATATTGGTGGCGTAAACGCCGTCCATGTAGCCGAACAGTCCTGATACGGGGAACTCGTCCGGGTTGTACCAGCGCGTATATCCGTCCGGACCTCCTCCGTCCCCGTTGATCGGATCATCCAGCATATACTGGTCAACCCCGGGCACTGCATAGGTCAGATCCGAATCGTACGCCATCACACCGGAGCCATCCCCGATGAAAACCCCGCGAACATCGTAGCCGTTGAACTGCGGCTTGCCGGCAATCGGGTGGGTGATGCTGACATCGAGGTCAACATCCACATAACCCGGCCCGGGAGTTGTCCCGTTGAAGTTGAAGGATAAATTGGACGGCGTGCCGTTTAGGAAAAAAACGACATTAATCGCGAACATCGCGTTGCGATTGGGAACAACCGTTGCCTCCTGAGCTTCGATGTCGAGATAGACATCGTAGTAGCCCCAGAGATGGGTCCGCGATCCGGCCTCGAGCTGCTCCTGGGTTTGCACAGCCGGGACTGGTCCGGCGTCGGGAGTCACAGGATTCCCGCCACCACTCGCGCACCCCAGGCCCAAGAGGCCAAGAACGAAGAATGCCGACATTGGCGTCGTAAAGCGGTTCATGTTTGTCTCCATTCAGATGTCCTCCTCCGGCATAAACACAACAGCATGTGTTGGCACCGACAGGATGGT
>CBDUXL010000108.1:0-10022 GCA_965371155.1 uncultured bacterium | reverse complement strand
TCCCGCTTTCAGCCAACTGCCAGGAGGCGTTCCATGTTGACGTAACCGACGCGGGATCAACCGCCTATTACGTTGATGCGACCAGCAACGGCGGCGAGTTGGTGCTGGATGTCGAAGTCCACGACTGGCAGGGTGGAGCGAACGGTGATGTTCCTGCCGAAATTGCAGGCATCTACCTCGAAGGGGACATCCTGACCGGTGTTGCCGATGTTACGGCCGTTGCAACGGTACTCGACGGCTCCACGGTGAATTCTTCAGTCTACCAGGTCACCATCGGTTCGCTCAATCTCACTGCCGATGGTGATTTTGACCTGTTCGGAACGGTGGAGAGCGCCAATCCGAGCACGTATGAACCGCAACTCCCCGGCGGAAGCTCGTTCGATTATCCCGCCTCGCCTCTGGCCGCGTACTTCACGTGCACCGTAACGATCCTGAGTGAAAGTCCTAATCCGGATCCGACAGTGACCGGGATCGATCCTACAGAGGGAATTCCCGATTGCACGCCCGAGCCTGTGACTGTCACCGGCGCGGATTTCGTGGACGGCGCTACGTTCCGCCTCGAGCGCGTCGGGGAGACGGATATCGACGCTGAAAATGTAGTATGGATCGATGCAAACACGCTCGAAGGTGACTTGTTCCTCGCAGGTTCGGTTTCGGGTTTGTGGGACGTGACGGTTGAGAATCCGGGCGGACCGACCGGAACGCTTGCCGATGCGTTTACGATTCTGGACGCGATATATGTCGATGGCGACAATATGACCGGCGTTGAGGATGGCACCCCGGAGAATCCGTTCAACACGATCCAGGAAGGCATCAACGCCGCGTACGCCTCGAATGATGAGCCTGTGATAGTCGATCAGGCCGCGGTTGACTACTCGCCATTCACACTCCGCAACAACAGTCATGTCATCGGCTGCAACTGGAACGACGGTGTCGGCTGGGCGGTTGTCGATCAGACCAACTCGTACACCTATGGAAACAGTGTCAACAATGTGATAATCGAGGGTCTTTTCTTCGATATAGCGATCAACTTGGGCGATACCGGCGTCTACTTCAACTATGGTGATGAGATCACAATTACAGGCTGCAAATTCTCAGGTGTTGTAACATCCCAATATGGCTATTTTCTCAGGTTTTATAGAAGCAATAACGTGGAAATTTCCTACAGTGAGTTTACAGAAATCTATCACCATGGTCCGGATGCATTCTGGAGAGGCCTTTATGTAGTACGAGCCGGTGGAACCGACCATTTCTCGCTCCATCATTGCGAGTTCCATGATATCGGCTACGATGTCCCTGATGCGGGAGCCTACGGGACCTCGTTGTACTTAATCCGGGTAGGCTATGAAGGGATCCCACCGCACAACGTCGATTTCCACAACATTCTCATCTACAACATCTACAACAAGACCGATTGCATACGACCTTCACCGAATCCCGATCCCCAGAACGCGCACGGCATGTTCAGCCTCGGCAATGTCAATTCGTTCGACTGGATTGGCTATTTCTATCTCTACAACATCACGATTGACGACATCCGCCATGCAGACCCTCCGTCCACGACGACTGTCAATGCGGGGCACGTCAACGGCGGGTACTTCGGGATGATCGGCGGCGATGACATAGATTGGAAAAACAACATTGTATCGAACGTCGAACCTACTGATGACTGGGTTGTCTACGGGAACACGTCCTATTACGGCTGGTGGGTTGACGGTTATGTAAGTGGTGTTCCCGGCGGCCAGGCGATGGATTACTCGCTTTGCTACAACATCGGCAAGCCCCTGCCACCGGGAGAGAACTGGTCGAGCGGTTGGTACAGCGGCTGGTGCAACCAGGTTCACGAGGGCGAGGGCTGTTACAGCAATGATGAGGACATCGATCCCGAGTACGATATGACTCCTGGTGAGAATTTCTATCATCCAACCAACACGCTCATCTCGGAAGGCGCGGATGACGGAAGCGAGATGGGCGCGTTTGGGGGTCCCGAAGGAGATTGGATTCCGCCGAGTCAGTTGGAATAGACGGCAAAATTACTATAATATAGACCGCATCCAATAATAGTGCGGGCTTTTGGCTTCTCCTGGGGCAAAGGCCTGAACAAACCTGCGAGGTAAAAGCATCATGCTGCGAAAAATATCAGTGCTCCTCATTCTAGGCGCGGTTTTTCTGGTCGCGTCCAATCTGGGCTGTGGCGGCAATTCACCGACCACTCCCGTAAATCCGGCGGATTTATCCGCCGAAGCCTTGGCGAACGCGGGTTCATCCGCCGAAGCCTCGGCGAACGCGGGTTCATCCGCCGAAGCCTCGGCGAAGGCGGGCCACGTCCTATGGGGCTGGTACGATGTCACCATCGACACGGCCACCCTGGAAGTGGAAATCGTCCCGCTCAGAACCGTCCAGTTCACCGCCAACGTGACGGGATTCATGCAGCCCCCATCCAGCCCGACTCACCTGCTGGGAATACAGCTTGACACGGTCGAGAGCGACATCCCCAGCGGTTATATCGTGTGTGATGTCACGCTGAAACACCCGTTCCCGGGCATGTACAAGTTCAGGGGATTCGATGTCCGCGGCGTGTGCATGGGTGATGGCTCCGTGTCTCTGAACCACGACTCAACAGCCGTGTACGGAGGTCAGGATGACCTGGTTGTCCTGAATACCGATGGATATACACGCTGGTGGAACGCGGAGGAGTTCGGTCCCGAGGGAAAGATTTTCGGATACATCAAGGGCGGCCTCGCCCCGATTGCCTACACCCCGACCGCCATTTTGAACGGGTACAAGTACTTCGCGGACGAGCTCGGCGCGGAGGACCCGGTGATTCTCGATCCCGCGAAACGCGGCACTTTTTCCACGGTGCCCGGCAACAACACGAGGCGATACGAGATTCAGTTCCCGATGGTCGCGGGGCATCCCGAAATTAACTTCGGGTACGCCGTAGATGCGAGCTGGGATCCTCCCGACCCCTCAGGCGATCCTGATTACCCGATTGACAGTTTCCCGATTATGGCCAACTGCGCGGAGCCGTACCTGATCACGGTCACCGATTCTGGCAGCACGGCGTGGTATGTCCATGACGGCGACAACGGCGGATACCTGATGCTGGATATCGAGATTTTCGACTGGCAGGCGCCATACAATCCTTTGGGCGTCGCGGGTGAAATCTCCGGCCTCTGGTTTGAGGGCGAAACGGTCAGCGCGCCGGTGGATTTGCTCTCAATCGCGACGATCGTACCGGGCACCGAGACATCGAGCGTTTTCCAGGTTGAAATCAACGGTCTCAACCTGACCAAGAACGGGCCGCACGATGCATGGATTATCGCTGAGAGCGCCGATCCCGACACATACGAGCCTCAGACCGGCGGCGACACATCGATGTGGACCTATCCCGAGGAAACACTGTCCGCGTACTTGCGAACATGGGTTTTGGTCGGGGACGTCCAGCCCGAGTTCGCTCCCGAGGTCACTTCGATCGATCCCGACAGCGGCCAGGAGGGAGACGTTGTCAGTGCGACAGTCTATGGGCTGCATTTCGCGGACGGCTGCGAGATCGAGCTGAGGGAATCCGGCGGGACCTTCGTTGTCGAGGGAGCTAACGAAGTTTGGGTGGATGAGACTGAGGTCGGCTGCGATCTCGATCTCACCGATGCGCCACTGGGCCTATACGATGTGGTGGTAATTAACCCAAGCACGCTCGAAGGCTCGCTCGATGAGGGATTCGAGGTAACCCAGGCGGATATAATTTATGTGGACGACTCGAACACCACCGGCACCGAAGACGGCACGATGGCCAACCCGTACAACACAATCCAGGAAGGCCTGACTGCGGCCAGCGCCGGCTACGAGGTCTGGGTCGATGACAGCGACGGGCAGTACCAGGGACAGGTTGTGCTTGTCGCCGGCGTTGATCTCCTGTCTGTGAACTGGGATGACACGGACGGCGATGACGAGGCGACGATTTATATCGGCAGCGCTACAAGCTGTGTTCTGGGAGCTGACAACGCCACAATCGAAGGATTCGAGATCGATGCGGTCCGATGCGGAATTGAATGCAACGGGACCTCACCGGAAATTATCGATTGTAGAATCGTAGACATATATGATAATTTGGCCCGCGCGATCTGGCTTCGCAACAATTCACATGCGCATCTGGACGGGGTCGAAGTATATGATGTCACTAACTCCAACTACTATGGCTATGCCACTTTCTTCGGTATCCTGATTGAAAACTGCGATGCCGTCGGAGACGACAAAGTGGTCATTGAGCAAACTACGGTACACAACGTGTATTCCCACGGCCTGAATGGTGGCGGCTACTGCTATCCGCACGGGATCTACATCTCCAGCTCCGACGGCGTCGTCGTAAAGAATTCAATTGTCCACGATGTAACCGGCGGTAATTACCACTATACATACGGTGTGAGGGTTAGTGGTTCCACGGATGTCGAACTAGTAAATAATGTTATTTACGACATCGATAAGCAGTACTACTACGGAACTGTTTACGGTTTGCACTTCACCACCTGCACCGACATTGACATAAGGAACACGATCGTATCAAGTGTCCATAAAGGTGTTGGCGGAACCGGTGGTTATTACCAGACTGCATACGGAGTCTACCAGTCAGGCTCAACATATGCGTTCGAGTACTGCGACGTCTATGACTGCCAGAACGGGCTTTACGTCAATGTAACACCTGGTATAGGCTGCATAAGCGCCAATCCGCAGTACGTGACCCCCGGAACGGATTTCCATCTCGCTGGCGGTTCACCGTGCATTAATGCGGGAGACCCGGCCATCCAGGATCCCGATGGCTCCCAGTCCGACATGGGCGCATACGGCGGCCCCGGCGGCGACTGGTAGCGCAGATTTAACGATACACGATTAATCAAGCCGGCGATCCCCGCCGGCTTTTCCAGTCGCAGGCATTACGGATTGTGGAGATTTCGCACTCCGGGGGGGGCAGCAGAGGGTAGTTCCAGGAATGCCCGAGATCACTCGGGACCGAACGCGTACACTTTGCCGCCGGTGTCCATGACATACAACCTGCCGTCCCAGATGCTGGGGCTGTTCAGGACAGGATTATCCAACTCATAGGGGGCCGGACCCACATTGGCTCCGGTGGCGGGATTGAGATGGTAAAGATAACCGGCGTCGGATGCAATCCAGACGATATCGTTCGCGACCGCCGGTTGAGCGAAAAACGCTTCTTCCGATTCTCCGAAATGCTCCCATGCTATTGAACCGTCGGCGGGTGATATCGCGACAACCCTGTACGGGCTTGGGAACCCGGAGAGATAGTATGCAAGAGGTTGATAGAGATAAGTTCCGTCGTAGGCCGGGGCGGAAACGGGAAGCTGGTCGCCGAGGTCGACATCCCTTTGCTGGCTGCCGTTGGCTGGATCGAGCCCATACAGATGGCAGTTCCAGCTTCCGAACCAGACCAGGCCGTCGGCGAGAACCGGCGCGGCATTGACCCAGTTCCAGTCCTTCGGTCCTCCCGTCGGGAATTGAACTTTCCAAATCTCCTCGCCCGTTTGAAGGTCGAGCGCGAACGCATAACCCCCGTGATCGCCCGCGTACACAACGCCGTCGGCGATTGCCGGCGTACCGGGAGTCCAGGGCAGCTCGCCTGTTGAATAGTCCCAGATCCATTCGCCGGTGCTCGGGTTCAGGCCGTACAGCCGATTCTTGTCGCTCCAAATTACAAGTACACCATCTCCAATGGCTATTCCGCCGCGATCGAACTTGAACTCAGGATTGCCGTAGAACCAGAGCGCCTGCTGATCGGCTTTATCGTAGCTCCATGCTGAACTGCCGCCCACGAAAATCTCGCAGTTGCCGACTGTCGGAATCATTTTGTATGCGTAGAGTTCATCCGGCGGCGCTGTCTCCACCCACCAGAGAGGGTGGCCGTCTGCAAGCGAGAGCGCATGTACCTGGTGCTCGTACTGCTGATTAATTGCAACGTACACAGCTTCCCCGTCGGTTATCGGGGTACATTCGAAGGTGGTGTAGATACCTCCCGGGAGGAACTGGTATGTCCAGTCTTCCGCAATATTGGCGCCAAGCACGGTTTCATGAGGGTTGTAGTTGTTGTTGTTCAGAGTTCTTCCGTCCTTCCTCCATCCGTGCTCGTAATCAATCGGCGACCACACGACACTTGCGGTTGTCATCACGTAGGCTGAAATCAATCCGAATATCGGGTCCACGTCCAGATCTCTCACACCAATAAGCACCTTGTACTCGCCTTCGCCGACCTTGAGTCCGTTCGGGATGATTCCCGTGAACCGCGTGAAATCGCCCATATCGACACCGGAAGAATCAATGATAGCTCCAGAGACAAGCTTGGGCGCTTCAATAAGCAGCTCCCCGACGGTTGCGTGCCCCTGATGGTCGTAGACGTCGACCTCGTACGGCGCCGACCCGCATCCGGGCATCAGCCCGCTCCCGATACTCACCTCGATCTTGTACGCCTCGTAGCAGTTGGCGTAGGGGCCGAACTCAGTGACAGGATCCACCACCGGATTCTCGAGCGGGATATCCCAGTTTGCGTCGACCACGTAGCCCACCCTTAAGAGGCTCCCCGCGGGACGGGCAATATGATAGGTTTTCAGGTCAAATCCACCTGCGGGGAACATCCGTCTGGGCTGTTCCTGGTGGAAAGCCCTGAAGCCGTTCAACAGGGCGGGATTTGAAAGCGGGGTTGCCGCGACACCCGTTGAATACGTGAAAATCGGTTTGCCGGAACCTTCCGGGTACTCGGTTGGGTTAAACAGCGTCGTGTACCCGTCCGCGTTGAGAAGCTCCATATCTCCGAGCGTGCGATCGCTGACACTGAGACCGGTCACGGGGAATGAGTAGCTCGCATTGAAGATCGCGATCCCTCGCACATCGAATCCGGTGAGGTTATGGAGTCCGGGGAACGGGTGCTCGAACTCAACATCGATAAAGAATGTCTCATCCGGCTGGGGGGAGAAGTTGAGAAGCCTGAGGCAGATAGTGCAGGGCCCTTCCTCCATGAAGCGCCGGACGTTGAAATGCCCCTCTACGAATCTCCTGGGAATCGCCTCGGCTGTAACAGCGTCGAAATCAAACACAAGCTCCCAGTAACCCAGTATGTGCCGACCTCCGGCGCTCATGCCCGGCGAGAACACGAGCGATTGAGCCTCGGCTGACGGGGTCTCAGCGCTCGGGGGAGCAATCGAGCCGGTCGGCTCGTGGCGGCTTGCGCACGCTCCTATTCCAAGGAGCAGAATGAACGAAGTGAGTAAGGCGAAATGACGCATGGAATCTACCTCTTCTTAGCGGGTATTTTGCGGAGCATCCCGTTAGTGGGCATTATCAGACTGTGAATACCATTTTATCACACAATGGGACGGCTAACATCAGGCTCGACGATACGGACGCTTATAGCCAAGCTCCTTTTCCACGGATTGGACCTTGGTGCGGAGCATATCCCTCGCGCCGACGTTCTCATCCACCGAGATCCTTATGCTGATCCGCTTACTGTCCTTCAGGAGCTCCTTTCGGCACTTGTTGATCAGCCTGAAAACGGGTGTCCATTCGCCTTCGACAATAGTGTCCATCGGCGTCAGTTGGTACCTGAGCCCGCTTTTCTTGACCAACTTGATGATGCGCGCGACATACTTGGAGAAGTGCGGGCCTTTGTCGAGTGGAATCATGCTGAACGAAACGAGCATATTTTGTCCCTCCTTTGGGATATAGCCTGTGATGAAGTATACATCAAAGTAGATGAATTCCAGAACATCGCTACGGAATCATTTGATGCCGTGCTTGCGGAAGCAAGGGAATTCGGATTGTGTCTGACAATGGCTCATCAGAGTTTGAAGCAACTCGATGATCGACTTGTGTCGCTCATTCTCGGTAATGCTCAAACTCAGATTTATTTCCGTGTGTCGAGGCAGGACGCGGAAAGACTGGCAAAAGAACCTGAGAACATCGCGAAGAAGTTCGCGGGACGTGGTGATGAAATAATGCAGGAAATGGAGCATAAGTTTACACTGGCTGAATTATGGAAGAAAACTTTTCACAATCTTTCACGCCTGGAGTTCCGTAAAGCCTACGTGATGATCAAGGGTGTCTTCGATCACCCTGAATTAATCAGGACAACAGACACACCATTTATCGAGCAGGATAACTTTCCGTTCTCAGATGAGTACACGACTCTGGACAATCTCGATTCCAGCTACAAAGCTCGGAAAGAAAAGATTGAGAGTGTACTGAAAGACTACGCGAAAAAAGACAAGAAAAGGCCTGAATCAAAAGACGATGAAAAACCGCCTTAGAATTTAGAATTTCTGGATACTCAACCCAGCAGTTAGCTCCTTTTGTTATATTCCTCGATGATTAACTTAGCCACTTCGGATTTTTCTTTATCACTCGGTGCTCTATGTTGCATTGCTAGCACCGGAAATTTAATGCCAGTGAAACCAGGATCAGTCCAGCCATAATAGGTTGTTCCAGTAGCTTGTGTTACTTTATCAGGGAAGTATTCATTGAAAAATAGGACGTTTTTAACAGCCTTGATAGCTTGATTTCCAAGAGCCACAATAATCACTCCTTCCAGCTCTTTAAACAAGACTTTCATGAATTTCTTATGGTGATCTAAAGCAGCTTGTTCTTGATCAGCATCGCCTAGCCATCCATCCTTACTCTTGTAGCAAATCGAATGAATCAGCAAAGCATGCTGTCCTAAGATAAAACGTCCCTTTGCTATGCTGCCCAAATATTCTGTCCCAAATTTTTCAATCTTATTCCATAACGTAGCAACATCGGGTTTCCCTTTTTTTAATGGCACTCTCAATTTGTTATTTTCATTTCTGGGCAAGTTATGAAAACGGTTTCTGAAAAATTTATCGTAATCATTAAATCCAATCAATGGATTTACAGTTGGAAATGTTTCGTGCTTATTTATACTGGGATTCAGACTAAGGAAGACAATTCCTAACTCAGATACTTTACCCGAAAAGGGTTCAGGAAGCTGAAATGAGGAGATATCAATTTTTGTCTGATTGTCAACAAAATGATGACATGGATGATCTGAATTATGATATGCATCGATTCCATCCTCATAGATCATCCTGCTGAATTCCTTGCTTATTTCAATCTTGTTATCCATCTGGCAAATCCTCCAAGTATTTTCCAGTATAGCACAAAAATAAAGAGATGCCTGGTTGTCCTGCATGGTTGCACGCATAACGGTATAATCGACGCTGCTGAACGGCTGAGTCGGGAAGCCCGATGCGGATAGGCATAATCACATCCTGGATGCGCCTGGGATGGGGTGTCGACCTCGTCCTTCACCTCACCGCTTGCGCGCTTACCGCGCGCGGGCATGAGGTCAGGCTTTATGCGGGCAACCACGACGGGTCATTCGCGCTCGCGCCGTACAAGCTCATCCATGCGCCGGTGGTTCCGCACAGGTTTTTCCCGAGATTCGAGTGGCGCGCGAGGAGGTATATCCGCTACTTCAACGATGAGCCGAACGATGTGTACCTGATTGCCACTCAGCCGTATTTCTATTACCCGTGGTTTCTGAAACAGCCCGTCGTCAACTACGAGTTCGGAATCGTGCCGACATCCGGTTTTTCGTGGCGCAAGAAGCTTATGTGGGCGTACATGCGTTTTTCGCAGTTCTATCTGTATCATCCGGCGGCGGCGGCGCTTGTCTCGAATTCGGAATTCACTCGGAGCGCTCTTCCATGGTTCGTCAGGCGAAAGACGAAAGCGATATACCATGGAATCGAGCATTACGACACCAATCACCCCGACCACGGCGTCCTTTTCCCATCGCCGCTTCTGGAGCCGGATCCCAGGGACCCATCGAAGCCCAGGGAGGTTCCGGTAGACCGAAGGAGCGAGGTGGAGCTCAGGGAGGAGTTTCGCCGGGAGCACGGGCTCAATGATTCGGACGTGGTTGGTCTGTATGTCGGGCGGATTAATCCGGTCGATCAGCCGTACAAGGGAACGGACGAGCTTTTTGAGCTGATTCCGAG
>CBDUXL010000107.1:0-10044 GCA_965371155.1 uncultured bacterium | reverse complement strand
AAACAATAGGTCGCATTTGAATCACCTCCTTAAGGGCAAGTCCAGCCATACGCTCCGTCGACAAATCCCCGTTCACAGTATACACGAAGGGTATCGATATTTCGTCCCGAAATGAGGGTATCCCCTGACTTGAAATCCCTACCCATTTCTCACCCCTTTATCCAACCTAATCCCGATACTAATGTGCGGATTGGCGGTCGGTGGTAAACTTCCATGGATGTGAGCGAACTCATGACGGACAGCCGGGAGATGCTGGCTCGTTATCTTGCCGACGCGCAGGACATGGTGCTGGCATGCGACACGAGCGGACGGATCACCTACGCCAACGACGCCGCCTGCAAGGGGTTTGGACTGGAGCTGGATTCGCTGATTGGCGCCGACCTTCTGGACGGCGTCGAGGAATTCTCACGTTCCCTGGCCCAGGACCTTTTTCAGATGTCGCTCGATACTGATGGATGGCATGGAGAAATTCTCCTGCAACGGGCGGATGGGCGCGTGTTTCCGGCGTATATGTCGGCGAGCCCCATTCGCACCGACTCAGGCGAAGTCGAGAGGGTCCTTGTTGTCGCGCAGGACATAAGTGAGAGGAAACGTCTCGAGGAAGAGATTCGAAAACGCGCCGAGGTCGCAAGCTCTATCATTCGGTCGGCCCCGATCGGCATTTTCACGCTCGATACCCAACGCTTATTCATGGCCGCGAACCGTGCTTTCGCGGACTTGATCGGGGAACGCTCGCCCCACTCGATCATCGATCAGCCTTTCGACAAAATCGTAGACAGGATGAACCCCGATTTGGCCGAGGCGATTGAATCCGGTCTTAAGGGCGAGGAAACATTTGTCCATAACAAGCCGTTTGCGACAGACGGCGATGAGGATATCACCGTCAGCCTTACCGCAGTTCCGTTGAGGGATCCCGAAGGCACCGTCGAGGGGGTCCTCGTGCTTGTCGAGAACCGGACCGAGCTTGTGAAGATCGAAGAGCAGCTTCTGCAGGCCGACAAGCTCGCGAGCACGGGATTTCTCGCGGCGGGAATCGCGCACGAGATCAATAACCCTCTTGCGGGGATTTACACGATTATCGACATGCTCGCGAAGCGGGTCAGGCGCGAGGGCGGCAACGAGGAACCCTACGAGCGGGTGCTGAGCAACATCGATCGGATCAAGGAAATAATCCGCAGGCTTCTGGAGTACGCGAATCCGGCGCAGATTCAGCCCCAGATGTCCGATATCAATGCGTTGGTCATGCAGGTCCTGGACTTCTTCAAGTTCCACCCGGTTTTTCGAAAGGTGGCTGTGGTCTGGGATCTCGATGATGAGCTTCCCGAGATCGTTGTCGATCCCAAGCAGCTACAGCAGATATTTCATAACCTCGCAATGAACGCCGCTCAGTGTATGAAAGAGACCGGCGGCGCGCTGGAAATCAGTTCGCGCATGGTTCAGCCTGCAGAAGATGATGGCAAAGCCTGGATCGAGGTCAGGATGCGCGATACGGGTCCGGGAATCGACGAGGAGAACCTGAGGCGCGTGTTCGATCCGTTCTTCACCACTAAACCACCAGGTGAAGGCACCGGATTGGGCCTCTCGGTAAGTTATTCAATAGCGAAGAACCACGGCGGCGAATTGACAGCCAGAAATCACCCCGACGCCGGCGCGGAGTTCATTCTCCGTCTGCCGGCTCCCACTTGATAAATCCCTGCTGCAACCTCTTTGATTTCTCCCTGCATGGTGGTAGAATGTTTCTAAGCTACGTGAATCCCCGCAGGAGACCGGTGGCGCCTACAAGCGAGTCTTTGAGCTTGTAGGTGATTCTCTCAACGCAATCCCTGTGCCGTCCCTCCTTGACTTCTCCCTGCATTCTGATACTATATTTCTTAACTACCAAAACCCCTGCGGGAGGCGTAAAGGTGCCAATCTCAGCCAGATTAATCTGCTTACTCACAATGTGTGCAGCCCTGTTATGCGGCTGCTCCGGAGGTGGCAATCCTGTTCTTCCCGGCGAAGAACTCCCCCCCGAACTGACCTCCGGAACCGGGGATGCTCAGACCGGTCATGCCGGAGCCGGTACCGGCAACCACATTCCACTGGGCGTCTACAGATTAAGTTACGACGCGGAATCCGGGACGATTGAAGTAATACCGGACCGCGAGCTCCTCGGTCACCTCAATGTCACCGGCTTCCTGCAGCCACCAAAGTGCAGCGACTGCCTGATCTTGAAGCTGGTCGGAGTGGACCCCGTGGAGCGTATACTTCACCTCCGGGTGGTTCTGAAGAACCCGTTTCCTGATGTGTCAGGCTACGACCCCCGATTCATTCTGGATGCTGCGGTCGATGGATACGCTCTTACAAATCCCAACACAGACAAAGCCGACGGCTACACGGAGCTATGGGATATCCAGGGCGAATCTCGAAATCCGTTCATCGCTTTCGCAAAGGACCAGACTCAAAGGGAAGCCGGTCCATTGACCACGCACGAGCATTTTATTGACCTCCATTACCCGGGTTCATTGAACGTTGATGATCTCCTGATTACAATCGACGCTTGTTTTCCCGACAACTGTCCGGAACCGTTTGAGATTGCCGATGTGCAATTAGGCACCAACAAGATTCCGGAGAACGGCTCGACCGACATTAGTTGCCTTGTACATAGCTGGTCGGGGGATATTGACAAGGTAACCGCCCGAATTGAAGCGGAAGGGAATCCTGATCCCGTATATTCCGTTGACCTCGAGAACACGACAGGGGATCTGTATGAAGGAACAATTGACCTGGCAGGGAGCAGCGTGCCGCCGGGACATTATGAGCTCTGGCTTAAAGCGGTGTCTGTAGCGGAACCAACCATAAGCATGTGGCATGTAAGGGAACTACACGTTGTTACCGTGCCTGGTGGCTGGAACGGCTGGGCCTACACCTGGGGTGGGATAGACCTTGATCGCAGCTATGGAGTTGCCGTTGATGACTCCGGCAATGTGTACGTTACGGGCCGTTTCAACAACACAGTCGAATTCGACCCCGACGGCGGTGATCCGCACACCTCGAATGGTGGAAGCGATGTCTTCCTGAGCAAGTTCGATTCATCGGGCAACTTCGAATGGGCGCGGACCTGGGGTGGGTCAGAGTGGGATTGCGGCTATGAAGTTGCCGCTGACGGCGCTGGGAATGTCTTCGTTACGGGCGAGTTCAGGGGCACGGTCGATTTCGACCCTGACGGCGATATCGATGAGCACACCTCGAATGGTTGGCCGGATGTCTTCCTGAGCAAATTCGATTCGTCGGGTAACTTCGAGTGGGCGCGTACCTGGGGTGGATCATGGGTGGATTTGGGCTTTGGAGTTGCCGTTGATGGCTCTGGGAACGTCTATGTCACGGGCTTTTTCTGGTACACAGTGGATTTCGACCCCGGCGGCGGCTGGGATTACCACACTTCGAATGGTCAGGAGGATGTCTTCCTGAGCAAGTTCGATTCTTCAGGCAACTTCCAATGGGCGCTCACCTGGGGCGGAACAATCCACGGCGATTACGATAGAGGCCAAGGAGTTGCTGTCGACGGCTCTGGGAACGTCTACGTTACGGGCAAATACATGGGCACAGTCGATTTCGACCCTGGCGACGGCTGGGATTACCACTATTCGAATGGTCAGGAGGAGAATGCCTTCCTGAGCAAGTTCGATTCATCGGGTAACTTTGCCTGGGCTCGCACCTGGGGTGGGTTATATTCGGACCAGGGCTATGGAGTTGCCGTTGATGGCTCTGGTAATGCTTACGTTACCGGATATTTCCAGGACACAGTCGATTTCAACCCCGGCGGCGGTGATCCACACACCTCGAATGGTTTTCCTGATGTCTTCCTGACCAAGTTCGATTCATCAGGCAACTTCCAATGGGCGCGAACCTGGGGTGGATCATGGCATGATTATGGCCGTGGAGTTGCCGCTGACGGCTCTGGGAATGTCTACGTTACGGGCTATTTCATGGACACAGTTGATTTCGACCCCGGCGGCGGTGATCCGCACACCTCCAACGGGCAGTTGGATATCTTCCTGAGCAAGTTCGATTCTTCGGGTAACTTCGAGTGGGCGCAGACCTGGGGTGGATTAAGCGCGGATGTGGGCTATGGAGTTTCCGCTGACGGCTCTGGGAATGTCTACGTGACGGGCCATTTTGAGGAGACAGTCGATTTCGACCCAAGCGAAGAGGGAACAGAATACCACACATCATACGGGTGGTATGATGACGTTTTCCTCAGCAGGCTTCCAGCAGACGGTGCGCCATCCCCTTTCTGCCCACCGGACTCGAATGATACTTGCCCTGGAGACCAGTTGGATCCTCAGGATAGCGTTACTGGTGCCTGCCTGGATGTGTACGACAATCAGGATTGGTACTTTTTCTATTGCCCGTTTGGGATCGAGTTCGGTAGTGTCGATCTTCACGTGACCGGCGGTAATGCCGATCTCTATGTCTACCGCGCGGCATGTCCTGATGATCCACTTACTGACTGGTGGAGACGGTCGATCTCCAGTGGGTCAGGAGAGAACGAGCATGTGTCTTTGCCCGAGTCGGACGAGGCTCTGTACTACATTTTGGTTGAGCATTTCGGCAATACCGGTAAGGTCGACTATGATCTGGTTTTGAATGTAGTCGAGCAAGAGCCTTCGTGTCCGGATGATGAGAACGATATGTGTGTCGATGCTGAACTGATCCCGGCAATCACCGTGTTTGATGGCTGTGTCGGGCAAGACGATAGTGAGGATTGGTATAAGTTGGATTGCGACAGGGCCATTTCCGGCGGCACGATTCTGTTCCATTGCAAAGGGCCAGGCATCGCCAATATGTTTGTATACACAGGGCCCTGTGACAATCAAACAAAAATCTATTTGCCTCATCCAGCTGGGCAAGAGTATCAGATTTTCGACTTACCGCACATGCCCGCTGAGTGTTACATAAGGATCGTTCACGAAGGTAGCCCCAGCCCACAGGTAGAATACACGCTTGAAGTCGTTGCTGAGGTCGTGCCGCATGCGAAATGGACCTTCCTTGTGTACCTCGCCGAAGAGGAGAACATTCAGGAATGTGCAAGAGACGACGTCAACGAAATGGAGGAAGCGGGATCGTCCGCCGGTGATTTGAATGTCGTCCTCCTGTGGGGTGAAACGGGCAATCCCACGCTGGATCGGGCTTGCTATGTCGAACGTGACCCTTCCGGTTACAATAACCAAATCGTCTCGCCACCGGTCAACGACTGCGGCGCTATCGATCCGAACGGAGACCTGCAAATGGACGATGCTGAGCAGCTAGAGAATTTCCTCCGTTGGGCAATGTTGTATTATCCAGCAGATAAATATGCGCTGGTGCTCTGGGGCCATTCCGATGGTGTTCCTTTCTTGCCACCTGAGGGAGGTGGGCCGATAAACGTGCCTCCTGGAGATGGTGGCATCGAAAACTCGTGGGGTGTTTTGCTGGACATATGGGAAATGGAGCAAGCATGCAGCAATGTCCTTGACGAGCATCCTGAAGTGGAGAAGTTGGACGTGATAGCCTTCCACTCTTGCCAGTTGGAGTGGCTGGAGACGGCGTATTGTCTCAGGGGAGTTACAAGGGCCTTGGTTGGGAGCGAATTGTATGCTCTGATGGGCCCTCACGACTATGGATTCAGTTACGGTGAGCTCTTGGATGATCTGAGTAGTAATGCGTCAAGCTGGGACCATGAGAACCTCTCCGAGGAGATGGTTAGCAACTATCTTGACCACGTAGATTGGGGCTATAGCATGGCAGCGGTTCGGTGTGATACTAACCTGGATCTTGTCATTTCCTTCCTGGACATCTTTGCAACTGAGTTGAAAGACTGCCTCTCTGACTACAGGCAGCAGATCGAAGAAGATAGGACTGCATGTGGCGATTGGGCGCGCGATTGCACAGAACCTTTTGCCAAGGACTTGGGCTATTTTGCGGAGATTGTTTCTCAGGACAGCCTCCTTCCCCAGACGTTGCGCGACTTCGCAACAGAGCTCAGAAGTGCAATCGATGGCGCGGTGATCGCACACGGTCACAATGGGTATATACCGTTTTCCCCCTGCCCTTACTCTGAGACCGGAATGCTGATATGGTTCCCTGACAACTATGATGACTCTAGCAATCTGCTTAGGCGTCAAGCCTACGAAGAATTGGGCTTTACCGAAACGCTTTGGGATGAATTCTTGACTGCGTTTGACCCAAACTGATCCAAGCACGCTGTTGAGTTGTCGGTGGGCGAAGTTGCGCCCTCCGGACCAAATTGCTCGCACATCTCTTGCGGGATTGGTCGATGTGTGGTAGATTTCATCGTCCGCCCGGAGACGGCGGAGTGTTTTATCATGAAACCGGCAATCCATCCAGAGTACAACTTCGCGACCGTCACCTGCGCCTGCGGAAACTCTTTCCAGGTCGGAAGCACCCGAAAAGAGCTTCGGGTCGAGCTTTGCAACGCCTGCCACCCGTTTTTCACCGGCAAGAAAAAGATCGTGGACACTGCAGGACGAGTCGAAAGGTTCAAGCGCCGATACGCGAAAAGCGAGGGCACTTATAAAGTCAGCGAGGAATGAGCACAGAATGGTCGCCTGGTCTGGAGCTATCAGGAGAGCCTGGTAGTTTTTTTTATGAATCTCTCCTTCCTACAGCCGTCTTTTTCAGCTATTCCCCTGCCCTTTCTCATGCAGGAAGAGCCCGACGCCGAGGCGCGTCACGAGCACACGGCACTCTATGGCGGCCAGGCGATTATCGAGGGCGTCATGATGAAAGGCCCGGAACGGACAGTAGCAGCATGCCGGGCGCCATCGGGTGAGATTGTCCACAAGGTCCTGCGCGAGGGTCAGGACGAGCGCAAGCGCAATTTCTGGTACAAAACCCCGATTCTCAGGGGCATCCTGATACTCGTCGACAGCCTCTCGATCGGCTATCGGGCGCTGATGTTCTCCGGTGAAGTCGCCGACCCCGAAGGTCAACCGCGAAATCCCATAATCGAAAACACAATGCTGCTGGTCAGTCTGCTGATTGCCGTGCTGATTTTCAAATACGTTCCGATCCAGGTAGCGAAATGGATCCTGGGCGTGCCGCCAAGCGAGGGCGAAGGCGCTGGGCGCGAGCTTCTCTATGCAAGCATCCTCTGGTCGGCGCTCGAAGGGGTCGTCAAGATTATCCTGATCGTGAGCTACATGCTCTCTATCCGACTTATCAATGAAATCCGCCGCGTTTTCCAGTATCACGGCGCCGAGCATAAGACGATCAACGCCTACGAGGCGGGTGTCGACCTCAGTGTGGACAACATCAATGAGCATCCCACTTTCCATCCCCGATGCGGAACCAGTTTCCTTTTCGCGCTGATACTCTTCAGCCTTCTTTTCGCGATGATGTTCCCGGTACTCACCTGGTGGATCGCCGGCGACCCGCGTCTCGCGTTGAACATACTCGTACGCCTGGGTCTGCACCTGTTTTTCCTCCCGGTAATCGCCGCGTTCGGATATGAATTCATCCGATTCACCGCGCGCCTTAGCCCCGACAGCGTGTTTATGAAGGTGCTCACCTATCCTGGACGGGCCTTTCAGAAAATCACGGCACTGGAACCCGACAAGGACATGCTGGAGGTCGCGCTTTTCAGTATGCGATACGCGATGGGGATCGAGGCGCCTGAGCAAGCGGAAGCTCAGGAGCCCGAATCCACCCGTGATTTAACAATCTCCCCGCCGACGCCGTGATACTACTACGGGTAGGAATCAGGAGCGGAAAAGAGACCTGTCATGGCCCAGCATGCTGATATCATAATTCCCGCATTCTCCGACGACATAGACGATGTCCAGATCACCAACTGGCTCAAGAACGAGGGCGATACGGTGACATTCAGCGAGCCGCTTGTCGAGATTGAGGTGAACAAGAGCGCTGTCGAGCTGGAATCACCCGCCGACGGGATTCTCGAAGCCATCTACTGCTGGGAGGGCGAAGAGATAATCACCGGCGAGAGGATCGGAGTCATCCTCATCGGATCGTTGGACGGCAAGGATGAAGAGGAGTTTGATTTCTCCGACTCTGAAAAGTACGATTTCTAGGGTGAGGGAAACCCACATCAAAGACGTGAGCCACCGAATATAGATTAACACTCAAACGGTACCCCGCCTCTTCGAGGTGGCTCGATATCTTTCAGCAAAAGGAAAGAAATCAGTTAGGCAGCGACTTCATTCGCCTGGCGTCTGCTGCACACGCTCCAATAACTCCTGCCCTTTTTCGAAGTCTGGACTTATCTCGAGCGCCTTTTCCAAATCCGGAATCGCTCGACTGAAGTTACCGCTCTGGAAATAAGCCGCCCCTCGGTTGTAGTACACCCTGGCCATTCCCAGACCCAGGTCTATTGCTCTTGTGTAATCCTCGATCGCAAGATCCAGATTCCCCAGGCTATGATAAGCAAAACCGCGATTATAGTATCCGAGGCTCCTATTCGGATCCAGATCAAGCGCGGTCGTGAAATACTCTGCAGCCTGTTGATGGTCTCCCTTATCCACGTAAGCTGTGCCGATAGCGAGGTAAGCCGACTCCTTGTCCTGATCCGTTTCCAGCGATCTTCTATAATTCTCCATCGCCAAATCCAAATCACCAGAATCGTGGTACACACGCCCGAGACAGTAATAGTACGTGCCGTCATCCAGACCAAGCTCTCGTGCTATGGTAATCTCCGTTATCGCAAGATCGTGCTCTCCTTTCCGTCTGTAAGCACTCCCTCGAGCACAATAGGCCTCTGCATACCATGGTCTAATCTCGATTGCTCTGTTGAAATCTTCCATTGCCAGGTCCAGGTCGCTGCGCTGCAGCCCGACGAATTCACGGAAAAAGGGCAGCTCGCTTCGCTCCAGGTAGACAACTCCGCGAAAAACGAGTGCCCACTCATTATTGGGTTCAGAAGCAAGAATTCTGTCACAAATATCTATTGCCTCGTCGTATCGGCCCACCTTGGATTGATGCCGTGCGATTTCTACCAGATCGTCTATTGAGTCCTTTATGCAAATATGACAGAGCCACACTGCCAGGGACACTAAAAACATGGCCCCGACCGGAAGCAAATACACCCGATACCGACGTGCCATTGTTTTGTAAAAAAGCTGCCCCATTTCTCGTCTCATTCAGAACAGCGTTGACAAATATTGCATATGCAATATACCAGATACTTGTGGCAAATGGAAACGAATCAGACAAGTAGCCGCGATTCCGATAAAGAAAAATCCCGCCGGACTCGACGGGAACCCATGCCTAACCCTATCTGCAATCGCCTAACCCGCCGTCACCGGCTCCGCTTCCTCCTCCTCCAACACCATCTCCTGATCGCCGGCGAGTTTTCCCGCCTCCACGAACACTAGCGCCCCGGTCGGACAGAACCTCGCGCAGATCGGGTCGCCGGCACATAGATCGCATTTGAAAACATAGCCGAGTTTTTCCGGCTCGTGCAGCATATTCCCGAACGGGCACGCAGCGACACAACTTAGGCACCCGACGCATTTCTCATAATTCACCCTTACCGCACCGATTTCCTCATCGAGGTAGATGGCGCGCGACGGGCACGCCTGCATGCATGCAGCATCGATGCACTGGAAACAGATCTCCGGCACCGTAAGGTCCTCATCCGCGTGATGTATGGTCCGCACCCTTGTGTACGCCAGCGTGAATTCCTGCGAGTGCTTGAACGAGCAAGCCAGCTCGCATATGTGGCAGTTGGTGCAGAGTTTCGGGACGATTATCAACTGTTTCATGGCAACACTCTTTCTCGATCCTGAACTATGTAACTTCTATCGAATCAGAACGATGATAGCGTCTTCTGAGTTTCCGCCACGATCTTCCGCTTGCATTCATCGCAGAGGTCGTAATAGTCCTCGGGAAGCTCGTTCTTCTCGATCATCCAGTCTCGCTGCTCGATCGTGATATGCGCCTTCCCGCACTCCTTGCACTTGAACATTTCGAATGTGCGATCCCAGATACTCCGATGATCCCTCGTTTGCGCCATCGGGATTGTGTCGGTCGGACAGACGATTGCGC
>CBDUXL010000106.1:0-10197 GCA_965371155.1 uncultured bacterium | reverse complement strand
ACGCCCGATGAATAGCGAAACCCGTAGGGGCAACCCTCGTGGGTGCCCTGGTTCTTCTTGATTCCCGTGTTCACTCGGGTATCATGCCCCCTGGCAGTATGCCCACCTGCACGCGAGGAGAGACAGAAATGCGAACACCACTCTTATTCACCCTTGCCTTTCTTGTCGTAGCCCTTTTCCGGATAGCTGCACACGCTCAGCCGGAGGTTTACGACGCGGAGGAGGAAGGAACTCTGTTCATTACCGACGGCTTTGACATTCTCTGTCTGGATTACCTGGAAGTCTTCGACAACGGGGTTCAGGAGGATGGGACCGATTTCCCGTACGGACGGCTTTGGCTGATCATGTACGATCCCAGGCCGTACGAGGACCAAAGCGAGATGAACGAGGATGAATGGGACCGGAGGGATGAACTCGAACGCTTCGAACTACCCGGCCCGTCGAGCCAGGGTCGCTGGGGCAATGACGACAGCGTCGCCTTTCGAAGCGCGGGCATCTACGGGTGGGATGAGAATCGCTGGGACCGCGTCGTGTTTCGCCTTGTAGTTGAGGAACCAACCGAGGCGTGGGAGACCGACACCCTGATGTGGGGAACCATTCACGAGGATGACAGCTACAATACCGAGGTTTTTGAGGACGAGCAGATCAACGTTTTCTTCCGCACCACCGACCTTCCGGAAGAGAGACTCTTTCCGGACGCCGAGATAACGGAAATCTGGTTCGAGCACAATGTGATGTCGGGCGGACGGGAAGGACTGGAAGTGCACGTCGTTTTCGACATAGATCATATGCGCACTTACACAGGCCGTCTGTGCGTGTTCGTGCATTACGAGGTCGATGGTGAGCAGGTAATTTGCGCAGGCGATGACCCTGCATACGAATCGCCCAACGGCTACCTCACGATTCAAGAGGATTTCGTGCCTCTCTATCCGACCACGACTTTCACGGATTTCCCCTTGTTCATCCCGTACGATGCTTTTCCGGAATCCGATCGGTATATTGATTATTACATCGATATCGAAATCCTTGACGAACTCTGGGAACTGATAGGCACGGGAACTTCGCCGGTGTTCGAGCTTAGACGAAGCGGGAAAAGCATCCGGTAAGGCTTGATGCCATTGACCTGATGCTATTAGCGTCTTAGAATGGAAGAAGAAATCCCGGAAAATGCATGTCCGGGCTACAGTAATCGCGGGGCGTTAGCTCAATGGGAGAGCACCAGCTTTGCAAGCTGGGGGTTGTCGGTTCGAATCCGATACGCTCCACCATCGAAGGAAACAACCCCTCAGTGACTGATCTGAGGGGTTTTTGCTTTGGTTACACACATTCTTGATTGATGAGTTTACCCCTCCGTTATCGATACAGCCAAACCGATGCGTTGTGCGCCGACCTCAATGGGCTTCCGGTCGTTCCGGTACCCCTCTATCCTCCCCGATCCTATTGGAACGTGAGTCCCTGGCTCCTTTCGATGGGAAGCCGAACACGATCGTGATGCGCTCGGACGCTTCGGGCAGCAGCTCCTCTCGAAGTAGCTGATACGCCTGTTCAAGCCATTCGACGCGTTCGGAGTTGGTCACACATGGCACTGTCTGATAGGGTGGGTTGATTTCATCTGGTTCTGCGAGTAGCATTTCTTCGGACTCCAATTTGATGGAGACCGAATAATGGAAGTCAAACCCCACAGCGCCGATGATACTGCGTACACGGGAAAACAGGTCACTGCCAGGGAGGATTGCCCTTAGGAGGGGACCGGAATGAAATGCAACGTTTACTACGGGACTGGAATGTTTGCTTTCCATATTCCTGATGGGTTGGGATATAGCGGGTCGGGCCTTGTTTCCCTGGATTCGGGCAGTGTGCGTTTTTTGGGGAATAGGAGGCTACATTTATTCCTTCGAGCATTGCTTTCAGCCATATTTCTGATCCCGATGATATGGCTCATTCATGATTTGGTGTATCTAATTTCTGCTTTGCCTGCTTGGCCTGGTTGGGCGTATTTGGTGCGACTTACCCCTGCCGGTTTGTTGGCAGTAGTGTTGGGCCTCCTTTATCTGGGCTTCAATCAAGCCCTACTCGGAGTACTTGACAATTCGATCAAATATGAGCAAATCCAGGATTTTAAGTGTAGAGGCACTTCTTTCACCTTGACTGTCAGCCTAGACGGAGCTTCAAGGAAAAGCGTGTTTCGCTGCGGCTCAAAGCTAGAGGCCAAGGATTTAGAGAACCGGCTGGTCAAGGCTCTTTCTGCTATTAGCTAAACGCGGTTTTGACTTCTCTCCGAGGAGTATTGCTGTGGGCCAGTATTCATGCTGGATTGTGCTGCAATTATGAAGAGTCAGGGCCCGGTCAATCGGCTATTGCCTTAATCGCGGCCCTATCACGAGACCGTACACTGCCGGGATGATGAAAAGGGTGAGGATGGTCGCGCTGATGAGGCCGCCGACCATCGGTGAGGCGATGCGCTTCATGACTTCCGATCCGGTCTCTGTGCCGAACATAATTGGAAGGAGTCCGATGAGCGTTGTCATTACGGTCATGATTTTCGGTCTGACCCGTTCGACGGCTCCTTCGATGATGGCCGCGTTGAGTTCGACGATTGTATTGAGTCTGTTTTCCTTAATTGCACGCTTGAGTGCAAGGTCGAGATAAACGAGCATGACGATTCCGGTCTCTGCGGCAAGTCCTGCGAGCGCTATGAATCCGACCCAAACGGCGACTGAGGTGTTGTACCCGAGGATAAACAGGAGCCAGACGCCGCCGACGATCGCGAACGGGAGGCTGAGCATCACGATCAGCGTCTCGGAGAAGTTCTTGAAGTGGAAATAGAGCAGGAGGAAGATGACCGCGAGCGTGAGGGGAATGACCAGACGCAAGGTCTCGGCGGCTTTCTGCATGTATTCATACTGTCCCGACCAGACGATGGAATAGCCCTGTGGAAGAACGAGGTCTCCGGAGGCGAGTCTTGAATCTATGAGAGCCTTTGCATCCTCGACATATCCGCCGACATCCCTTCCCCTGATGTCCACGTAAATCCATGCTGTCTGCCGGGCGTTCTCGGTCTTGATCATCGGGGGACCCTCCACGAAACTCAGGTCGGCAAGTTGCGAGAGCGGAACCGATCCGCCTGTGGGAACCGGGACAAGGACCCGCTGCAACGAGTCAAGATCGTCGCGGTAGTCACGGGGATAACGGACGTTCACCGGATAACGTTCGAGACCTTCGACGGTCTGGGTGACGTTCATCCCTCCGATCGCGGACATGATCGTCATTTGAACATCACTGATGGTCAGGCCGTAGCGGGAGATCGCGTCGCGATCAATATCGATGTCCAGGTAGTTCCCGCCGAACGCCTTCTCGGGATAGGCTGACAGGGTGCCGTCGATGGTCATCACTTCGGTGGCGATCTGCTGGGCCAGGTCGGCGAGTGTCCTGAGATCGTCGCCCATGATCTTGATCCCGAGAGGGGTTTTGATGCCGGTCGAGAGCATGTCGATACGGGTTCTGATCGGCATGGTCCAGGCGTTGGTGAGGCCTGGGATATTGACCGTGCGATTGAGCTCATCGATTATCCCGTCCATCGTCATACCGGGACGCCACTCGCTTTCCGGCTTGAGTGTAATAATGGTCTCGATCATCGATAGAGGCGCCGGGTCGGTCGCGGTGTCGGCACGTCCGATTTTGCCGAATACCGTGTCGACTTCGGGGATTGTCAAAATCAGGCGGTCGCTCTGCTGTAGAAGTTGGCGGGCTTTCGTGATGCTGATGCCCGGATCTGTTGTGGGCATGTAGAGGATGTCGCCTTCGTTCAGAGGGGGCATGAACTCGCTTCCGAGCCTGGACAGGGGGAAGAGAGTCGCGACCAGAATCAATCCCGCTACGACAACGGTCTGCCATTTTCGTTTAAGGATCCAGGCGAGGGCAGGTCTGTATGTTTTTATCAGGAATCGTGAAATCGGGTTTTCGCTCTCGGGCTTGATCCTGCCTTTGACGAAATAGTAGAGGAGTACGGGAATGACGGTTACGGCGATGAGACTCGCGGAGGCCATCGCGAAAGTCTTGGTGTAGGCAAGAGGCTTAAACAAACGTCCGGATTGCTCACCCAGGACGAAAACGGGGAGGAAACTCACGGTGATGATGACGAGTGAATAGAACAGAGCCGGGCCGACTTCCTTCGAAGCCTCGAGGACAATCTGCAGATGCGGTTTTTTCCCGGCATCGCGTTCCAGGTGCTTGTGAGTATTTTCGACAAGTACAACCGCGGCGTCGACCATTACCCCCACTGCGATGGCGATTCCACCGAGGCTCATGACGTTGGCGGTGATTCCGAGGAAGTCCATCACGCTGATGGCGATGAGTATTCCGAGCGGCAGAGTGACGATGCTCACGAGGCTCGAACGGAAATGGAGAAGGAATATGATGCAGACGAGGGCGACCACGATCATTTCCTCGATGAGCTTCCTGGTAAGGTTGTTGACGGCGCGGACGATGAGTTCACTTCGGTCATATGACGCGGTGACAATGACACCCGGTGGAAGCCCCTGTTGCAGTTCGGCCAACCGTGCTTTCACGGAATCGATGACTTCGAGCGCATTCTCTCCGGAACGCATTACGACAATTCCACCGACAGTTTCGCCTTCGCCGTTCCAGGTAGCTAGGCCCCTTCTGATTTCCGGACCCATCCGGACATCTGCGACCTGCCGCAGAAGGATCGGGGTTCCATTACGGTCGGCGCCGATGGCGATGTTGGAGATGTCGTCCATTCCCTCGATATAGCCGAGGCCACGGACCATGAATTCGCGTTCCGCCTGCTCGATAATCCGTCCGCCGACATCCATGTTCGAGTTGCGGATCGCGTTCTGGATCTGGGTGATGGAAATCCCGAAAGCCTGGAGTGCATCAGGATCCACGACGACCTGGTACTGCTTGACGAATCCACCCACCGATGCGATCTCGCTGACACCCGGTACGCTCGTGAGTTCGTACTTGAGATACCAGTCCTGTATTGAACGGAGCTCAGCGAGATCGTACTGACCCTCGTATTCCGGATCGACCTCAAGTACGTATTGATAGACCCAGCCGACGCCGGTCGCGTCGGGGCCTAGTTGAGGTGTGATGCCTTGCGGGAGTCTTCCGGCAACATAACTGAGCGACTCCATCACTCGGGATCGAGCCCAGTAGAGATCGGTACCGTCCTCGAAGATGATGTACACCATGCTGAAACCGAAGAACGAGTAACCGCGGACGTTCCTCGCGTAGGGGACGGACAACATTGATGATGTGAGCGGATAAGTGACCTGGTCTTCGACTACCTGGGGTGACTGGCCGGGGAATTCGGTGTAGATGATGACCTGAGTGTCGGAGAGGTCGGGAATCGCGTCGAGATTTACAGTTCCGAGCGATCGGATGCCGATCAGGGCTAGAATCGCCGCAAGGACTATGATCAGCACGCGATTACGCAGGCTGTACTCTATTATGGCTTCAATCATGCTCGGTTACCTGGTGGGCGTGGTCGTGATCAGTGTTCCAGTTTTCGGGATCGTGAGGCTCGAGGAACATCCCGCAGATCGGGCATTCACCGTCTTCGGATGTGTAATATCGATCCTCGGGCATCGGGCATCGGAAGAGCGCATCGGGATCATCGGGCGCCAGATCGACCCATTCATCAGAAGCCTGGGGGGCACTCTCATCCAGTGTGGAAGGTTCCGAGGAAGTGGGTCCTGCAAGCATCCTGTTAAGCGCTTCTCGCAGCCTGGACTCGCTGTCCAGAAGGAACTGAGCGCTTGTGACAATCGTCTGACCCTCATCGAGACCGTCGAGCACCTGCACCATTTCATTGCCAGCGGACACACCGATTCGGACTTCCCGTGGAGCAAAATGCCCTTCGCCCAGGGCGAGAAAAACGATCCGGGAGTCTCCTGAGTGGATGACCGCCTCTGATGGAATCAGGAGGCCATTGTCCTCGATTCGACTTTCAATTCGCACGGTCCCGAACATACCGGGCATGAGGTCGCCGTCGGGATTCGGGAATCTCAGTCTAATTTTGATGTCCCTCGTCTGACGATCGAGGAACGGGTAGACATAGTCGATGACGCCTTCGAAGGTCCTGCCGGGCATGTAGTCAAGCTCGAGCTCCGTTTGCAGGCCCTCGCGTACGAACTCGAGTTCATCTTCGTAAACGTGCGCATAGACCCAGACGGACGACAGATCAGCGATCGAGAAAACCGCGGTTCCGGAACCGACATAGTCTCCTTCCCTGATCGTTCCTCCGGTTGAAGCGGACATACCGGAACCGGAATCGCCCATTCCTCCCACCCCGCCCATGTCCGACATATCCATCCCGCCGGACGATGAGGACATTCCTCCCCCGCCTCCAGCCGACCCTATCGAGACGACGACTCCGTCCATTGGAGCGGTGATAGTGATCGCCCGGCGGGAGCCGTTTGCCCGTATGTCGTCGATCACCTCCTCGGAAACGCCGAGAAGTCTGAGTCTTTCAAGAGCGGCGTTCGCGAGAGTTGAATCGCCCATACGTCTCGCGATCAGGAATTCTTCCTGGGCGGAGTAGATTGTCGGGGCGTAGAAATCGAAGAGGGGATCCCCTTCGTGCACAACATCACCCGGCGAAGTTACGTGGAGTGTCTCTATCCAGCCGTCGGTACGAGTTGACAGGACGGCATAGTGGTCCTCATCGAAATCAACATGCGCTGCGGCCCTGATGGTTTTTTCCACCGGGCCGACTTCCACCTCTGCGTACCGTACGCCAATGCTCTGGATGATCGCGGAATCGATCGTGACCGCAGCTCCATCAACGGCCTTGTCTTCATTCATTGGAACGAGGTTCATTCCGCAGATCGGGCACTGCCCGGGACCTTCCTGGATGACGTTAGGATGCATGCCGCATGTGTAGAGTTGAGAATCCTCCGATGCGGCGGTTGTCCGGCCGTCCGCATGAACGTCACCCTGCCGCCGGCCGTAGAACAGGAATCCGGCTGCAACGATCAGTACGATCAGCGCCAATACCGTGATTATGTATATTCTGGGGATTCTCATCTTCGATCACCAAACCGTTTCAATGTTACTCGGAGTCGATTAGCGCGTGTCCGATCAGTCGCTCGATCTCGGCGACAGCCAGGCGTATCTCCATCTGGAAATTCGCGAGGTCCATCCGTGCCATCAGAAGCGACAGCTCGGCCATGATCAGGTCGTTGAAGTTGTTTTCGTCGGTCGTATAACCCGAGCGCACGACATCGAGCGCGGCCCGGGCGTTCGGAATTATCCTCCCACCGGACACGCCTGCAGATTCGACCGACCGGTTGTGTCGCTCGATCTGCATCTGGAGCATTCCGGACGCCATGTCGGTTTTGGCATTCAGCATCTCTGCCATTGCAGCACGCCGGTCGAACATCTCCATCGCCCACGCGAGATCGGGCGCGAAACCGGTGTTGCGGAAGTCGATCATTGGACGGTTCATGAAACTCATGGCGCCGGAGCCGGACAGGGACGCCACATCCCTTCCCTGGAAGTAAGCGAATCCGAATGTTCGATCGGGATCGGCCCTGAGAAGCGCCATCTCGATCATCGCGTCCATCTTGTCGATCCCGAGACCTATACCGATCAGATCCGGGCGAGTTTCCCCAAGACGTGCAATAAGGATTTCAGATACGGGCAGGACCGGATCTGCATCGGTCCATGTGAAATTACCGAAGGACGTGGAGGTCGGGAGGTTCAGCATCGATGCAAGCCTTCCGGTAAGCCCGTCTCTCATGCTGCGTAGGCGCTCGAGGGAATCACTGCGCGATGCGAGCTCGGTGCGGATGCGGACAAGATCGGAGAATGATCGCGTCCCGGAAACATACTGCGCCTGAATGACACTGGACAGGACAAAGAGTCTTGAAACACTGCGCGAGTTGATGGATATCAGATCGTCCTTGTTTCTGATTTCAGCGAGGATCGATCTTGCATCCGCGATTACGTCAGTGCCTTCCCGGAGGTACTCATTCCATGCGATATCGATGTCGAGTTCGACGACCTGTCCGCGAAGTGTGAGCATCCCGGGTGACGAGTAGTTCATCTGGATCATGCCTCGCTGGTACTCATGTCCGATGCCCAGCGACATTCCCTCGGTGAACGCCTGATACCGGCTCAGAAGGTCCTGCAGGTAGGCGGTCTGGGGATACCGATTGATTGCGGCTCTCCAGGCGTTTTCCGCGCGGGCGAGTCGGGGCGATCGTGCGAGCAGTATGGCGAGAATGAGTTGTTCATCGATGTCCTGAGCCAGTCTTTGAGTAACTTCGTCTGTACTCAAGGGGGCGAGCTCGACGATAAGCGCTTTGTCAGCGATGGGATAGCGTTCGAGGAGGGCTATCATCGGGTCCCGTAGGGATGCCTCCTCGAAACTTGCCATCAACTCGGAATAATCGCCGATGAGAGCGAGATCGTTGTCCACTGAATCCGCATCCAGGTTTTCGGCGGCGACAAGATACGAATCGAGGACATCCGAGGTGTCGCCGTAGGCATCGTCGCGCATCTCCTCGTACGTGGAGCCGTACGCCGCCAGTGTGGTAAGGAGCAAAAGCACGATCGACAAGGCTGGAATTCGCGTTGGGAATCTGATCATTGTTCTGCAACCTCCTGCGAATCACCGAACACAGGGAGTCCGGTCAGCTTCTGGAGCTCGGCGAGTGATTTGAAGTAATCGGCTTCCGCGCGGGCGAGCGCAAGCTGGAAATTCTGGATGACCATTCTCGTTTCAACCAGGTTCGAAAAAGGTATCTGCTCGTTTTCGTACCAGGTCTGCGACAACTCAACGGCGGTGATCGCCTCGGGGAGGAGTATATTGCGATAGAGTTCGACCAGGCGCTGCTGGTTTTGAAGCCGCCAGTAAAGGCGATCGACATCCGCATACGCCTGGTTCTCCTGATCTTCGAGGTTTGCCAGAGCGCTTTCGAGCTCCTGCTCGGCTTGATCGATCATGGCGTCGTTTCTCCCATCCCAGATGGGAATCGAGATCCCGACCATGATGCCCCAGGCATCGTCGCCGCTTGTTCGCATCGTGTCGTCCATGGGCGATGTACCGATGAAGTTGTACATCAGGCCCAGCGAGAAATCGGGATCATCCATCGTTCTCGCAAGGGAAACACCGAGATCAAAGATCTCGACTGAGATCCCCGCCATTTCGAGCTCGTGACGGTAATCCAGAGCGCTTTCTCTGAGTTGTTCGAGATTGAGGTCGGTGATTTGGGGGTAAGGCTGGATCACGGCAGGGACGGGGTAATCGGGATCGACGCCGAGGAGGTTTCGCATGTTGGATCTTTCCGAATAGAGTAATTCCATGAGCAGGAGCTCTTCATACTCAGCCTGCGCAAGACGGGATTCTGCTGAATAGAGCTCGGAAAGGCCGATACTCGCGTTCGAGTACTCGAGGTTCCCGAGCTCGACGAGTTGTTCGAAGAGCTGTTTGTTCGTGGCGGCGATATCGATTGCGTTTTGAAGGTAGCCGAGTTCGAAGTAGGACGTCATGATGTTTGTAAGGACGTCCCTGACAGTTTTTTCGTATGAAACCCGCGCCATCTCGGCTCTCGTGAGCGTGATGTCGCCCATGAGGTCGAGACGACGCGGGTTTGGAATCATCTGCATCAACTGGAGGCCGAAATCTTTCGAGCCGTTCCGGGTTTCGATCGGCTCGGGGAACCAGCTCAGGTTCAGGTTCGGATCTGGAAGCGAGGTCACCTGGGGATACATCTCGACCATGGCTCTCCAGGAAGCCCTTGCAGCCTGGATCTCGGGGTTTCGCTCGAACGCCAGTTCGATGAAGTCCCGCAGCGCCAATTCCTCATCGGCATTGGGCCGGGACTCCGAGAAACTCTGAGATGATCCTGCGCCCGGAGTTGTGGCCGAAGCGAGGAGATTTCTCATCTCGCCACTAGGAAAGCCTTCCGTCGAGGCGGCTGAGGCCGATGAGAAGGCGAGTAAGAGTGCTACTGTAAGGATCACCTGGAAGATTCTCATGTGAGAGCATCCCTTCACTACTTGATTGTGAGCCTGTGCTATTGGCCGTGTCCGCAGCTATGTCCGTCCGACTCCTCAGAGTCGTTATAAACTGTATCCGCATAATGGGAACCGCAACCCGGTTCGCAACTGTGAGTGCAGCCGTCTACACATTCTTCGCCGCAAACATGACTGCAACCGTCAACACAT
>CBDUXL010000105.1:0-10247 GCA_965371155.1 uncultured bacterium | reverse complement strand
GAGCACGGGGTTGTTCTTGGTGCGTCGGCTGAGGACCTGGATCACGCGACGGATTTCCTCTTCACGACCAATCACGGGATCGAGCTTGCCCTGTCGTGCTTCCTCGGTGAGATCGCGAGTGAATTTCTCCAGGGCTTCGTATTTCTCCTCGGCCCCGGCGTCGTCCGCCTTCCGAGTGCCGCGGATTTTCTGAAGGGCCTGGAGAACATCATCGCGCGTGAGGTTCATAGACTGGATGATCTGCCAGGCGATACCCTCGGGAATTTTCATGAGAGCAAGAAGCACATGCTCGCATCCGATGTAGGTATCACCGAGCGAGCCGGCCTCTTCGAGCGCGAGATCGAACCCCCGCTTGGATCGAGGGGTGATATATATTTGCTCACCGGGGGGCAGGGATGCGCCGGAGACCTGCTGACCTCGATAAACAGCCTGACGGGCATCTTCCCTGGTTTTGTGAATGTCTTTCTTTAGTTTCTTAAGGATACGCTCGACCATCCCACCATCCTGCTGGATCATTGCCAACAGGAGGTGGTCGGTATCGAGAGCGTTTTGAGTCAGGTCCGCGAGGATGTTCTGAGCGTTTTCAAGCGCCTCACGGAGCTGATGAGTAAAGCGTTCAACGCGCATAGCGGATCCTCCGTTTCTGTATTGCTTGCAATAGACTCAGATAGTCTGACTACAATCTGCTCACATTGTACCACCAATTGCCGGATTTCGCAATGCTATCCATCATTTTCATATCTTTCAAGCCACAGACTTCTCCCTACTAAAATTATGAGTAGTGCAGATAACGAAATCTCCAGCCATCCGGAATGCTCCGGACCGGCGCCGGCAATTCGGGGAATGATCGTGTGACCGAGCGCCCCGTAGATGAGGTCCAGGGCGTAACCGAATAGAAGTGCAAATCCTGCGGTGGTTGCTAAGTACACCACCAGGGATTTCTTTCCGAGAAGCTGCCCCACCACCGTCATGGTCGCTACGTTTGTCGCAGGTCCGACCAGCAGAAACACCAATGCCGCTCCCGGAGATAGCCCTTTCAAGACCAACGCCGCTGCGATGGGAGTGGATGATGTCGCGCACACATACAACGGCAGGCCCACGAGCAACATTATGAGCATCGGAAGAAATCCTTGCCCAAGGTGCTCCTGCAGGAATTCAGCCGGAACCAGGTAGGAGATGATTCCCGCGAGCACGATCCCGATGAGAAGCCACTTGCCGATGTCGGCCAGGAGATCTCCGAATGTGTAGCGGAAGCTCTCCTGAAGGCGCTTGCGAAGGGAACCCGCTTCGCCGTGTTGGCTCTCGGCGTGGCAACATCCCTTGTCGCAAGCTGATCCCGCCACGGTCGGCTCGGGCTTGGGCGCGGGATCTCTGGAAGTCAGGTTCTCAAGGAGTCCCGCAGCGACCGCAGTCACAAACGCTGCGATCGGCCGGAAGATGGTCATCAGAGGGTCCAGCAACGCGTAGGTGATCGCGATCGAGTCGACCCCGGTCTCAGGTGTCGAAATCAGAAACGACACGGTTGCGCCGCGACTTGCTCCCTGCTTTCTCAAACCAAGCGCGGCGGGGACAACTCCACACGAGCAAAGAGGAATCGGCACGCCGAAAAGCGCCGCCTTGATAACGGATGATGGTCCGTCGCGCCCGAGATGTCTTGCGACCAAACTATCGGGTATGAAGGTCTTTATTAACGCCGCGACTGTGAAACCCAGCAGGATAAACGGCGAGGATTCATTAAGTATCTTCCAGGTCTCAGCGAGAATGCCCTGGGCTGCATCGAGAGCCAAATCCATTTAATTAAGCCTTTTTTTCCTTCGCGTGGCTGAGGCTCTGTTCGAGCAGCGTGCGAACGTGCTCGTCATCGAGCATGTAGAACGCCCTCTTTCCGGATTTGCGGAACTTGACAAGTCGCGCCATGCGGAGAATTCTGAGCTGATGCGATACAGCGGATTGCGTCATGCCCACCAGCTCAGCGATTTCGCAAACGCAAAGCTCATTGAACGTGAGCGCGTGGAGGATCTTGATGCGCGTCAAATCCCCCAGCGCCTTGAAGAGTTCCGCGACGCTGTACAGGACTGAGTGTTGCTCATAGGTGAGGCGGATTCCGGCGAGCTTGGCTCGGTCAACGCTGGTTTCCTCGCAGAAATCTGCGGACTCAATTTTTACGCCTGAACGCTTGCTCATATGAATAGATATACAGCAAATCGGTTGGGATGTCAAGGGCGACCACGAGGGTTGCCTCTACGCCCGATGAATAGCGGACCCAGTAGGGGCAACCCTCGTGGTTGCCCTGGTTCCTTTCCAAATCATGCATCGACCTCATCCGCCATGTTTGCGCAGGCGGTCCTGACCGCGTATCATTCGTAGCGAATAAGTTCGCACTTCAAGGAGGAATCCATGCCTGAAAAACGCGATCTTGTAGGCGCGATACTCGCCGCGGGCAAGGGAAGCCGTTTGCAGCCGCTGTCTGAGGCCTACCCGAAGCCCCTTCTGCCGATCTGCAACGAGCCGATTGTCGGCTACCAGCTCAAATACATGAAGCAGCTCGGCATCACCGATGCGTACCTCGTGGTTGGAGAGCTTCAGGAGGCGTTCGAGCGGCAGTTCGGCGACGGGTCCGGGTACGGAATGAAATTACACTACCTCACACAGGAGTCGCAGCTCGGTATCGCACACGCGGTCATGCAGATGGAGGCGCATATCACATCCCCGTTCCTGCTGTTCCTCGGCGACATCTTCATCATCTCGGATACCCTGGACGACATGGTCACCAAGTGGCATGAGAATGACGCGCATGCGGTGCTTGCGGTCAAGCGCGATACGCCGGAGAACATAAAGCGCAATTTCGCGGTCGTGCTGGAGGAAGGCGGCAGGGTAACCCGGGTGATCGAGAAGCCGAGGCATCCCGTGAACGACCTCAAGGGCTGCGGGATTTACTTGTTTGATGTGAGCATTTTCGACGCGATCCGCCGGACACCGCGCACCGCGATGCGCGATGAGTACGAGGTCACCGAATCGATACAGATTTACATCGATGACGGGCACCCGGTGTATGTCAGCCACGCGCTCGAGGACGACATCAACATCACGTTCCCCGAGGATTTGATCGACTGCTGCATTCGGGAGATGAAACATCGCGGCGTGGATAAGGTGATCGGCGAGGATGCGTTTTTCCGCGGCAAGCCGGAGATCAAATGGTCCGTTATCGGAGATAGCGCGGTCATCGACGGTGACGGACCAATCGAGGAGTGCGTGATTTTCCCGGGAACGAGAGTGAAGCATAAGGGCCGGATCAGGAGGATGATCATCACCCCGGAGTACGAGTTGGGGTTTTAGCGACCACCCCATTGATTACATCTCGAAAGCCGCGTATATTCATGGAAAGTACATCTCAGGAGATACGCAAGGATGAAATTCACACGGATTACAATTAACCCTGACCAGATGGATGGAGTGCCGTGCATTCGTGGGCTCAGGATTCCCGTCGCAACGGTTGTTGGGATGGTCGCCGATGGCGTGACCGAGCAGGATATTCTCAGCGCCTATCCCGACCTGGAGCCTGAGGACATACGGGAAGCTCTCAAGTATGCAGCCGCAGCGCTTAACGAAAGAACTCTCCCGCTTGTATCGTAACAATGAGGTTTCTCATTGATAATGCGCTTTCTCCAAGGGAATAGAGGTTTTCCCGGGAAGAAGAGTGAAGCATAAGGGTCGGATCAGGAGGATGATCATCACCCCGGAGTACGAATTGGGGTTTTGATGGTAAAGTCCAGTAAAAGCAATGGAGATTGCATGTGATGAAATATGAGATTTATTGTGATGAGAGCAGACAGGATCTTCTCACAGCTAAAAAATGGAATCCAGACCAGTATTTTTTAATCGGTAGCTTGTGGTTACGCTCAGACTATAGGCAGACAGTCAAAGGAAAAATCCTCGAGCTTAAAACCAGATTCTCAGTACATGGCGAAATAAAATGGCAAAAGATATCTCCGGCTCAATTGAGTTTTTATACAGCTCTTAGTAACCTGTTTGTCGATTTGGGACCTAACCTATCATTTCGATGTATAGCAATAGATGCATCAAAAGTTGATTTCACCCGATACCATGATGATGACAAAGAACTGGGCTTCTATAAGTTCTATTACTTTTTGATTAACAAATGGCTTGAAGGAGGCAATGAATACACTATTTTCTGTGATCGGAAGACAAATCGTGATCCTGATCGTCTAAGGAGCCTTAGATCTTTCCTCGATAAGAGTCATCATAAAGCTTCTGTCATGGCAATTCATGAGATTGTCTCTAGAGAATCTTTACTGATCCAAGTGGCAGATTTCTTATTAGGTGCAGCTGGTGCAAGACTCAATGAATCAATAATACCTGGTGGTGCCAAAGACGCAATCGTGAAGAATATTGAAAATAAGCTTGGCAGGAGAGAACTCACTCATACACTCCAAACAGAAAGAAAATTCAATATTTTCGTAATTGACTTAGACAGGGAGGAAGGCATTGTCTCCTCCTAGTCTTGTTATCTACGCATCCGAAGCAGAATATCGCTCTTACTATGAACGAGAGTATTGCACAAAATATATCGAAACCTTTGATGGAATCAGAGTATTCTTCTCAAAGAGAAGATTCAAGCATGCGTTTTATGAAAGCACTCAACGCAATGAGACAAAAAACCAGTTCTCAAAGGTTAGAGCAGAACGAATAGACTGGATAAAGGCTACTCTTGAAGACAAGGATTCAGATCAGTTCCAGGGTTGGGATAGAAAAAAGCGCAAGTACGACCCGAACTTCAGAGTTAGTAATGCGTTTGAGGATTTTGTGGTGGTTCTGAGGATCGCGAAAACGAGTTCGGGTCGACTGAAAGCTGAATTCTGGACTGCATACAAAGCAGATAATTCAATCTCCAGAATAAAGAGCAGTCCACATTGGGATCCCAAATTAGTAAAATAGAAATACCGCTGATTTGCCACGCTGGCTCAGCGGTCAAGCCTCTGTAGGTTCCCTGCCGCTTGGCAAAGAACACTCTCTATATACCACATAATTGTGCAGTAGGCAAGTGGCACCCCATGCCCCCCCAAAATCACCCCGACAAACGGTAGAAGCCGTCAACCGAATTCCCCCTTGCCGGGAGCCATCAACGCACAGACTGAATGTGACTGGATGGCCGATACAGCGGCCCACCGCCACCACCCCTACCAGTCTCGGATTCGCGCCGAGGCCCGATACCGCAATCAGCCGGAAACTGGGCACTATCATCCCCGCAATATTCATCTTCAACGCGGTATAATGGGGCCGATCCATGAATACTCCACGCATCAGAACGATCGTCGGGCTGGTTGTCACCGTCGTGCTGCTCATCGTGTTCGGCACGTGGGCACTCAAGGAATTGGGGCTTGGCAAAGGTAAGGCGCTCCCAATGTTGCTTCCCTTCGTGCTGATCCTATGTATTGCAGGGATTCCGGGATGCGGGCTCTATGAAAACGAGATTGTCGAATTCGAAGACAAGAATCTCGACCTGCTCATTCGACGAGAAATAGGGAACCCCAGCGGCACCATATACTCATCCGATCTTAACGAGTTGATTTCTCTGACTGCTGGCGAACTCACCGTGGTCAACCTTGAAGGGATCCAGTACTGCAGGAACCTGACCGAACTCAATCTCGGATACGATGGTGGAGTGGGGTGGGTCGATTTCAAGACTGATATCAGCTTGCTTCCGCAGCTTCCCAAATTGAGACGCCTCAATCTGAGAGGCAGGCCAGTGCATGATCTTCGTCCTCTTGCCGACATCGGAAGCCTGGAAGAACTGTATCTTGATGGCAGCTATATTGAGGATTTAACTCCTTTGGCTCACCTTATAGGCCTCAAGAAGCTGACGTTGGCAATCAATCTAATCGCCGATATCAGCCCCCTGGCCGGGCTTACCGGCCTGACCGAGTTAAGACTGCACGGTAATGCGATCTCCGACCTGAGTCCGTTGGCAGAACTCACCAACCTGGAAGTTTTGGATCTTGGAGCCCCATACTGCTCCGACCTCAGCCCGCTTTCCGGATTGACGAAGCTCACGGTGTTAGAAATAACCTTTGGCGAAGTCGAAGACATTACACCGCTCATTGGCTTGGATAAACTGGAAAGACTGGAGCTGTTTGGCTGCGAGATAAGTGACGTGAGTTCGCTGGCTAACCTGGGTAATCTTACGTATCTGAACCTATATGGCAACAAGATCATCGACCTGAGCCCGCTGGAGGGCCTAACTAGTTTGCGCGAGCTGAATCTGGGCGTTAATCAGATCAATGATATTGTGGCCCTGGCCGGCCTGACCAATCTGGAAAGCCTCAGTCTTAAGGATAACCAGATTGTCGACACTGCACCTCTGGCCATATTGACCAATTTGCAGATCCTGACTCTCAACGAAAACCAGATCAGCGACATTTTCCCGCTGGCCGGCCTCACGAAACTAACCAAGCTTCAATTGAACAGGAACTTAATAACCTACTTAGAACCGCTGTCCGAGCTTTCTCATTTGAGCGAGTTGGACCTATCCAAAAACTTGATAGAGGATATCTCACCTATTTCACAACTCACACAAATTGAGGATTTATCACTCGCATCGAATCAGATCGTAGACATCAGCTCCATTGCAGGACACACTCGGCTAAAAGAACTAGGCCTGTACAGGAATTCCATTATTGACATTACACCCCTGGCCGATCTCACCAACTTGACTAGGCTTGGATTATCAAGCAACCGGATCGAAGATATAAGCGCAGTAGCCGGGTTGACCGACTTGGTGAACATTCGCCTGAACGACAACTCGATATCCGACATAAGTCCTCTCATTGAGCTGACTAAACTGGAGTGGATCAGCCTGGAGAATAACCCAATAGATGATCTCAATGCGCTTCAAGGACTACCTAGCATTACAATGCTGCTCCTGGACAACTGCGAAATCAGCGATATTTCGCCGCTTGTTGCGAACGACAATCTCAACGACAGAGAATTCATATCCTTGTATGGCAATCCTCTGAGTGAGGTGGCCATCAATCTACAAATGCCGGCACTCCAGGATCGGGGAGTGTATGTGGAGTTCGATGTGGGCGGAAGCGGGCACTCGCTTTTCTAGCCTGGACACGCTGGTTGCACAATACCAAACCCACAACAAGTTGTGGGCCACCGAGGGATGCCACCGATGGATACGCGGTATAATGGGGCCGATCCATGAATACTCCACGCATCAGAACGATCGTCGGGCTGGTTGTCACCGTCGTGCTGCTCCTCGTGTTCGCCAAGTGGGCGGTCTGGGAATTGGGGCTTGACGACCCGCAACCCTTTCCGGAGTACGGCGAGGACCTGTCGATAATCAGCACGCGAGGCCATCTGAGAGCCGGCGAGGTGAACATCGGCCATAATCCCTACGATTATTCCATTCACGGCATCATTCCGGGCATGACACCCGGGACCGATGCGCCCGACGATCTTTTGGTTATCATCCACGGCTTCAATAACGACGTGATGAACGCGTCGGACACGTTCGGATTGGCGCGCGACTCACTGACAAGCGCGGGTTATGAGGGCGCTCTGGTCGGTTATAGCTGGGACGCGAACACGCAGGTGGATCCAATTGCAATGACGGGCTTCCATGAGGGACGCCTTCACACCATCGGCAACGGGCCGAAGCTCGCGAGGTTCGTGGTGGACTACAAGGCGAGATGGCCCAATACCAGGATTCACATCATGGGGTACTCGATGGGCTGCAGGCTGGCGGTGGAGGTCCTCTGGGCATTCGATCAGGATCCCGCGCTTCGAAGCACCCCATTTTTGGTGGATTCAGTCCACCTCGTGGGAGCGTCGATCGACGATGAGGAAATTCAGACGGATCAGAGGTACGGCACGGCGATCGAGAATCGCGCGGGGATTCTGATCACCTACTTCAGTCGCGAGGACAACATCCTTGGAACCCTTTACATGCTCAAGGAGGGCAGTCGGGCGCTCGGACTTGCGGGTATCGAGAATCCGGACAAAGCGCCGAGAAACTATGTAGCGATAGATGTGGAGTCTGAGTTGATTATGTATGACGATGAGGGCAATGTGGATCTCGATCAGCTCGGCGATAACCATATGGGCTGTCTGGGGAACAGAGACGATGAGGGTAATCTTTTGGACGACGGCGTATTGGATATAGTGGTGGAGACCATCCGCGGGCTTGGCGAGGGTCGGTAACTATGGTTTACTTGTTATCCTGAAAGGCAGGAAGAAATGAAAGGCTCGACACAATCCGCTCGCGGAAATGTGACTGACGACGGATCAATCTCCGGCGAGCGGACTCGTGTTCATTTTGATTGGCGAGATCACAAGTGGTCCATCATTGCCGCGGTATGGATTTTCGCCCTGGTACTTGGATGCAAGGGATTTTCAGATCACTTTCAGACAACCGGCGAGGATGCATCCCCGTTGCGAGTATTTTATCTTTCACTGCAACTATTCTTCCTGGAATCCGGTAACGTTTCGGGACAACCAGGATGGGCTTTGGAAGTTGCTCGATTCTTCGCGCCTGCGGTCGCTGCGTACACTGCCGTCGCGGCTCTGATAGCCGTCTTCTACGACGAAGCTCAAATGGTTCGACTTCGGTTCTTCGAGGATCACGTAATCATCTGCGGCCTCGGCAATATCGGAAACTTGCTGGCGACAGCCTGGCACCGGAACGGCCGGAAGGTAGTGCTGATAGAGCAAAATGAGAGCAATTCCCGCATCCAGCAGAACAAGAGGTTCGGGGTGGTGATTTTCGGTGACGCGACAGATCTAAACACGCTCCGCAAGGCAAGGGTTAATACCGCCAAATATATCGTTGCAGCCTGCGGTGACGACGGTATCAACGCTGAAATCGCGGTCCGGGCAAGCAAGCTTGCAGACAAGGACCGAGGGGTTCTTACGTGTTTCGTGCATATCGTGGGAAGTCACCTCTACGACCTCCTCAAAGAGCATCCGATAATGACCACTCCGGGGACGGAGGCGTTCAGGCTCTGTCCTTTCAATATACACTGCGGCGGAGCGCAGCAGGCGCTTAATGAGTATCCGCCTTTTGATGAGGCAACCGCAAACCCTCGAGTCATAGTTGTCGGACTCGGCAGGTTCGGTCAGGCAGTGATAGTGGAAACAGCCATAAGATGGAGACTCAGGTTCCATAGGTCGAACGTGAAAATACGGATCGAGATCATTGACGAGGATGCGACGAGGAAGGTTTCGAGGTTGCTGCAACGCTATCCGTTCATCGCCCAGGTATGTGATGTCAATGCAAACGAATTAGATATCGAATCGTCGGCTTTCCGCGAAGGGAGATTCCTGCTTGACGGACAATTCAGGGTGGATGCGTCGGTTGTTTACGTGTGCCTTGACGATGACAGACTGGGTCTGTCGGCCGCGCTGGCATTGTTGACAAAATTGGGGGGCCGCGACGTGCCTGTCGTGGTGCGCACAACCCAGGACAAAGGGCTCGCCACACTGCTTCGCGAAGCACGGGGGGAGGCATACAGGAACCTCTACGCATTCGAGTTGCTTGAACGCACGTGCAAACCTGAACTTCTGGGGGGCGTCGATGAGGATCTGGCTCGCGAGTTCCACAAGGCGCATATGGAACTGGAAATCGAGCGAGGACGGGAGACGCCGGAATGGAGCGAGCTTCCCGAGAGCCTGAGATTGTCGAACCGTCGGCAGGCCGACTCCCTGAGTCGAATCCTGGCTATGGCAGGTTATTGCGTTGCGCCTGTCGATAACCGGCACAAGGACTCTATTGAACTCTCAGAGGAAGACATAGAGAAACTGGCTGAGCTTGAACACGAGCGGTTCGTGGCGGACCGTATCCGGGACGGCTGGCAGCCGGGTCCCAAGGATCCGGTGAAAAAGACGACTCGTTATCTTGTGCCCTGGGATGAGTTGGACAATGTTGATCCCGATGTAAGGCAAGTGGATCGATGGTGGGCAAGGAAACTGTCGACCGCCCTGAAGAATGTCGGGTGCAAGATCTGCAGGCTGGAAGAGGCGGACAACTCCGAAGCCGACGAGGGAAGCTGATGGGGGAACCTGGACAGTAGATGGGAGGACGCGATGAGAGACAAGGGCTTCACAGTAATCGAGTTGGTGACAGTTGGAGCAGTACTGGCGGCGATTCTGGTTTTGGCTTTGCCGGAGTTCGTGCGAGCGAGCACGAGGGAAAGAGAGGAAGAAGTAAAGTCGAAAATTCATAC
>CBDUXL010000104.1:0-10339 GCA_965371155.1 uncultured bacterium | reverse complement strand
CAACGAACACTGTACCGGAGACATTCTGCGAAGTCCAAGTGATCTCCTGATTGCTGCCAACAGCCCATTCCTCACCACCGTTGGGAGACAGTACTTGAATCCATGGCTCAATAATTGCGAAATCAGCGTCCGAAACATCGGACACACTCGGGTTTTCGGTTGAGCTAATCCGCACCCGAACTGTCAAAGAAGGATCCAAGGGGATATTCTCCCACATGAAGCTGCCGTCATTGAGCTCGTCCGTAGCGATAGCATGTGCATCCGAGACGAAGTTGTCCTTGGAATACTCGATGAGCAACGTGGTGGTGATATCCGCCGGGTCCCAGGTGATCTCCTCGTCGGTTCCGGGAACCCATTCCTCACCGCCGTTCGGTCTTGTTAATGTGAGAGACGGAGTCGGCGTCACAGGACTTCCGCCGCCACCGGAGCAGCCTATTGCGATGAATGCAGCAACAGCAAGCATCGCGAGAAATATCGTCCATCGATTCATGGCATGACCTCCTGAGGACCCAGGTTAAAACCTGGGGTACCGACCTGGGCTACCAGCTAGTGTAGCAAGAACCTGATCCGGCATCCAGTTCAGGACAACGGGATGATCGGGCATCGGACCTAAAGAGTCGCCAGGCCGGGAAAGGACTAGCCTAACCCGGCCTGGTTCATATTACAGCATGTCAGATCTGAATTATTGGGAGGAAGCTTATACTTTAAGGATCTTGTCAACCTCCTCCTTGTCGACATCCATTATGTAGTTGATGCCACTTATCTGTGCAGCTTGAGTTGTAAGAGCCGCAAGGTCATCACGTGAAATATACTCTAAGGCGAACTTGCGACTGCCGGCCATAAGCTGTCGCAATCCCTGCGCCAGGCGTTCATAGTAAGTGTAAAGGCCGAGAGCGCCGGTCGGAACCTTATCGAATTCCTCGTCACCGAGCTCCTGGCGAAGGTGAGCGGCGGTCACGAATATCTTGTCCTTGGTATTGCCGAAACGCGCCACATAAACGGGAACCTGGTTCTCTTCGATCGTCTTGCCGATCGTCTTGCCGACCATAGCCGCTGCGATAGGACTTCTGGCCATGCCGACGAGCTTCACGAACGGCGCGCCCATAGCCAGCCCCTTGAAAATCTGGTCCTCGAATGTAAATCCACCCGCCACGGCCACCGCAGGTACATGTTCTCCAGCGTCGCTAAGGCGTTTGGTATACTGATAAAGTAGTGAATGAATCTCGACCAATGGAACTCCCCACTCGTTCATCATTCGCCACGGACTCATGCCCGTGCCGCCGCCGGCTCCGTCTACGGTAAGGAGGTCGAGATTATATTTGGACGCGAACTTAACGGCTCTTGCCAGGTCGGCGGGACGGTATGCGCCCGTCTTGAGAAAGATATACTTCGCACCGGCAGCGCGAAGCTCTTCAACCCTCTGCGCGAATGACTCCTCGGTGACCATCCCGACGCGCGAGTGGCGCTCGAACTCAGTAAATGCGCCTTTTTCAAAAGCTTCGATCACGTGCGGGTCTGTCGGGTCGGGAATGACAACATAGCCGCGCTCGTAAAGGAGCTGGGCTTTCTTGAGATCGGTGATTTTCACTTCGCCACCGATATCTTTCGCGCCCTGACCCCATTTGAGTTCAACACACTGGACACCGAGTTGCTGGATTGCATATTCCTGAACACACAGGCGCGTGTCCTCGACATTGGCCTGCACAACGATGGCGCCGTACCCATCGCGCTGGTGGTCGGTGAATAATCTCACCCTGCGCTTAAGGTCGACGGTATCGACAACACGGCCATTCTTTACCACGGACTCAGGATCCATGCCCACTACATTTTCGCCGATTGTCAGGCCGGTTCCGGCAATCGCGGTCCCGATTGCAAGGCCTTCCCAGTTATTCTTGGCGATATTCGTGGAACCAATGCCCGGAATCATGAAAGGCAGACGGAACTTGATTCCCTTGTCATGACCGAAAGCGACCTCGAGGTTCACGGCGGGAAATATGGCTTTATCGCTGTCAGCCTCGATTCCCTGCGCGCCGACAGCGGTACCCATAATATTGAAATGCGAATAGTCGACGGGATAGTCTTTTTCGGCTGCAGTGGTAATGACACCAAACGGCTGAGGATAAATCACCTCGTGGCCACGATAGGCGGACTTGCCGATTTCGCACATACCGATACAGCCGTCAACACATGTGACGCACATGCCGGATATGGGCGTTATCGATTCTTCAGTCCTGTTCTTGGTGAGAGTTGCGGCAGAGGCGTTGATTCTCGAATATGACATCATTATCTCCTTGGTTCTGTTCAGTCCTTTTCTATCTCACAGGCCACACAGGGTTCCATGTAGCACATCATGTCATCGAATTGATCTTTGACGACACAGGGCGGCGCCAGATTTGCGCATCCGCCGCAGACAGCCTTCTCGGGTTCTGTGTAAGTGCATCTGAGCTGGCAGGCGGGGCAAACATACATACAGCCCCCGCAGCGTCGGCATATATCGGACTCGACATCGAACGGCGTACCGATACTTCGATTCTCACCACGGCCTCTGAACCCGATTGCTTTCGCCATCATCTGCTGCTCGCACATTCGCACGCAAAGCCCGCACAAAATACAGTCCTTATACTCTTGCTTAAAGCGTTGCCGGCGAACATCATACTTCGAAGCAAGGTCCTGGATGGTTTTCGACTGCGGGCAGACACTGAGCAGAAGCTCGATAATCATCCTGCGTGCCCTTAGGACTCGCGCCGACGCCGTCCGCACCTTCAAGCCTTCCTGTACCGGGTACGTGCACGACGAAACAAGTTTGGCTCCGGGACCTTCGCCGATTTCCACTACGCATAACCTGCATGCACCGTACGGCGTAAGCCCTTCCATATGGCACAGGGTGGGTATCGGAAATCCGAGGAACTGAGCGGCTTCGAGTAATGTCGATCCCTCCGGCACCTGAACATCCAATCCGTTTATTGTCAGAGTAATCATTGCTTTCTTTCCTGGTTACCGATCCGGACCCCTACCTGGTCTCGACTGCTTCGAACTTACACACACTCTTGCAGGCGCCACACTTAATGCACTTAGTGGTGTCTACAACATGACGCACTTTCTTTTCACCTGTAATTGCATCTTCAGGACATGCTTTCCTGCAAAGCCCGCAGGCAGTACAGTCTTCATTGATGTAATAGATAATGAGTTCTTCGCATACACCAGCCGGGCAGCGTTTGCTTTCGATATGCTCAACGTATTCACCACGAAAATACTGCAGGGTGGACAACACCGGATTAGGCGCTGTTTGACCCAAGCCGCACATAGTTGTGTCCTTAACCACTTCCGCGAGTTCTTCCAGGAGATCCAACTGCTCAAGCGTCCCCACGCCCTTGGAGACATCATCGAGGATCTCGTACATCCGTTGAGTTCCCACCCGGCATGTGAAGCATTTACCACACGATTCGTCTTTCAGGAAATTCATGAAATACCTGGCGATATCAACCATGCAGGTGTTCTCGTCCATGACGATCATGCCGCCTGATCCCATGATCGAGCCTGCTTCAGTAAGGCTGTCGTAGTCGATCGGCAGGTCAAACCTGTTGACCGGTATACACCCGCCGGAAGGTCCACCGGTCTGGACCGCTTTGATCTTTGCTTTGCCGACCGGCCCCCCTCCGATGTCATATACAATTTCATTGATCGTGATGCCCATCGGCACTTCAACCAGACCGGTATTTCTAATCTTGCCCACAAGGCTGAATATCTTGGTCCCTGAGTTCCCCTCGGTTCCTGTCTTGACGTACTCAGTCGCGCCACGATCGATAATGATCGGAATATTGGCCCAGGTTTCGACATTGTTAATTGCAGTGGGATTTCCGTGTATGCCTTTTTCGATGGGGTACGGTGGCCGCTGACGCGGTTCGCCCATTTTGCCCTCGATAGACCGTATGAGGGCTGTTTCTTCACCACATACAAACGCACCGGCGCCCCTTACGATATCGATATCAAATGATAGTACGGTTCCCAGTATGTTCTCACCAAGAAGGCCAAGGTCCCTAGCCTGGTTCAGGGCAATAATGAGGTGTTTAATGGCCAGAGGATATTCATTGCGAACATATACCAATCCTTCAGTTGCCCCAGTGGCATATGCACCAATGATCATTCCCTCGATGATACTGTGTGGATTGCCTTCGAGGAGACTCCTGTCCATATACGCGCCCGGGTCGCCCTCATCGGCATTGCATACAAGATATTTGCCGGTTTCTCCAGGTTGCTCCGCCAGAAGTTGCCATTTCAATCCGGTTGGGAAACCAGCTCCGCCACGTCCGCGCAATCCTGACGTTTTAACCTCTTCTACTACCTGCTCAGGAGTCATTTCGGAGAGCGCTTTTTCAATGGCACTGTACCCGCCATTGGAAATGTAATCATAGATACGGATCGGATCAATCTTCTGGTTTGTACTGAAAAGAGTACGTTTCTGCTTCTTAAAAAATGGAATATCATCCTGCCTGAAATATCTTTCCCCAGTCTTCGCGTCCGTGTACAGAAGCTCTTCTATGTATTCGTTGTCAATCACAGCATCGATGATCCTGGGCACATCATCCGGAGACACTTTATGGTAAAAGGCGTGCTGCGGTTCAGTCAGTATGAACGGACCCATCTCGCAAAAGCCGTGACATCCGGTGATCCTGAGGGTAATCTTTTCCAACAACCGTTTACCTAGAATATGTCTCTTTGCTACTCGCATGATGCCATTCGATTCACATGCCAGACACGCAGTACCACCACAAATTACAATTCGTGGCTTGGAATCATCCAGGTCATGCACGATAATCTCGCGTAAATCCCTAAGCTCATCAATTGAAGACAAATTCGGCATCCATATCCTCCAACCTGCTCAGCAAAGCATGATTGGCAGGTGAGTCTTACTTTCTATCCTAGATCAAGCATGTGATTTGTGCACCCGCGTCGCGAGCATATCTGCACAATCCCACCACCACGGACAAGCATCGGTACCATCGCTGCACTGCATGATGGGCACGGACCTGCGCCGACAAGTTCAGCATGGCAATGCGGGCAAAAGAAATGCACAACTGTGTCCATTGGTATTTCATGTTCGGAAAAGACCTTGTGACTACCGTACATGGATGATAATTCAAGCCAACCATGGTTGCGACCGAAGGAAACTGTTAATCGTATCGATGGGTAATCATCGATTATGTGGTCCGGGTCCATGAGGCTGCGATTGCATCGAGGACAGCTGACCTCAACAGGAAATATGTGATAATCCTGTTCAAGCTCAGCCGTTTCGAAACCTTTAAGTGTCTGATCAATAATCTCTTTTACTTTTGATTGCTTGACTATCGGGAAATAATGTCCATCCGCAACGACAACAGGGCCAAGCGCACAAGCACCAAGACAGGCCACAGTTTCAAGTGTGAACTCCCTGTCAGGAGTTGTGTCGCCGGCTTTGATGCCCAGTTGGGTCTCAAATTCCCTGACAATTAACGGAGCTACACGGACATGGCATGCTGTACCTAGGCAGACTGAGATCAGGTGCTTGCCTCTGGGTTTCATGCTGAAGACTTTATAGAATGTTGCTACACCGTATATCTCAACCAGGGACATGTTCTTCGCCTTCGCGACCATTTTCAGGGCATCTTCGGGAAGGTAACTGTATCTCGCCTGGATATCCTCCAGAATCGAAATTAGGCCATCACCTTCTTCTTTATGCTTGTCGAGAATGTTCTTGATAATTTCTGGTTTCATAACGACCACGGCATATTGACTGATATTGTCATTTGGGTTGGTTCTATGATTGGCTTACCGGTACTCCTCGCAGTGCCATACACCGCCTTCGGTGCATGAATTCATGCACGTACCTCGATTATCACAATTTACGCAGAGGCCCTGCAGAGCCTGCGTCTCCGGCGGAACCTGCGCCGGTCGGCCTGCTTGAGGGGAAACTCCAGCCTGATGCTCATGCTCCTCACAGTGATGCACCGGATATCCCGCTGTTCGATGAATGCAGTGGGGAGTTGCGGCGCATGTGGTGCACAGGTCCTGGAACTCCTTATGCGGCTTGATTTCAGGGACCTTCCGGTCCTTCACACGTCGCCCTTTCTTAGCCTTTGTAGCTTTCCTTTTTTTCACATTTGCTTCTGACAACTTAAGCCCCCTCACATCTTCTTTTTGGTTCGGCTCTCCATTATTCGGGTCCGATGACAGCAATTGATACTCACATACTGTGCCAACGCGAAATAAAAGACTGCCGCGTGCCCGGATAAGCCCTCAAAAAGCGAAATGTTTCACAAGAAGGCCTGACAATGCTGCGAGCCGAAACAAAAAAACCGGCAAATCAGGTGATTTGTGGTATTCACAGACAGGAGACATATGACTGAGCAGGAGGTAAAGCCGGGGGGATTTGAACCGGCGGGGAATTTCTCCCCACCCGGGGGCGACTGCTACTTATCGGCAAGGCCATAGGCCTTCAGCTTCTCTCTGAGAGTTTTCCGATCGATCCCGAGTATCCTGGCAGCGTGGGTCTTATTCCCATCGACACCAGCCAGAACATTGCGGATATGCTCAGCCTCAACTTCTGCGAGGCTTCTATTTGAGTTGATCGCTTTACTTGCAGAGTAACGCATTAGCGATGGAAGGTCGGGGATATCTATAGTATCGCCGTCACTCATTACACTAAGCTGTTGGGTCAGGTTATCAAGCTCACGTACATTCCCGGGCCAGGAGTAATTCATCAGGGCACGCAATGCATCGTCGTTTAATGAGGGCGGCACCTTACCCGACTCCTCGGCGTATTTCCTCATGAAATGATTAACAAGGATAAGAATGTCTTGCCCTCTCTCCCTGAGTGGGGGTGTGGGAATACAAATAACATTCAGCCTATAGTACAGATCCTCTCGAAACGAGCCGTTTTCGACCAGCTTCAGGAGATCCTTATTGGTAGCTGCAAGGACTCTCACATCCACCTTGCGGGGCTTCGTAGAACCCACCATGCAGAATTCCTTGTCATCGAGCACTCGAAGGAGCTTCACCTGCATTGCAAGACTCATCTCGCCTACTTCATCGAGGAAGATCGTACCACCATCAGCAGTCAGGAAGAAACCGGCACGGGTTTCATTGGCCCCGGTGAAAGCACCCTTTACATGACCGAAGAGCTCGCTTTCGACCAGGCTCTCTGGGATACCCCCGCAATTCACCGGCACAAATGGCGATGAAGCCCTGGAGCCAGTATAATGTATGGCCCGGGCCACGAGTTCCTTTCCGGTGCCGCTTTCACCATATATCAACACTGTGGCGGACACCGATGCCGCCCTGGCAATAGCCTTGTGAACTTTCAGCATGCCTTCCGATTTTCCGATCATGCCGCACGATTCAAACGAACCGATATTCAAGGGGGCCTGCGCCGCCCTGCGCAACTGTAGTTTCTCGAGTGCTGTCTGAACGGCAGTATGGAGTTCTTTATCTGTGAACGGCTTGGCCAGATACTCCTCGGCTCCCACCTTGACAGCTTCAACCGCACCCTCAACTGTAGCGTAGCCGGTTATCATCATAACTTCCGTGTTTTTGTAATTCTCTCTCAGATGCCTTATCAGGTCGAGTCCACTGACCTTCGGCATTTTGAGATCCGTGATGACGAGGTCGAGAGGGGCGCTTTCGAGTATCCTGATTGCCTCACCGACGTTTCCCGCTGTGAAGACCCGATAACCCTCTCCCGAAAGATTCCTCTGAATCACCTCCAGCGTGGCTTCAGAGTCATCTACAACCAATATGCTCTCTTTCTTTTCCTGTGCCGTCATACTTCAGTCACCTCATCACTACCGGGACCTTGGATGGGTAGCGAAATCTCAAAACTGCTGCCTTCGCCGAACTTACTTGCCACTTTTATGGTTCCGCCATGCGAAGTCACTATTCCGTGAACTACAGGGAGGCCTAATCCCGTCCCCTCATCAACATCCTTCGTTGTGAAAAAGGGAATGAACAACTGTTTCATGACATCTTCACTCATTCCAGTCCCGGTATCCGTTACTTTCAGGCTGATATTCTTAACATGGCATTTTGTGGTAATTGTGATTGTGCCACCGTCCGGCATCGCCTGAATAGCGTTTACTACCAGATTCACCAGCACCTGATGCAACTGGGCCTGGTCAGCCATAATATCCGGTAAATCAGGATCAAGCAAACGCACCAGCTCAATTCCAGCCTTGGCGCAACGAGCGTCCAGGAAATACAATCCCTCGTCTATTACTTCATTTAAATTAACTTTGGCTTTCTTTGAAGGCAACTGTCGCGCAAATAGCATGAGTTTCTTGATAACTTCCCGGGCGTGCATTGACGCGCTGACAATTTTATCCAAATCCAACCTTATATCGTCCGTCAAGTACTCATTCTTCAGTATAAGCTGTGCAAAACCCAATATGTTTCCCAATGGTTCATTAAACTCGTGAGCCACTCCTGCAGCGAGTTGCCCGATTGTTGCCAACCTGTCGGCGTGCCTTAGTTGGTCCTGAAGCTTGCCTCTGTCCTCCTCGGCCTGTTTCCTCTCAATTAATTGCGAAACAAGCCCGGCGACGGCATCGATGAGGTTTCGCTCTTCCCTCAGGAATGGCCCCTCATTTAGTTCCGGCATCATCTCGGTATAGGCGACTTCAATAATGCCCCGCTTAGCGCCATTGATGAGAATCTCCGCGCTCAGGCTCTGCCATTCTTCCTCAAAACCTGTAATTGAATAAGTTTGCCCATCCAGAATGATTCTGCCTGCTGTAATCTTCGGATATTGCCATGCCGGTGGCAGCAAATCGACGATATCCCTCATTTCTGCATCCAGTGACAAACCCGGCTCAGAGGCAATCTGCGCAATACAATAAAGACACGAAAGCTCCTTGACACGTTCCCGAAGTGCGGTTTGCGCACGGTAGCTCACCAAAGCGACTGCAAGAATATCACCGATCCCCTCATAAAACTCCACATCCTCCGCTGTGAAGTAATCTTCTCGCCCGCTTCTCATTTGCAGGAGTCCAATCGTCTCTCCAGCCGCCGTGATTGGGATCAGCACCAGAGACCTGCATCCCGCAAAGAGACTTGCCCGGTCATCATCCTGTTCCTGACCGGCGCAGGAAAATCCATCCGGAACGTCCCCTACATCACCCATAAAGGCACTGCCTTTCCCGGTCACGAATTTTGAAGATGGCTTAAATTTCCCGGACAGAATTTCTTTAATTAGAGGGTCCGTCACAGGCAATCGGCTACTCAACTTACCCCCCTTCTCATCAGTGGGATTCATTGTTTCGAATACGAATGACTCTTGGGGCTTCCTGGATATCTCACCGTAACAATTGACAGGATCATCCACAATATATATTCCTACAATATCACAGCCGGTGAAATCCAGTAGGATCCTGGTGCCTTGTCTTAAGAAATCTCTGATGGAGTTTTCCAGATTTGCATGTTGAAGGATACGCAATGAGAGCGAGTGGAACTCCTTGCCGGATTCACTCTCAGGAGAGTGATCAACAGAATCATATGGCACCTGCTTTCTCATGCCGACCTCAATGTTAAAACGGGCCGCCTGGAAAGTAAAGAGGAAAAGAAACCAAGTTGTGCCGCCATCAGGATTGAACAGTGCAACATTGGCGGCAGGGCGCTAGGAATCACGATTCACCGAGGCCGACAGCCGTCGCTGTGAGGGAATACGTGCCAGGAATGTGATTATGCTACGAATCATCGTTGGCGCCTTCTGTAGTCAATATCCGGATCGGACACCTTTCCGACAGATTCGACCCCTGATACGCAATGGTTGCCGGCATTCCGGTTTGGATTCGCCGGAATGCCGTTCATGTGTGGATCTGGCCGCTACTTTCGGAAAAAAGTAGCCTGATGTGTTGGACAGACTTGCATGAGAGGTGCTATATTCTCCTTTAGCCAGGCGGAACAGAATCCGTGTCCGCTGGTGCATTCTTTCGTCCGGTCACGGCGCAGCCGTTGGATCTGGACTTGGAGGATCTATGTTTGGAATACGCGGCCCGGAATTGCTAATCATACTGGCCATAATTATCCTGCTCTTCGGTTCGGCGAAGATACCCGATCTTGCCCGGTCGATCGGTAAATCCATCACCGAGTTCAGGAAGGGGATCAAGGGGGCCAAGGAGGAGCTCGAGGAAATTCCTAAGGAGCTCGCGAACGCTGAGGAGGAGTTAAAGAACAGCTAGTGTGACCGACCCCGCGCAAACCGAACCTGGGGAGCCTGACAACAGCACTCCTTCGGCGGTCGTGACTGCCGGGCCCTGCCCGCTTTTCGTGCATCTCGAGGAGCTTCGCAGGCGACTGATTTACTGCATTG
>CBDUXL010000103.1:0-10345 GCA_965371155.1 uncultured bacterium | reverse complement strand
CTCCACGGAACCCATGCCGCCCCAGGTTATCTCGATCGAACCGGATTCCAATTACCAGGGCTTGACCATCGCGGGAAAAATCCACGGCACCAACTTCCAGGACGGCGCCGTGGTTGAGCTGTATCAGTCGATCAACTCCATTCCCGGTTACGATATTGTGGTCGAGGATCAGTTCACGCTCACTGCCTTATTCGACCTGGACGGCCCGGAAGGCCTGTACACGGTTTACGTGCAGAATCCGGACGGGAAGTGGGGGGAACTTCAGGATGGTTTCGAGTTGCACGCAGGCGAGTCCGAGTGCTCGGATGCATTCCACACCGATACGCTGGGGACGGGATCGATAAACGGCTTGTGCGCCAACCAGTACGACTGCGCTTTTCTCGTGAATGGCCCGTTCGAGGGAATGATGATGGCAACTATGCAGTACGTATACGGTCATTCAGTGGTCGCCGTGGATGTCGACACCACCACGCCGTCCGAGCCGATCCAATTCCCCGATGCGCTCGGCGGTATCGAGTGGACGAACGTGTGGACGTTGGATGTCGATGAGACCACGGGGTATATTTTCATTACGTGGCTTCAGCAATTGAATGTTGTGGATATCTTTTCATCGTCCGGGGAGCCGATTGGCTCAGTGCAGGTCGGTCCGCTCGGTGAAATCAGAGGCCTGGATCATGACGGGCACGGCGGATTCTGGGTTGCTTTTACCGATCCGGGAATCGAGCCGACCATGATCTACCATTTCGTCCCCCATCCCAGCGGTTCGTGGATCAAAAAACAAGAGGAGATTGCCATCGATCAGCAGGACGGCAGGATCGAAGAAATCGCGATAATCCCCGACAATCGGCTCTTCGTCATTTGCACCGCCAACAACGGGACGCTGATTTCATACAGCATTTCGTTTTCGCCACCGTCGTTCTCCGCAAAAGCCGACCACATATTCCCGGGACCCCTTCCTCTGTTATCAGCCGGCAGATGCGCGGACATCGAGATCGATCAGACCGACAAGAACTCCGCTGGATGCAGAATAGTCGTCCTGGGGAACCAGGAAATGGACAATAGCGTGATACTGAAACTGGATCGCGACTTGCTTGTGCTGAATGAATTGAATCTGCAGCAAAGCTTCCACGCGCTTGCGATCAATCCCGATCCTGATGTCGCCGTCCACCATGTGACCCTTTTCCCTGTCAAGAAATCAAACAACACCTACCGCCTGCTTGAAACCCCGGTCGGGTGGTAGGCCTGTGGTCAGGCGCAAGGCCAGTGGGCAGGCACAAGGCCTATGGGCAGGCACAAGGCCTATGGGCAGGCACAAGGCCTGCCCCTACGTGTATTTCCGCTCCAACCACAAATGTCGGACCTTCACAACTTCCCCGCTCAACTCGAAGTGATCACGCAGAAAATCATAACGCTCATTGTCCATGTCGACAGGATCGTATGAATGCACCTCGCGCCGGAACTCCTCTCCTGACGGCTTGAATCCTGCTTTCTCATAGCACCTGATCGCCCGGGCGTTCCAGGCGGCGACATCCAACCGCAGAGAATTCAATCCGCATTCAATGCACCAATTCGCAAGCAGATCGATAAGCCTCGATCCCACCCCCCTGTCGCACCAATCGGGAGACATGCGGACTCCCATATTGCCTACTTCCTGTTTGCCATAGTTGAGATCGAAAAGAGCAAGATAACCGATTGTCTTCTGCCGCGTATGGTCGGCGACTAGTGTTACCGAATAGGGATTGACCTCCCGCAACTTGAAAAGGAAGTCCCTTTGCGAAGAATCCAGTGTTCTCAATTCCACGTTGTAAATGTCGTAGGGGAACGGATAGCCGGCCCATTCAGCCATGATGTCCAGATCGGCCCGGTTCCAGGTTCTGATGGTTAGTTCTTCAGTGGAAAATGGCAGGGCATTGAGGATTTTTGACTTGGTGATTTTCACGGTCCAATAAAAAAGTCGCAACTCGACGCACGTGTCTCCGTCAATTATAGTGAGACCCTGAAACAAGGATCGCCGCTATGAAAAGAAACGTAAACCATCTCCGACGATGCTCAGTTGCAGTCTTGCTTATTATAGTGATTCTCGCAGCGGCTGCCATTTCCGGGTGCCGGAAAAAGCGCACCGAGATGGAGCAGTTGACCGTAGAGACCATCGCGCCCTGGTGCCGCTACCTTGAAGACTACAACCTGGACCACCAGTACTACCCGGAAACCTGGGGCGAGCTGGTCCGCTACAAAGGCATCCCGATGCCGGAGAATCCCTACACCGGCGAACCGATGGTCGCGCTGGAATCCTCGGAGTTCGACCCGGACGTATCGCCGGGCAATTTCTACTACATGAGGGTGATACGAGACGAGATAGTGGTCAACTGCCAGGTGCTCATTTTCGGCGATCGCGGCCTCATAACCCGGTATTGCCATTCCCCCCTCGCAGCGAGGTAGGGGCAACCCTCGTGGTTGCCCTGGTTCCTTCCCCAAAAACGTGCTGATTGACAGCCGATGCGGTAAAATGGTGTAGCCCACGGAGGTTGGACATGAACACACGGTACATTATCACCATAGTATTGGCTGTCTGCTTCATTCTGTCGGGGTGTTCGGGTGGTGATCCGATTTCACCGACCGACACCACAGCCGGATCATTGAATGGCATGAGCAATCCGTTGTCCAGCGACGCCAGAATGCTCTGGGGGATGTGGGAGATCGGGATTGATCCTGCGACGGGCACGACGAGTGTCCTTCCGCTAAGGTTCGCAAGCTTCCATGCCAATGTCCGGCAACTCCTCGAAGAAAGCCCCTGCAAGGGCTGCCTGCAAGTCGTGCCGCCGATAACCCCTACACCGGAAGGGATGAACATTGACATAGCCCTGATCCATCCCTTTATCGGGGATTCGTATTATACGGGCTTCGATGTGCGCGGGATCGTCATGCTCGAGGGCGACTATCTTTTCCCGTATCTTGGCCTGACCAGCACACGAGCGGCGGCAGGCGGATGGGCGCTTCTCAATCCCGATGGCTGGACCGACATTTTCAACGCGCAGAAGTACACGCAGCCCGGGATTTTGGGTTACTCGCACGGGATGATGATTCCGCCTACCTGGCCTGATCCGCCGAACACGCTGAACGCGTTCAAGGCTTATTGCTCAGAAGGCCAGAGCGAGGATGAAGGCGGCCGACGGGCGTTTATCAATGGGGACCAAGTCACAAGAACGTTTGAACTCCAGATGGAAGCCGGCGAGCCGTTCTTCTTTTGGTATGCGGTCGATGCGAGTTGGGTTCCGCCGGCGGGTGGTCCCCCATACGAACCTGACGATTTCCCACCTGACGCCAACTGTCCGGAAGTGTATCGGATCGATTTGAGCGTCGTATCCGGCGAGCTGTTCCCGGCGGGGGGAATGGTGACAATCGGTCTCGACGCCTGGAATCACAAGGGCTGGAATGAGCCGGGTGGATTCGAGATCGAAGCGCCTGAGTGCTTTGATGGGGGGATGGGGTTCATCTTTCCACCGATTTATCAGTCGGGCGACCTCGGGCACTGGGAGTTTGATGTTGTATGCGAAAAATCCGGCCTCGATCCCGATCTCGGCGCGGAAGTGATTGTCGCCACCCACGGAGAGGACCCCAATCTGGGGACGGTTGGCGCTTTTGGGAGAATTACCGTCCCGATTTCACAGGCAGGGCCTGATCCGGTGGTGATTTCAATCAACCCGGATAATGGTAATCAGGGTGAGTCCTTGACCGGCGTAGAGGTGCACGGGAGCAACTTCATCTTCGGATGCACAGCTCGTCTTGAGAAATCGGGCGAACCGGACGTTGATGCATCGAATGTACAATTCATCGACAGCGAGAATCTGACCTGCGACCTCGACATCACCTTTGCTGCTTCCGGGCACTGGGATCTCGTTGTGGAGAATCCAGGCGGCGCGACCGGCACTCTTGCCGACGGTTTCCTGGTGAACACCATCTATTGCAACGATGTTCTGCACCATAACTACCTCGGAATCGGGGACTACAGTTTCGGCACGAACATGTCCGCGCTCGATGGCGCGTTCGTTCACGACACCGGTTCATTGGCTGACGGCGAGTTCATGATTTATATCAGCGGATTCGCCGGAACCGTGTGCAGTACCTACATCGTGGACACGACCGAACCTGAGGAGGGTCACGGCTTCACCGGAGGAGGCTGGGGCAATCCGTATATCGGCACCTGGCCGACGCCGATCTCGATAGATATCTCAGAGGAAATGGGCCGGTTTTTCATCGTCTGGTCGGGGCACGAAACCGATGTTGAGGAATGGACCTACGGAGACGGGCAGCTCAATGTCACAGATGCATCGAACACCGGCACAGTTAAGGGGCTCGACACTGACGGCTCAGGCGGCTGGTGGAATGCCTACTTCCCCCAGGCGGGCTTCGCGGAGAGCATCAAGCACTTCGTCCCGAATGCTTCCATGACTTTCAGCGAGGTCCCCGAGGATCATATCTCGATGCCGGAAGCGTGGGGTTCGATTGTCGAGGTCGTCTGCATACCGGATGACACCCTCCTGATACTTTCCGGCTTTCTGAAGGGCAAGATTCGCGCCTATGACATCAGCGTAAGCCCGCCGGTCATTAAGGACGAGATCTCCGGATTCTTCTCCGGCGACCTTGATTTCGGCACCTGGCCGGACAAACCGTGCGATATGGACGCCGACTGGTCGGACCCCGATCTCGCACACTGCCGGATCATCATTTGGGGCAATCTCCAGAGCGGCGGAGGCGAGCTGGTGAAAATCGACACCGATTTGAACATCCTCGCGGGGCCGATCAGTGTGCCGACCGAGCATTTCAATTCGATGACCATCAATCCGGATGTGGGTCACGTGACGTTGTGGCCGCAGCGGGAGGGCTCCACGGGCGCCTACGCGCTGATTGAGCTACCGGACGGTTGGTAATGTAATCCTAGATCCAGGTCAACCACGAGGGTTTCCCCTACGGGTTCCGCTATTCATCCGATGTAGGGGCAACCCTCGTGGTTGCCCTCTTCAGTTTTTCCATGGATAGCGGCTTTTTCAACTGCCCGGTCTAATTGACTATACCTCAACGCAAGGCTAGTATGATCTGTACCGGGCAGCCAAATTGGGCACAACTAAATTACCTATTGGCGTCCTGATTCTTGAAATGGGCTAAGATTCCCTGAAGGAGATCGAGTGATGAGAGCAACTGCAATCCTCACGATATTGATATTCGCAGTTTCCTTTATGGTCGGTTGCGGAGGCGGGGGCGGCGGGCTTGAGGTAGGCGCCATAAAGGGACCTTCCTCGATGGCTGAGTACTCCTCCGCGCAATACAACATAACAGTGAGCGGAGATAGCGGAATCCAGTACTCGTGGGCATGCGATCCCGGCACCGCCGGGTCGTTCAGCGATCCAACCACCTCAACCGTTGCGTTCGAAGCCGCGGCGGTGAGCGCCGATACCCCGATCCAGCTCATTGTCGCTGTTGCCTCCGACAACTATGACCCGGAAGTAAAGATGCGGAGCATAGCAGTTACGGATGTGTTTGCCGTCGGGGAGATCGTGGGCCCTTCTTCTCTCTCAGAATTCACTTCCGCGGTATTCAGCGTAACGGCGAGCGGAGACACCTCGATACAGTACCAGTGGGTTTGCGATCCCGTATCTGCAGGATCGTTCGATGATCCGACCGCCGACACTGTTACGTTCGAAGCTGATTCTGTCGATTCAGATACGGATGTCCAGCTAACGGTTACAATATCGGGCGACAACTACGGTCCGGAACCCAAGACACTGGGAATAACAGTCACGGATAATCCAATGCCCGCCGGAACCGGTTGGGCCAAGACATGGGGCGGATCCCTCGATGATACAGGAAAGGCGGTTGTCGTGGATTCGTCAGGCAGCATGTACGTTGCCGGGCGCTTCCAGGACACGGTCGATTTCGATCCCGGCCCGAATGATGCTGTTCACGCTGCGATCGGAGCCGATGTTTACATGACCAGGTTCGATTCCGATGGTGAATTTCAGTGGGTGCGCACGTGGGGAGGAGGAACCGTCCTGAATTGCACCTCGATCACTATCGATGACTCCGACAATGTGTTCCTCCAGGGATACTTCTTAGGTACAATCGACTTCGATCCCGGCCCGGCAACCGATGTTCACGCCTCCACCAGCCCAGGTGATGTGTACATAGTCAAGCTCGACTCATCCGGAGCTTTTCAATGGGCCAACACCTGGGGAGGGCCCGGATCAACAGCCGGCAAAGATGTCGCCACCGACAGCTCCGGGAATCTGTTTGTCGCCGGTCTCTTCGCGCAAACAGTCGACTTCGATCCCGGAATAGCCACCCTCAACTACACATCAGAGGGCAGTTCGGATGCCTTCCTGAGCAAATTTGATTCCACCGGTGCATTCCAGTGGGTCATGACCTGGGGGGCAACTGAGTGGGATGGTTGCTACGGTGTCGGCACGGACGGGGCGGACAGTATCTACGTAACCGGCCATTTCAGAAGCGACCCCATCGATCTGGACCCCAGCTCGGGAGTGGAAATGCACTCGCAAATAGGCGATTACACCGTCTACCTGAGCAAGTTCAGCCTTTCGGGAGAGCTGCAGTGGGCACATTCATGGGGAGCTACGGTTACGAGCTACAGCAACGCTATCTCGGTTGGTTGCTGCGGCATCATTTATGTTACCGGCGACTTTGCAGGCACAATTGACCTCGATCCCGACTCGGCGACCGAGGATCCTCACGACTCGAATGGCGACTATGACTCATTCCTGAGCAGGTACGATTCCTCCGGCGACTTCCACTGGGGTATCACCTGGGGAGGAGCCGGCGACGATGGCACCGGAGCAGTCGCACTGGACGGAACCAGGAGTGTTTACGTAGTCGGTGGTTTCGAAGGCACGGTGGATTTCGATCCCGGAGCCGGGGAGGAGTTCCACGACCCGATCGGCAGCGGTGACATATACTTGAGCAGATTCTCTCCCGACGGCACTTTCCAGTGGGTCCGCACGTGGGATGCGATGTATCCATTCGACGGCGATGGTCTCGCTGCCGATGAGTACGGTTACGCCTACCTCACCGGCTTCTTCAATGATACGGTCGACTTCGACCCCGGACCCGAAACCGAGGAGCACGCGCCGATCGGCGGTCTTGATGCGTTCCTTGTGAAGGTTCTACCGAATGGGAACTGGGAGGAGTAGGACAGGATAACAGCCCGAGGGATACAAGCAGAAGGGGACAGCTAGATTCCTGTAAGCGCTGCGCTCGCGGAAAGATCTGCAGGATGCAGCAGTCCTCCTTTCAAGTAGATTGGTAATAATCAGGCAGCCTGATGGCCTTTGAACATCCCGGATGGAGGAAACTTCGTGAGATACCTTTCGCTTATTACGCTAATCCTCTTCTTTTCACCGGTTCTGGTATCGTGTTCAGGGCAACCTCTATCCCCTCCAGATATTGAGGAAGACTTGACCTCTACATCGACCACATTATCGGTATCCACCAATCCCAGCCGGACCTATCTCTGGGGTATGTATCAGGTTTATATTGATCCTGATACCATGACAGCAACTGTCGAACCTGACCGTCACGCCATGTTTGCTGTCAACCTGGTAAATATCTTCAATCAGCATCCGACCTGCGTACAGATCAATGTGACTAATAAATATTCAGGGACCTATGGGACCATATTCTATGTCGATTTGACCCTGGACCATCCTTTCCCGGGAATGCCTGGGCTCAACGGTTATGATGTCAGGGGAGTGTTCATGGGAAATGGATCGGGCATTCTTCAATATCACAATCTTAAATACCCGGTATTATCGGTGGATCAATCTATCGACGGGATTAGCGCGGATATGGCTGATAATCCCGACGGATATACCCGGTGGTTCAATAATCCGGAATTCTCCACAGGCGGCCTTCCGATATTTTCATATACCCAGGGCGAGAAAGCGCCACCGGATTACTCTCCAACGGCAACACTATGTCCTTATCATTACTTTGCTGATGGACTGGGGGCAACGGAGAACGTTTGTGACTGGTTAGAGGCTAATTTTGAGTCGCATGGCGTATTCTCATCCGGAAGTGCAAACACCCGGAGGTTCGCCATTAGATTCCCAAATCCGGCGACCGAGTTGAAATTCGGGTACGCAGTAATTGCATGCTGGCAGGGCGCTAACCCTGACGATCATCCATCCAATGCCGGTGAAGCTGTAGCTTGTAAGGCAACTACGGCCGACGGCCTCTACTATGAGAGTCCGACCAATAACGGCGGCGACCTGATAGCTGATTTTTTTCTCTACTCATGGAAAGGCCTTCCTACCAGCATCATCATTGAGTCCACAGTGCTGTCATCCAACCACACACTCACAGCATCTGAAATGGTACCGATCGAAACCGGTGAGAACTACGCCACATGGCATGTCGAGATACCAGCCGACAATGTTCAAGGTCCTGACGGAAACGAGTTCTGGGTCATTGCCGAGTATGCAAACTCCAACTACAAGAATGAATCCGGTACAACTAACCTGGCGGGAGATGATCCTCTTGCCGCATTTTTCAGGTTCGATCTTCCTGTCAGCTCCAACTGCGGACAATTGATGTGGGCGAAGAAAGCCGGTGGGCAGCTTATCGACAGGGGACGCGCGGTCACAACTCTATCGGATAATTCAGTCGTTGTTACAGGGGAATTCAGCCAGGCATTTTGTCCTTCGGACTATATTGATACTCCTGCAACATTTGGTGAAGGAGACGCTAACGAGACGACACTTGTCGATCCGCGTTTGGGAGATATTTTCATCGCGCGATATAACGCGGACGGCACACTTGCCTGGGCGAAACGTGCTGGAGGAGCAGGTTATGATCTTGGATATGGAATTACCTCGCTTTCAGATGATTCGGTGGTAGTGACCGGGTTTTTCGGCGCCACTTGTTACGGTGTCCTTGAATCAGCAACGTTCGGGGAGGGTGAGCCTGGCGAGGTCACACTTGAGACCACCAACGTACACGGTACCTTCTTCATCGCGCGTTATAATCCGGACGGGACACTCGCATGGGCGAAACGTGCTATAGGTGAGCCCTCTTATAATAATGAATATACTCAAAGAGGTCACGCAGTCACCGCGCTTTCAGATGATTCGGTAGTGGCCACCGGCATTTTCGCTAATATTGCCATTTTCGGAGAGGGCGAACCCAACGAAACCGAACTCGATTATCACCCGTATTACTGGGATTTCTTTGTCGCCCGTTACAACCCCGATGGCACGCTTGCCTGGGCAAAGCGCCAGGGCGGCACTGAACTCGAGAAACCCCTTGGAATTACAGCACTTTCCGGCGATTCATTTGTAATAACCGGCTTGTTCGGCACCCAGGATGTCAAACCTGCCATATTCGGAGAGGGCGAACCAAACGAAACCACGTTGTATACTGCCGGCACCGACGATATCTTTGTCGCCAGTTATGATCCTGACGGTACCCTCCAATGGGCTGTGCGCGCCGGCGGTATGCTGAGAGACGCCGGCTATTCAGTCACACCATTATCCGACAATTCAGTCGTCGTGTGCGGCGGTTACGGAAATGGAGGCGATCCCGGAGAAGCCCCGGCCACGTTCGGAGAGGGTGAACCCAAAGAGACAATACTGGAACATTCCGGCTGGGACGATATTTTTATCGCGCGGTTCGGTACGGATGGTTTATTGATGTGGGCCAAGCGCGCCGCCGGTGTCAGCCAGGAGACTGCTCGTGGCATCACCACCCTTTCGGGGGACATGTTCGCAATAACCGGCGATTTCTGGGAGCCTTGCACGTTTGGGGAAGGAGAATCAAACGAAATCACGCTTACACCCTATCCGGACACCGATCCCAATTTTTCCTATGGCGATGTTTTTGTTGCCTGGTACAATCCGGATGGTACAGTGACATGCGCCAAATCAGCCGGCGGTAAATCCTATGATGTCAGCTATGCTATCACGTCCCTGTCGGATGACTCTGTTGTTGCTGCGGGAGATTTCGCCGGTACGTACGGAGCCACTTTCGGGGATGGTGAGCCCAATGAGGTCACCTACTATGGACAGCGAATTGATTTCTTTGTCGCGCGTTATTTCAAGTGAAGTCCTAGCACTCAATTGACAACCCAAGATCAAAGGCTTATACTCCCGCCTCACCAATTTCACCAATCGGAAAGTAATATCAATCCGAGGTCCACGATGCCAAATGCAGTTATCGAATGCCTGTTCAATCATCGATCCATACGGAAATTCAAACCGGATCCAGTCGATCCTGAAACCCTCGAATTAATCTTAACGGCCGGTACTCGCGGGGCTACCGGTGGTAATCTCCAGCTATACAC
>CBDUXL010000102.1:0-10402 GCA_965371155.1 uncultured bacterium | reverse complement strand
AACGCCCTCCGAATGCCCGCCGCTGACGGGTCAACCATCTCGCCGACCCATTCAACTACCGCTGCCATGCCCATCGACGCTAACATCACCAGGAACGCAATAAGCAAAACCAGTGCAAGCAGACCCGCGGGTTCGCCCAGCACCATTATCAGCAGCAGGACAACGATCGACACGATCAGCCCAAAGAAGAAGCTCCTCCAGGGCAGTCGTCGAGCGATCTCCCCGGTCCATACCACTTTCCTTGGAAAAAGCCCCTTCCACACCAGGCTGAATCCGGCGACGGCTCCTATGAACAGTACTACCAGAATGACAAGCCCAATCGCGCCGAGCGCGCCTTCGCCTGGCGACATGTCTTGTGCATGAGCAGGCGTCGCGAGCCACATCATCGCCGGCAATGACGATCCTACTATCGCCCCGATTCGCCTGACGTGCCGGTAATTCGGGTTTCGTGCAAGTGTATCTTTTCCGTTTATCATCTTTACGCCTCCTGGGATAATTACAATCTCTATGGTGCGTCCATGATTTGATTTTCCTCGCACGGGACCGCGAGCGTCCCCGCTCGCACTGGTGCAGTGTTGGGAAAGATGCGAGCGGGGACGCTCGCGGTCCCGGTTAAGATGCGTCCTGCATAATCAAATCACGGATGCACCCTATCTCTATGGTCAGAACGCAATCTCATGCGCGTTCACGCTTTTCAAGAGGAATGATAGACTTCACCCGCCAAACGCTCACAGCCGCGAGCAGAACGCTCAGGATCAATGCGCCCCATATCCAGCCGGTCCATGGAGCCAGAACGATTCCGACATCCCCAAGGCTTTCAAAGATCTTTCCCTGCCAGACTTGAAAATGTGCGTTGATCTCGGCCATGGTCGGGATACTGAATGAAACTTCGATGCCCTGCCGGTACTCGGGCGGGAGGCGATCGAGTGCACTTGTGAGTTGATACGCGGATGAGATCAGCGACAATCTCACCATCGGCAACATCAGCAAGACCGTTGCGACGACAAGCATCCCGATCTGCAAACCGTTCAGAAGCCGCACCGGAACCTGCTCTTTGACCCTGTCGCGCCTGAGACGCCACGCCCTCAGCACCCGGTCGCGGAAATCGGGCGAAACCTCCACCGGACGCACTTCGGCCATGAGCAACGAGACTCGCTCCTCCTCGCGAAGCGCCCGACGGCATCGCCCGCATTCAACACGATGCGCTTCCAGTTTCAGGTGCTCGGACTCGTCGAGAGTTCCCTCCCTGAATGCCCCGACCTTGTCTCGGAACTCTTCGCATGCGGTTTTGTAGTTTCGGTTTTTCGCGTTCATGGCTCCGGTTTCCGATCCCGGGAAATGCATTCCCGGGCTACGGACATCATTGCCCCTCCGCATCAAAAGCGCATCCCCGATGACTCAGCCTGCTTGATAAAAGCCTGTTTTGCCCTATGTAACCATGTCTTGACCGTCCCGAGCGGAAGATCGAGCTCAGTCGCGATCGCATCATATTCGAGCCCCTCCAGATACCTGAGGTGCAGGACCTCCCTGAAATGGACCGGCAACATATCGAGCACGCTTTCAACTCCTCGACGGCGCTCGGAGCGATCCAGGGCCTCCTCCGGACCATCCTTGGTGCCGACATCGAGCCTCTCGTCGATATCCTCCGACTGCTTTCGCTCCCGACCTGCTTTGCTTGAAAGCCAGTTGAGCGCAAGGTTCCTCCCGATCCTGAAGAGCCACGGTCGAAACGGGCGGCGGGTGTCGAATCTGTCGAGGTTGTCGAATGCACGAAGAAAAGTCTCCTGGGCGATGTCCTCCGACTGGTGGAAATCTCCGGTCAGACGGGCCAGGTAGCCGATCAGGGCGGCGGCGTGGGCATCGACAAGCGCACCCAGCGCATCCTCATCACCAAGGCGCGCTCGCCTGACAACTGCCACATCACGCTCATCGGCTAACGGTCCCATAACGTCGCGCCGTCTGTCTGCTTCTTATACAAGCTGGAGCCGGAAAAAGTTTCAGTAGACGCAAGATAGTATCCAATTGGATTTAGTCACAAAATCCCCAGAGAATGCACCCCCCCTCGACACTTAGATGTTCCATATGCTTTGAGGGCCTGCTATAATACGGCTTTAAGCTAAACCAAAGCGAGACAGAGGCCAACCATGAAAGAAAAATCCCTGACCGCGCTCTTTATTATAGGCGCTCTCTGCCTGTTGATGGTGGCATGCACGCCACCACCTCCCAGCGACAGCCCGGAACCCGATAACGGTGCCACCGACACCGAGACCCAGGCAACTGATACCGAAGTCCCAGACGACCCCATTGCCGGCGCGCAGCTTGGCGAGATCGGTGAGCCCACGATCGGCACCGAAGACGGCACGACAATTGTTGACGGTGTCGCCGTGATTGACACCTCCGAACCTGACGAAACTGAAGAGGAGGAGAATGGCGACGAGGATGGGGATGATGACGAGGATGTAGATGGGGACGAGGATGTAGATGACCACGAGGATGGGGATGATGACGAGGATGAGGGTGACGACGAGGATGTAGATGAGGATGAGGACGAGGATGCAGACGAGGATGAAGGCGAAGAAATTGAAGGGAGCATTGAAGAAGAACCGATGATTGAAGCAATAAGCCTGCCCGATAATCTTTTCGGACACTATGAAACCTGGCCACCCGAGAACATTACCGACGAAGAGATCGAAATTCTCCGCCAGGTCGTGTGCGTGCTCGAGACCACCAAGGGCACCATCAGGATCAGGCTCTTTCCGGACGCCGCGCCGATCCATTCGGCCAACTTCGTGAAGCTGATCCAGGAAGGTTTCTATGATGGCCTGACTTTCCACAGGATCATCGAAGGATTCATGAGCCAGGGAGGTGACCCGGAAGGAACCGGATCAGGCGGTCCCGGTTACACTCTCCCGGCGGAAATCGGCCTTCCTCACGAGGCTGGGCGCGTATCGGCAGCTCGATTGGGAGACGAAATGAATCCCGAGCGAAGGTCATCAGGAAGCCAGTTCTACCTGTGTCACACGACCGAAGGCGTGGCGCATCTGGACGGCGATTATTCAGTGTTCGGGCAAATCATAGAAGGCCAGGATGTGAATTTGGCGTTGAATGTTTCAGGCCCGGGAGTCGAGCCCGACAAGATCGATCGCGCCTATGTTGAGTTGGGGGATTGAGTCGAGAGGAAGTCTCGCGATTTCGCACGCTCCGTAAACTGCCCGAGGGTTAGATAAGAATGCGCTCCCCCGTACGTCTCAAGCTGGCTGAGGCCATCAGGTCTGACCTCGGTGAGTTCGCCGAACGCTGGGTGAAGTACATCAAGGCTCGCGAACTCATTCCCGACACCGATGAGCCTCATGACGAAGCAGTCAACAGAGCCCGCCTCGGTTTCGAGGTGCTGGCTAATCTATTGGAAGGCGCCGATTACGAAAAGTTCGAGAATGTAATCCGGCGCCTTTTGCATGACTGGATCAATCGAGCGTCCACTTATGCTGAACTTCTCGCCCTGGAGCTTGCATTCCCGGATTTCCTGATTCCCCTTGTCGAGGTCGACAGCGAGAGCGATGAGGCTGAGGGGATTCGTGCCGTTCTGGATGAATTCTTTCATCAGGAAATTCGAGCCGGATTCCTCTCGGACTATCTCTCGGTCTACGAGAACATAGTCGGCACGGAAAGCCATCACACCGCGTATGTTCTCGCTCACTTCGATGCCGTCCTGGCGCTCTCCGCCCACCTGAACGCCGCTGGTACAAGGGACGAGATAGTCGATGGGCTCGCGCGGGCAATGCGCGTCCTTTTCGAGAACGTCCTCGGAACCGTAATCTGGTCGGAGACCCATGAGGGCCTGAAGATGAGCTCTTTCATGGCCCTGGACGAGGAGATTCCTCCAGCCGTCATCGACTCCCAGCTTCCGCCGGGATTTGAGGAAGCATTCACCATAGGTGAGGTCCGACGGCTCAATAATGAGAACCTGCCACAGGATTACAAAGACCTGCTGGGTGCAGAACCGAGCCAAGGCTTGGCCGGAGTGACGATTCCCATCCGTCCGAACGAGGCGGACGGTCTCCTGGTTCTGCTCGTGATTGGCGAGGAGAAACCGGGTTCGCTCGAGCTGTGTCTCTGTAAGATCGCCGCGGCGGAATGCGCTCTGGCGCTCGATCGTGCTCTCGGACGGACTCGAATCACCAATGTCAACCGCCGCATCAAGGACATCCTTCTTCTCAGCCGGGAGACAAGCTGGGGAAGCGGGTATCGGGAGACCGGCGAACTGGTGCTCGAGTACCTGACCGACCTTACCGGCGGACATCGCGCTCTGCTTCTCGCCGGATCACCCGCCGACACAAACCAATCCGCATTCCATCCCCTTGCATCCCGCGAACTCACCGACGATATCCTGAACAGCTACCTTGTCGGCGAGAAACAGCATCCATTGATTACCCTGACAATGAAGAACGGCAAAGTTCTTCTCCTGACTGCCGAAAGGCTCCAGGAAGTTCTTGCGCAACGAGATCCTCCGGCAGGCTTCAGTCCGTCAGCCGGCGAAGCGTTTGGGATTCTTCCGCTCAAACGCAAGGGTGTTGCCGAGGGAGTGTGCATTTTCCTCTGCCCTAAAGGATTCGCACTCGAACCGGAGTCAAATGACATTCTCTCCGTATTCGCCGGAATCGCCGCCGACAACCTCGCGACCGCGAGAGAGTACGAGCGAAGCCTGACGGCTGCACGTGCGGCGGCAGAGGATGCGAGTCGCGCCCGCGTGTTCCAGGAGCAGCTTACCCCGCGATTCCGCCGATCGGGCGATCTCGTCTTCTGGGCCCACCTTCATCCTGCGGGCGATCTGGCGGGAGATGTCACGGTGGTAAACGTGCCGGACGAAGGGCGCCTGGCGATTTGGACCGCTGATGTCGCGGGAAGAGGCATTGCTGCCGGCTGGTCCATGATGTTGACCAGACAGCTACTCACCGACATCGCGCGTGAATCCATTAGCCCGGCGGAAGGTCTGAATGACATTAACTTCAGGCTCCATGCAGTCGAATCAGGGCCGGACTCCGGCGGGATGTTCACCACAGCGATCGGCATTTCACTCGATCAAACCTCACAAACAGCTCGATTCGCCCGAGCCGGAGCGCCGCTGCTTTTCAGGATTTGTGCGGACGGTTCTGTCGAGTCCTACGACCCGGACGGCTTGCCGCTCGGCATTTTCCCGAGCGCCGAATTGAAAGAGATTGAACTGCCGATCGAACCGGGAGATAAACTGGTCTGGGTGTCGGACGGTATCCTCAATGCCGAGGATGAGTACGGTGAGCGCTGGGGCATCGACCGCCTGGGAAAGAGCCTTATCGATGCGGGTTTCCTGCCCGCTCGCGCGCTTTTCGAGCATATCCTTGCCGCACTCGGCGAATCCGGAATCTCCGACGATGCGGACGACGACCGCAGCCTGATTGTAATCGGCTACGATATCCCTCCCGACTGGTGTCTCCATCGCCCGGGCGGAGAACGAGATCAGCTTCTCGACGAAGCCCTTGAATATCTGGCTGCACGCAGGATTTCTCAGCGGGACTTCAGTGCGATTCGACATCTTCTGGATGAGGCGATCAAGAATGCCAACGAGCACGGGAACAAGAACGATCCTGAAGCGAGTATAGAAGTCAAAATCACCTGCGCGCCTACGCACGTTCATCTGCGAGTTCGCGATGAGGGCGGGAGGCTGAATGAAGGCGTAACCAGTCCGACATTGCGTGCGGAACAGATTCTCGAAGACAAAGGGCGAGGATTCCTGTTGATGCGCCACCAGGCGGATCACCTGTGGGTCGAGGACGAGCGCGGCGAACTGAATGCCGTGCGCTTACTGGAGAAAGCGAGATGACATCCAGGATGCCGATCGACGATGTCCCCTCCTGTGCCGGGAAAGCCTCGGAATCGGTGCACTTGTCGATATCGGATAGCGTCCTTAATGACCTGGTCGAACTCGCGCTCAGGCTCGATGATGTTCCGATCCAGGTTAAACCGGTGGCCGAAACAGGTCTGCTGATTGCGGATTCAGAGGGGCATTCGGCCGTCAATGACCTGGAAGGCCCTGCAATTCCAAATGAACGAATCCTTCTGCTCGTCGCCGATGAGGTGGAAATTCCCGTCGGAGCGGAGTACCTGGTCGTTCCAAAGGTCGGCGATAATTACGATCTCGATCCGGAGCTTCTGGTCGGCAAAGTCCGCAGCCTGCTCGAGGGCAAAAGGCCGTCTGCCGAGCGCAGTCCGGTAACCGGCCTTCCCGGCATGGCTGCGTTCGAAGCCGAGCTGCGAGGAAGAATCAGCACTGGCGAGAGATTCGGCGTCGTTTTCGCAGATCTCAACCATTTCAGGAGTTTCAACAAAGCATACTCCTATGCCCGCGGCGACACATTGCTGATCGCGCTTGCCGAGCTTCTCGACAAGTCTCTTTCGCATCATCCGCATCCGCAGAATTTTCTTGCACACCTGGGAAGCGACGATTTCACGATCATTACAAGTGAGAAACTCGCACCCGATCTTGCCGAGGAAATTGTAGACGCATTCGATGAGATGGTGGCGAGCCACTACGATGTCAGGGACCTCGCGCGCGGACATGTGGTAATGGAAGATCGCAGAGGCAATGAATCTCAACACCGGATTGTCACGATAGCTTTGGCGGTCATTCTTTCATCTCGACGCGGAATAGCTCACCCGGCTGAAGTGCTCGATATCGCGGAGGAAATGCTCCAAGTCCTTAAGTCGCGCGATATTCAGGAATCCTGCTGCATTGTGGAGCGCCTCGGGAAGTAGCCCGCCCCCGACTCGTTACAATTGATATAATCTTCCGCATGACCATACGACCGGTCAGATGGATCTTTTTTCTCGTCCTGGCGGTTACCGCTTCCCATTCATCGTGGGCCTACCCGGAGCCAAGAAAGCAGGCGTCCGATTCCTGGGACATCAACGCCTGCGCGATCACGTTATCCGACTGGACGAAGGATTTCCTCCTTTCAACCCGTCTGGATATCCGCGCCCGCATAATGTCGGTTCGCGATGATGGTTGCTTCCTCGATGTCGGGACGGAACACTATGTAACCGTCGGTCAGGTCTTCGAGATTTACCGCGCTCCTCATAACGGGGGCGCAGAGGAGATCGCCGGGCAAGTCCAGGTGGCCTGGACTCGCGAGGATTACTGCTTCTGCGAGCCTCGCGCCGGACTGGTCATGACCGAAATCTCCACGCTGCATTTCGCCAGGCTCGTCCATCTGCCGCCTGTTCTCGCACTGCTTTCGGATATTTCGGAAGGCGGTGGCGCACCGGAACTCGACAGACTGCTGCAAACGACCTACATGCGCATCAGCCCGAGATCGATCAGGCCTGTACTCGGGGAACCGGACGAACCCGCCTGGCGTCTGGTCATCACACCCGACCTCACCGGACTCACAATTCGAGCGTCATTGTCCGACCCCGGCGGCGAGGTGATCGGAAGTATCATGCTGAATCCGCGCGATGGGACTCGCATTGCCGGCGATTCATTGCTTGACCCCTCATACCTGGCCGGTATCGCCACCCCCTACGAGCACTTTCTGGCTCCTCCCGGAAGAAGGGCAGCGAGGATCGCGGTGGGAAACATAGTGCCCGGAGCCGGGGATGAGCTTGCGGTGCTCGACGGAGCGGACCTGTGGATTTACGACTTGTCCGGCGCCGAGGCGCGGCTTCTCAGTTCATTTTCCGTGTCAATCCCACCCGGACCGGTGAGGCACAGAGAGGACGCGGGATCGCTGGAGCTTATCGACCTTGACGGCAACGGGCTTGCGGAGGTCTGCCTGTCGCCGCCCGGGGCCGTTCGAGGCGAGGTCTGGCGACTCGAGGCCGACATGTGGGTTCTTCTGGGCTACCTTCCTCATCCTGCCCGGGCTGTCTGGGAACCCAACGGCGCAGTGCTTATCGGTCAATGCTTGTTGAATTCCCCGTCTCTCGATCCGGCTTCCGTTTCCTGGTTCTACCCGTTGACCGGAAAAGAACCCGATTCCGTCTCGTTAGGTTTCCAGCCAACCGGCATCACCGCTCTTGACGGAAATGCGGGAGGGGGTCCGGTACTCCTGGCCACAGACCTCAATGGGAACCTGTTCCGGATTCCACCGAGCGGGGATCCGGTTGCTCTCCCCGGCGAATGGGGCACATGCATAAAGGTTGCCGGGGACATAGGCGGACCGGTTGCCCTGGTCACTTCACCGAGATTTAGAAGCGACGTGCTTTATATCATCAGTCCGGTGAATGGCGACATTTACGCGGAATTCCCACTGCCTTCTGGACCGATAATCGATATCGCAATCGGGGATATCGATCGAGATCATCGCGCGGAGATTGTTGTCGCTGCGCTCGAAGAAGAGGGGGTGCGAATTTATTACTGATGCCGAATCGGGCTGAAAAAAGCACCACCCGGCTTACCCTGCTTGTGCTCGTGCTGGTTTTTGCGAGTCCCGCGACAGGCAAGGGCGTCCTATCACCGGGCGGTGAGCTGGCTGTCGGTCTTAGTTCGCACCAACTTGCCGTAACTCCCTCAAGACCACTCCCGCCCTTGCAGTCCCTGTTGGCGGATGAGAGTTTTGAGACTGTTTTCCCGCTTGGAATGGGCTTCCCTCTGGCGACATGGGAATCTGAAGGAACCGAACGCGTTATCCTGACACTCTCAACGAATATCACAATCGGCGATGCGCCCGCGCGAGTGCTCAGGTCGGAAGACATAATCGCAAGCTGGGAATCACGAGCCCTGGAGCGGTGGGATGCGCTATGGGCGCTAAGGTTCGTCGATGGAATCGACGGTTTTTCCGAGGGCATTTCCGGACTTGAAATCCTCGACGAGCGCACGATCGGCATCAACCTTAAACCAGGGAGCGATCCTGACGATCTGCGACGGTCCCTGGTGAGTCCCGCCTTGCGAATCGCCACCCCGCCGGGATTTTCAAACACCTCCGGAACCGGCCCGTTCATTCCGGACCAGTCCGGCACGGATCGTATGCGGCTCACCTGCGCGCTTACTCACCATGCGGGAAGGGCTTATCTGGACGAGGTAAACCTGATTGCCTACGAATCCGCTGATATCAGCGTCATCGACTTCGGGCGAGGCAACCTGGATGCCCTGCTGATCACATCAAATGAACGGGATCGATTCGCCGGTTCAACACGAGCCGCCGCCGATCGTCTTGAGCCGGTCGGCAAAGCGATCCTGGTCCTTATGCTGAATCCTGCGCGTCTACCATTTATTGATGAGCGCAGAAGCCTCACGATGGCTGTCGACCGTGAGGGCATCGCAGGCGTGACCCTTGGTGAAGGGGCGCATCCTGCAGGCGATTTCTTAGGCGATCCGACTGAAACCAGGGATTGGACTGATCTCTCCGAGCAGGCGAGAGAGCTTTATCGATCGGTCCCAAATCCCAGAGAGGATCTGACTCTGCTGGTCAGCGACGACCCCGCCGTGCAAGCCGCCGCCGGAAAGTTGAGAGCCGATTGGCAGCTAAGCTTCGGTGTGCCTGTTGAGCTCAGGCAGAGCGCGGGACCGCCGTCGCTTTCCCTGGAAGCGGACGGAATTCTGCTTGCTCTCCGCCTCCCGCGCGACGCCGAAGGTATACTTCCGCAATGTCTTGCGCTATACGATCGGAGCGGATGGTGGGAGATCGCCGCCCTCGCTCTCCACAGCGACGGCGCTGCCCTGCTGAGACGCGTAAGAACTCTGGACCCTGCCGCGGACCTTTCCGAGCTTGGTGAAGCTCTCGAAAGCGCCGGACTCGTCATTCCGATCGCGAAATATGAGATACTTTTCGCCCCGGGACCGGATGTGTCGCTTGTCCCGCCGGAGATATACCCCGGCCCTCCGTTCTGGCGAGCGTTCATGGGTACTCTGGAGGAATTTGAGTTGACGCCTGGAAGCACCGAACCTGAGGATGCAGAGGAATAAGCGATGCGGATAAGCATCTTCGCAAAACTCGCGCTTACGTTCCTGGTAATTGTCGCCGGGGTAATGTGGTTCCTTGCCAGCAGCGCGGGTCGCGAGCTGGAGAAAAGCTTCGACGCGCTGGTGCACGAACGCGAGGCTACTGTCGCGAGCGGTATCGGGATCGAGGTGGAGTTGCTTCTGGACGGCCTGGAAAGCCAGCTTGAGGGTATGGCGGGAAATTTCGATCTGCAAATCCGCCTCGCCGACCGCCTCGGAGGTGGCGACCGTGACCTGATCGAACGCACGAAAGAACTCAGAAACATAGCCGACATAGATTTGCTCTGGCTGGTCTCTCCGGACGGAATTCTTCTCGCCGCGGGCCACGAGCCAGAAGCGTTCGGCGTGAATCTGCTGGACACACCGGCCACTTACACTGAAAACCTGTCCGCCGCGCTGGACGGTGAGACTGCCCGGGGTGGGGCATTG
>CBDUXL010000101.1:0-10420 GCA_965371155.1 uncultured bacterium | reverse complement strand
ATGTCAAACAGCGGCTCACTTGAGCCTGCCCGGTTTGACTATCCCGACACCGAGCGTGTCGCGGTCGTGATGCCCGTCCGACTGCCTGAGTGAAACCACACGACCTGAGGTAGTGCAGGGACAAGACAAATCACAATCACGGAGAAACGACATGACAGACAAGACACAAACCCCAACGATTGAAAACTCACTAGCCCAAATCCAGGCTGAAATGGACATCCTGGGGGAATCATCCCTGGTGGACGAACTCCTGATCACGGAGATTTCGGTTCTCAATATCCGGCAACATCTCGACAATATCCGGAAGCGATTGGCTGAGCCGGTGCACCTGGTTATCGACAACGACGGTGGGGTGCTGCATGATATCGATATCTTCAGGAACCCTGAGCAAGCAGAAGAACACTTCCGGACCGCGACCGGGTTCACGTACGCCGAAGTCAGTGACTGGGAAAAGGCTGACCGGAGTTACGACCTGGGAATTGACCGCAGCGCCGAATTCGATGTTCAGATTTGGGAAGTCAAGATCAAGGGGGACACATAATGACCAACACATCAGACACCACGAAACTCTTGAAGCACGTCGACGGGGACGTGTACAGGCGCTTCCGGGCGCTATGCATCGCGGAAGGTGTCAACATGGGTCCGGCGGTCTCGGCGCTCATGCTCGGGACGCTCATGGGTAGGATCACGCTGAAGCGGGACGAGGACAGCATTGCAGGTACAACACGTCCAGGTTCATGGAACTGGCCGGACGATCGTCAGGGAGGAACGCCATGACCGAAGCCGCGTTTAAACGCTACGACCTGCTGGAGCTACACAAACCGGTCAAGGTGGACTCGGTGCCCGCGACACTTGGCGTTTCATGGCGGACGCTCACCGACACGTTCCTGAGTGACTACCGAGGCGCCACACAACGAACGTATCGCGACGCCTGGAACCTGTTTCTCGGCTTCTGCGGCGTCGACTTCCAGTCGATGGTGGTTGCGGTCCCGGACGAGGACTCAGTCCAGGCTTTCCGCGACTCGCTTCTCGACACGGGACACTCACCGCACACGATCAACTGTTACCTTGCAGCGACACGCGCGTTCTACCGATTCCTGCACCGATTCACACGCAAGGCACTCCGAAAGGGGAACCTCTCCGCAAGTCGAGCCGGTGAGCTACAGCTTCTGATTGAAGGTGTCTTGGCAATCAGCAAAGTCCGAGTACCCAACGCCCCTGGCCGACTCCCAACGACTGTCGAGCAGTCCCAGGAACTCATCGCGTCGATCCCGTCGGAGACACTGTCCGACTTCAGGGACCGCGCAATGATTGCCCTGATTGTCGGATGCGGGCTGCGTCGCATTGAAATCGTCCGAACACTCCGCGAAGACCTGGTGCACCGAAGCGGCCAGCTTCTTTTGCGCATTCCGCAAAAGGGTCACCTGGCGAAGGACGGTTGGGTCGTGATTTGGCCGGACGTCGAGCGACTCTTGCGACCCTGGCTCTCAAAAAGCCCGTTCAAACGACCCGAGGACCCGCTGTTCCCGTCGCTCTCCAAACGCGACGCCGGATCCACACTCACACCCCGGTCAGTCTCGCGCATCATTCGGCATCGCCTTGATGCAATCGGCCTGACTGACTACTCAACACACTCCCTGCGCCATGCCTTCGCAACCATCGCCTTAACCTCCGACGAAGTCGACCTTCGCGACGTCCAACACGCGCTGGGTCACTCGCAAGTCACCACAACCGAGCGTTACATCCATACCATGAACCGCCTGTCCGGCCGCCCCGAAAAAGCCGTCAACGACATCGTGTTCGCGAAACTTGAAGGGGACAGCGGGTAACATCCCCAACCTTACTTGACAATGACACTCAGCCCTCGGCGCTCAACGCTGGGGGCTTTTGCTTGCGCTGCAGGCAGGATAACCCCTCAGGAGCATGCCGATCCGCGTTGATTACGGGCAAAGCGACACCACTCTAGCCCTGCGCGCCGCATCAGAGGCCCGTCACAGCGAATCCTGGGTGCAGGCAAGGGTCAAGGTCAACCGAAATGCATTACAGTCAGACAGAAAATGCAAGTAAACCCATGATTTCAACCAACATAATGGAGTCCGTGCACCGTTCAAGACATGTGACGCTACCGTGACCCTAAAATGACGCTACCGTCACATTTAGCGTCATCCTGCAAGCCGCATCAGAACTGCGCTATGACGCTAATGACGCTAAAATCCCAACTTTGTCGGGGAGGGGTCACTTTCTGCACTTCCGACCTCTCTTCCCCTTCTCCCTGGACGGGACCTTGATCCTCCTGATAAGATGCTCCCTCAGAATGTCATGAATAGGGGTAGCGTGGGAATGCATTTCCCGGGACTCGGTGACCGTATTCCGCAATTCCCGGAAAATGCATTTCCGGGCTACAACTCCCGCGCGAGAAAAATCAATCCGCGGATGCAACCCAGAGCGGGTAATCAAAGGTAAGAACGGGAGAGAAATGGTAGAATGTAATTAAGGATGGTTCGTTCGAGCTGGACTCTCTTGAGCGAGGGACGAACCGGCAGATTCCCAAGGAGCGCCACGACCATGTTCCGTCAACAAGCCAATTGGTTCATTTTGATAGCATTCCTGATGGTGACCGGATGCGCTGGAAGCGGTGATCAACCGATCCTGCCTTCGACACCCGACATGCAGGCCCCCGACCGAGTCGAGGTGGTTTCCCCGAATAGGGAGCTATTGGGATACTGGCAATGCGCCTACGATTCGGAATCCGAAGAGATTATCGCGATACCCGCCCGAACAGCGCTCTATCACATCAACGCCGTAAAGCCCATAAATAATACGCTGGGACTTAGTGTTGCGATCGATCACGGGGCATCCAATCCCGCCCAGGGTCTATTCAAGATGACCATAAGCCTGACTCATCCGTTCGCGGGCAACGATAGCCTGGCAGGCTTCGATGTCAGGGGTGTTTTCATCACCACCGGCAGCCAGACCTTGGGCGGAATCAATTTCCCGTACGAGTCCGATGCATACCTGATAGAACCTGACGGATACACGAGATGGTGGAATCCTGTTGAGTTTCCCGTGCCCGGTTTTCTTGGCTATACACCGGGGGATTTCGGCACCGATCTGCCGTCGAACCCGCCGCCGTCTATGATCAACCCGTACATGCAATTCGCCGACGCCCTTCTGAAGAACACCCCGATAAGCGTTCTGATGCTGGTTCCTCCGACCGATCCGAGCGGAAGGGGCGTTTTCACCGCCGGGTCGACCAACTCTCGAGACTACGAGGTCAAGTTCCCGCTGGTCGGCGGGGTTCCGCAGATTATCTACAACTACGCTGTCGACGCGAGTTGGGTTGCTCCTTTGGCCGATCCGCCGGTTATCCCGACGGATTTCCCATCCGAAGCCAATGCTCCCGAGGCGTTTCTGGTTGATGCCGAGGTCACGGACAATACACTCTGGGCTATTGAGGGCTCAGGACAGGGCGGAGGAGTGCTCGATCTCTCAATTGAAATCTGGGACTGGCAGGGATGGATGGACGACTACGCGGGTCAGATCGGTGAGATGGTATTGCTCTCGCCGTTTTGTGAGTTCGGGGCAGGCGTAATTCCCAGTGTCGAAGTCGATGGCGGTAAAGCCACACTCACGGCAATCGTACCCGGAACGCCGACTGTTGAGGGGCTGATTCCCGTCTACGTAGGCGTCGCTGCAGCGGGGACAAGCTACAAGCAGGGAGCGAAACCCGCGCCGGATGTCCCTGTCGCGGCTTTTGACCTTATCGAGGTCAACGTTACCGAGCCTGACTGCGTGGACAACGGAAACACTGACTGCTATACATCCGAGCCGATCGATCCCGTGGACAGCGTCTCGGGCATCCTCTGTCTCGAACCCGACAGCTCCGACTGGTTTGGATTCACTGTGCCGCCTGCAGGAACGGCCAGCGGCGAAATTTCCCTCGGAACCTACGGAATCGGAAACCTGTCTCTTCTCCTCTATAAGGATTGCCCTGGTGAACTGATCGATTACAGCACGACTCCGGGCACGGCCGATGAGCTATTGGAAATTCAGGGTCTCGGGCCCGGCACCTATTACATAAAGGCTGTTGCCGTGTACGACAGCGATTTCTCACCGCGACCCTATCTTCTGGAAACCGATCTGGAAGGCTTCGGCAGCGATTGCACAACCGATGCCAACAATCAATCCGAGGACGCAACAGTAATCGCGCTTGATGGCTACAGCACCGACTCGGTCTGCCTTGTCGGGGATCCGATAGACTGGTACACGTTTGAAATCTCCTCCGGCGCTGCGGCTTACGGATCGATCGATTTGTCCAACAACGCGTTCGCCAATAATGACATCGCGGTCTTCGGGGAACCGATCGGCGATCCGCTGTTTATCGGAAACAACATTGGCGTTGCGGACGAACACCTCGACATCGATGCACTTGCGGAAGGGACATACTACATTCGTATCGATGCCAAGGGTTCCACACCAGCCGGTGATCGACCGTTTACTCTGACTCTCGATCTGACTGAGATCGTGTCGGAGTGCGATGATGAGGATGGGAACAACACTCCGGCTGAGGCTGAAACGATCGGCCTTATAGATACGGCATCCGGTACGGTGTGTTTCCCGAGCGATCCTGACTGGTACACGTTCGATGTCCCCAGCCAGAGCGTGGAGGGATATATCCTGCTTGAAACCTATGGTCTGAGCGACTGCAACCTGGCGCTCTATGAAGATCCAACAGAACCGCCGATCGAGGAATCTGCCAATCCCGGCTTCACCGACGAGCAAATCGATATCACAGAACTACTGGAAGGCGTGTATTTCATAAAGGTAACCGCTGCCCAGAGTCCGGGCGGCATTAACCAGGCATACGGCCTTGCCACCCAACTCCAGGAGCCTACGGTAAACCCGACCGATATCTGGCTGCACATCCATATCGTGCGAACCAGCGAGGGAACCAGCCCCGCGACCGATCCCGTAACAGTGGCGAATCATGTTGCTGCCGCGAATCAGTTCTACAGCGACTGGGTGGACGGTTCGGTGACGCTCGATGAGCTGACCTATATCGACAGCACCGCCTGGCTCTCGCTTACGATCTTTGAAGGCATGACGATGTTCGAGCAATACGGCACTTCGGACGGAACTGTGAACGTGTTTTACGTGAACGATTTCCCCGGCATGCCTGGAGCCGCCGCCTACGCGTTCATGGACTGCCAGTTCGCTTTCCAGGACCACACCACCGCAATGATTTTCATGTCGGATTATGCCGATGATCCGGTTCTCCCCCATGAGTTGGGCCATGCGGTCGGCCTTCTTGCCGATCTGTACTTGCTCGGTTTCCTGACCTGTGATGACATAACCTATTGCCCCACCGGCCCATCGGACATTTACTGCGATGAACCCGACGGGGTTGCAGGGAACCTGTGGTATTTGCCGGTCGGATCGGATATCAACGACTATTTCATGAGCATCACGGACCTCTACATGTCCACGCCCGAAATCGACAGCCAGGGCGAGAACATGATGTATTTCCAGACTAACTACCCTGACGCGTTCTTCGAGCCGTAGAATTGTGCGGGGGACAGGCAAACGGATTTTCGAGGTGAAATCATGCGTAAGCTCATCCTGCTCTTTCTCATAGCCACCTTTGCGATGGCTCTATTTCCTCCGTCAGCTATCGCGACCATAAGCACGACGGTTGAAACGGTCAGGCGGATGTGCACCGCTCCCGACAACCAGGACTTCTCTATCTTCGACCAGGAGCTGCTTCCCGGTGTTTTAATCGAGATAATCGAGAACGATCCCGAGGACGCCGAATACCACGATCGCGTGGTCTCAAGCGCGCTGAAGGTACTTGGCGGACTTCATGTGCCCGAGGCGGTGGACGTCCTGGTAGGAAAAATCGACGAATACCCCTACCCCTGTCTTCATTGGCTGGGGACTTACACAACAGTTGAGTCGATCGCAGCAATCATCGAGTACCTGGATGACGAGGACGCGTCGCTGAGGTACGAAGCGGCTGACGCGCTGGTTCGACTGCCGAGGTTGGACGAGTATGACGAAGACCTGCAATCCGTTCTGATCGAAGCAAGGGATCGGATAGCTGAGCAGATGCAGATTGAGGATGATGAAGCAGTACTTGGGATGCTTGAATTGGCCGAGGTGATGATTGGAGATCAGGAATCACGCGCACAGATGCGCGTGGCACGGTAATCACGCGCATGATGCGCGTGGCACGGCATTAAACCCCTCGAATCAGAAGCATCTGGCTTTTTACGGCAGCGTGACGGTATATGCTCACCAGCACCCCGACCGCCGCGAAGTTTGCCAACATCGCGCTTCCCCCGTATGACAGAAACGGCAGCGGAATTCCGGTCACCGGCATCAATCCAAGTGAAATTCCGACGCTCAAAATCACCTGGAACGAAATCCACCCGATAATCCCTCCCGCAACCAGCTTGCCCAGAAGGTCATCGGTTACATCGCTAATCGCGACGCCCGCGAGGATCAGCAGGAAAAGCCCGACAAGAATCAATCCCGCTCCCACAACGCCGGTTTCCTCTGCAGCGATGGCGAAGATGAAATCAGTATGCTCACCCGGGATGAATCCAAGCGCGTTCTGACTTCCCTTGAAGAGCCCCTGCCCGAACAATCCTCCATGTCCGATGGCAATTTTGCTCTGTATCAACTGGTAGCCGGCGCCGAGAGGGTCCTCCTCCGGATTGAGAAATGTTGTCAGTCGCTGCAACTGGTACGGCTTCAGGAACTGCAGCCCAACCGTACCGAGCAGTCCGAAAAACGCGAGATAACCGAGGATGTGCCTGAAGCCCATCCCTCCCACGAAAAGCATGCCGAACCAGATTGCGCCGTACACGATTGCGGTGCCGAGATCCGGCTCGACCACCGTCAGCAGAAACGGCGGTATGATCAGAATGAGCGCCGTAAGGCCGGTCCAGAACCAGCCTAACTGGTCGCGAAGTCTTACGGCCGCGTAGCCGAGCATGAAAACCATGGCGAGCTTGGTAAACTCGCTTGGCTGGAACCTCACCGCGCCGAGGAGTATCCATCTCCGCGAACCCCCGATCAGTGGACCCAACACCAATGCCAGCAGAAGGCAGAATATGGCGATACCGTAAAACCACCAGCCATAGCGGCAGAGCTTTCGATAATCGAGATACGAAACGCCGACCATGACCGCGATGCCGATGACCACGTAAACAAGCTGGCGGACTGCCAGCGGGGAAAAAGTCCAGGGCTCGTCGGCTGTGGCCAGCGCGACAAGCCCCACTCCAACCAGGCCCATAAGAATTGCCAGATCCACGAGGATACGGTCCCAGCGTATGTTGATCATCGCCATCGAGGAGGGAGTATATCATTATTCGAAACGGCGACCCCCGGGTCGCCGGCCAGGTTGGGCTTGTTTCCAATTTCCTGCTGGGGTATGTTTAATTATTCAGACAAAGGTGGAATACTATACAAGAAGGATTCTGCACCGTGGAAACCGCGAAGCTTAGAGAACTGTTCATCGATTTCTTCCGCTCGAAAGACCATTACATCGAGCCCTCGGCCAGCCTCGTCCCTCCCCCGGACGACAAAAGCCTTCTATTCATAAATGCCGGAATGGCGCCCTTGAAGCCGTTTTTCCTGGGGCTTACCGAACCCCCGTCGGCGCGGATCGCATCCTGCCAGAGATGCCTGCGAACGACCGACATCGACGAGGTCGGGCGCACGCCGCGCCATCTTACCTGGTTCGAGATGCTCGGCAACTTCTCGTTCGGTGATTATTTCAAGGAAGAGATTATCATCTGGAGCTGGGAGTTCGTCCGCGAGTGGCTCAAAATCCCTGCGGAGAAGCTGCGGATAAGTATCCATGAAACCGATGACGAGGCAGGTAAGATCTGGCAGAAGGAAGTCGGTATCAAGCCGGATTGGATCTATCGTCTGGGTGATGAGGAAAACTTCTGGTTCATGGCCGAGACCGGCCCGTGCGGTCCGGATAGCGAGATTTTTTATGACCTCGGCGAGGAGCTTGGCCCCGATTCCACACCTGAGACAGGCGGCGACAGATGGGTGGAATTATGGAACCTTGTTTTCACTCAGTTCGACCGCCAGGCCGACGGCACTCTGAAACCCCTTCCCAAAAAGAACGTCGACACAGGAATGGGCCTCGAGCGCACCGCAATGGCGCTTCAGGGGAAGTTGAGCGTGTTCGAGGCTGATTGCTTCGCGCCGATAATCGACGCCTTCAAGGATACACTCCCATCCGGCATACTCGTTAAAGAAAAGCACCTGCAGGGCGGAGTGAACTCCTTATACGTTGTGTCCGACCATATCAGGGCCGGCGCAATGCTCATCGCAGACGGTGTCTACCCAAGCAAGGAAGGGCGCGGCTACGTATTGAGGCGACTCCTCCGGCGCGCCCTAGTACACATGCGTCGGCTTGGTTTCTACGAAGGAGGACTACTCCGGGGTTTTGACCCAGTCTATGATTTATTGCACGGCGATTATCCGAACCTCGTTAATCGCAGGGCTGACATCGAGCTGATTATCAAGAACGAAGAAGACAGTTTCCTTCGCACTCTAAACGCCGGAATGGCACGTTTCGAGAGCCAAGTGGCATCGCTGGAAGGCAATGTCATTCCCAAGGAGCTAGCGTTCGAGATGTTCGACACGTACGGCGTCCCGCTCGATGTAACAGTCGAAATGGCCGGCGCACGCGGTATGTCGGTTGATGAAAAGGGATTCCATTCGGCTTTGGAGAATGCGCGAATTAGAAGTCGAGAGGTCACCGAGGATCTTCTTGATGCCGACCAGGAACTCCGTCACGCTATAAGAACCACCGAAAAGACCGAATACACAGGCTACGATGAAAACATGACAGTTGCGCGGCTCGTCGAGTACGATCAGGAGCACGGCTTCGTTGTGCTCGACCGAACGCCCTTCTACGCCGAGATGGGCGGGCAATGCGCAGACACCGGAACGCTTCGTTTCAAGGACGGCGAGTTTACGGTAATCGACACGCAGTATGTCGGAGAAACGGTGGTGCACAAGATCGATCCGGAAAAAACAACCGGCGATCCGTCCAGACTCAAACCGGGCGATCCGATAGAGGCTTGCGTCGATGCCGACTGTCGAAGGGGCATACGTCGCGCGCACACCGCGACGCATCTTCTCCATGCAGCGCTAAGGAACGTTCTCGGCGAGCACGTTCAGCAGGCGGGATCGCTTGTCGAGCCGGATCGCCTCCGATTCGACTTCTCGCATTACCAGCCGCTGACGAAAGAGCAAATCCGGAAGATCGAGGACCGGGCAAATGAGCAAGTGTTCGCGGAGCATCCGGTCCACGACGCGGTGGTTCCAATTGAGAAAGCCCGAAAAGCGGGTGCGATGGCGTTATTTGGGGAGAAGTACGGCGAAGAGGTCCGCATGGTGTGGGTCGGCGGACGAGAGACCGAGCCGGTTCCCGGTCAGGTTGAGTCGACCGAGCTTTGCGGTGGTACGCATGTCGACAATACGGGCGTGATTGGGCTGATAAAAATCACTTCGGAGGAATCGGTCGCGAGTGGAGTCAGGCGAATCGAGGCTTTGACGGGCCGTCGCGCATATGAAGAGACCCAACGCAAGAACGAAATACTGAAAACCGTTTCCGATAACCTGCGACTGCCGGTGCGCGACCTCGAGCGCGGATCCATCAAACTCAGCGAGCAGGCCAAGAAGCTCGAGCGGGAGAAAAAGGAACTCGAGCATCGGCTTGCAAGCGGACAGACCGGCGTGCAGGCGGAAGAGATCAAGGTCGGCAAGGTGACTGCATTCATACTTCCGACGCAATCGCTTCCTCCGGACGCTGTCGGGAAGATGCTCGATGAGCGAGTCACTACCGATGGGCCGGTTGTTGCGTTCGCGGTGACGGACTATGAGGGTAAAGGCGCTGTGTTGATTCGCTGCTCCGACGCGGCAGTGGAGGGCGGTTTGAAGGCGGGTGATTTAGTGAGGAAGGTTGCGCCGGCGATGAACGGTCGCGGGGGCGGGAAACCATCATTCGCCCGCGGCGGAGTGGACCCGTCGAAATATGATGCAGGCAAGGCTGCGTTTATTGAAGCGATGAAACAAGCAACGTAGGGACGAACGACATTCGCTCTCTTTCTGATGTTACCCACCGAAGGAGTCAACACGTTTACTACGCTGTCGCGCATTGTCGCGCAGTTTGTGTATAATTGCACCAACCGGCAGATGGAGGAGGCGGCAGTATGCGTAACCAGCGTTACATAGGGGTCGACTATGGGGAGAAGCGCGTGGGACTTGCGCTCGCGGATGACGAGCTTCGCATGGCCACGCCGCATCGAGTGTTCCGGTTCGGCGACAAACTTGAAGAAGATATGGAGCATCTGTCCATCATTATCAAGGGTAGCGCCGACGTGGTTGTGGT
>CBDUXL010000100.1:0-10603 GCA_965371155.1 uncultured bacterium | reverse complement strand
TCGATTTCTTCTTCGATTTCTACTTTTCCGCCGGAGGTGAGATTTTCGACGAGAGCCTGGAACACTGCCTGCTGAACTCCGATGCGGGCGTGCGCGCACTCGGTCTATATGTCGAGTGTTTGTACGGTGATCCGCCTGTCGACGGCTATGAGGTCGTGGGTGACACTGACGGCTTCGCAAACGGCGCCGTCTCGATGTTCTATCGTGGTCCCTGGGTGATCAAGTTCCTCGCCGAGAACGCGCCTGATATCGACTACGGCATCGGAAACATCGTCGCCGACGTGCGCTCATCATCGAACGGCGGCATATACCCGTTTGTCGTCGCGAGAGACAGCAGGGAGAAAGAGCTTGCCTGGAAGCTTGTCATGTTCATGATGGAGGCCGACCGCCTGGCTGAGTACGCCCGGGCCGAGATGCACGCGCCGCTGCATCCCGATGTCCAGCGGATGCCGGAATTCGTCGAAGATAACCCCTACAGCGTTTTTCTCGCCCAGGAAAACGTCAAGGAATTCCCCTACATCCCCCACACGAACGAAATCCAGGGCCTTATCGGCGACACGATCGAGCGTGTCTGCCGATCTAATGAGGACCCGAAAGAGGCGCTGGATGAGCTGGTTGTGCAGGTGGACAAGCTCCTGCAGGAGAAAAAAGGCGAGGAAAGAATCTCGCCTCATCTGGTAAGTGGGACCATGCTCGCCATTTTGCTGATCGGGTTTATCGGGTACGGGATAATCTGGTGGCGTCGGGATCCGCCGAGCAGGACCGCATATCTCCTGCTCGCCCCGATGCTTGTCTACTTCGCGGTTTTCATGGTCTACCCGATAGTTACCTCTCTGATTCTCAGCTTCTGGGACTATAACCCGCTTGAGGCGACCCAGCCGTTTCTCGGGTTCGGCAATTATGTGAAGTGTTTCCACGACGAAGTATTCATGAAGGCGCTTACCAACACACTTGTGTACGCGTTTCTGACGGTTGCTCTCGGCGCGAGCTTGTCACTTGCTTTGGCGCTGGTTTTGAACAAAGCACTCGAGGCGGTCGGGCTTTATCGGACGCTCTATTTCATTCCGGTGGTCACATCGATCATGGGCGCAGTGCTGGTCTGGAAATTCCTGTATCGTCCCGACGCTGCCGGCCTGTTTAACCAGGGGCTGATATTTTTCGGGCTGGGAAAATCGCTGTGGCTCGAGGATGAGCATCTTGCGCTGGGGTGCCTGATCGCGATGGCGATCTGGAAAAACCTCGGCTTCAACATGATCATCTTTCTCGCGGGATTGAAGGCGATTCCCGATGTCTACTACGAAGCTGCGGCAATCGACGGCGCGAGCGGATGGCAGGTGTTCAGGTATATCACCCTGCCGTCACTCCGACCGACGGTACTGTTTGTCATAGTGACTTCGTTCATAGGCACTTTCCAGGTGTTCACGCAGGTCGTTGGACTTACCGAGGGAGGTCCGAACAACGCCACAAGAACGATTGTGTATCACATTTACGAGGTCGGGTTCGCTGACTTCCAGCTCGGGTATGCGTCCGCGGCGGCTGTAGTGATGCTAGTAATTGTCGGGTTCATAACCTGGCTGCAAATGCGGATTGTCCGGGACTGATTTCGGTGGCCCGACATGCAATGAAATCGCAAGACAAAATAATCAGAGAGCAGAATGACGCCGGAAAGACGTGGCGCAAAGTCTGGTTGATCGGACAGCACGCGCTTCTCCTGATCGGCGGTCTGGTAATGATCTTCCCATTCATCTGGATGATTCTGACCGCATTCAAGACCAACCCGGAAGCGATTGATATCGAGCATTTCGCTCTCTTTCCCCGCGAATGGCAGTGGCAAAACTTCACGACATTGTTCAGGGATCACCCGATGGCGCAGTACTACCTGAACTCCGTTATATACACTCTCATGCGCTCGATCCCCTCAATCTTCTTCGCCGCGCTGACCGGGTTCGCACTCGCGAAAATGCCGTTCAGGGGAAAAGGGGTGATCTGGATGCTCATTCTTGCGACATTGATCGTCCCGTTCCAGGTGCGCCTTATCCCGCTCGCGCAGATGGTTTTCGGATGGGGGCTCAGGAACGAATACTGGGGAGTTGTGCTGCCGGGATTGATGGAGCCGTTCGGGATTTTCCTGTTCGCCCAGGCGTGCAAATCGATCCCGGACAGCCTTCTGGAAGCCGCGAAAATGGACGGCTGCAACGCCTGGCAGCAGTTCACACATGTAGTGTTGCCGCTGATAATCCCGACACTTGCCGCGTACTCGATCATCATCTTCATGTGGTCCTGGGGCGAGTTCCTCTGGGCGTTCATCGTCGTGACGACCCCCGACAAGATGCCGCTCGAGGTCGGTATCAAAGGTTTTGCGGGCGAACATTACTCGTCGGTGGTTCACATGATGGCGGCGGCTTGCGCGGCGGTGCTCCCGGTTATCGCCGTATTCCTCGCCATGCAGAGTCAGTTCATCAAGGGAATGACTCTTTCGGGTTTGAAGGGATAGATTCTTCCAGGATGGCACGAACTGAAATTGACTGAACGAATCAGCATCATTACGGATGAGATTGCCCAGGACCTTGACACGGTGTCGAGGTTCCTCGATGAGTTCGACATTCGCGCGATCGAGCTCAGAACGCTCGGTGGGAAGCGCGTTCCGGATGTCGACATACCCCTATGGGATGATCTGAAGAAACGGTGCCGGGATGAGGGTTGGCGGGTAATAGCTTTGAGTCCCGGGACGTTCAAGGGGCATTGCTCGGACCGGAGTAGAAGTGAGAGAGAGTTGACGGACACTCTTGTCAGAACCATTTACCAGGCGCAGGAGATCGGGGCTGAGTACATAATAACCTTCGGTTTCATGGCCGATAAAGGCGAGGATGCTCCCGAGCACGTCATTGACACAATGAGACGTGCAAGTTTGCTCTGCTCGGAAGGCGGGCTTCCGCTGCTTCTTGAGAATGAACCCGGAAGTTTCGCTCAGACAGGTGAAAGCACCCGCGCATTAATTGATATGGTCAATAGTCCGAATCTTTTCGCCAACTGGGACCCATGCAACTCGAATGTGCTTGGAAATCCTGAGTCACTTGCAGACGGGGCGCGCGCGCTCGGCGGATTGATACGGCACGTCCACGTAAAAGACGGCGAGATCAGACCCGATTCGGAGTTCGCGAAGTATGGGCCTATTTCGACAGGTCACCTCGGCTGGAAGGAGCATCTCGAAGTTTTGAAATCTATCGGTTATCGAGGCTACTTCGGCGTGGAGACCCATTATGAGCCACTTTGGGAAGGGTCGGCGACGGTTTTGAGAGAGCTCAGAGAGATTCTTGCCGAGATCGATTTCCGGGGAGATGGCGGATGAGCCGCGATGAGATCAGGAAAAAACTGCTCGATGCGAAAGTTATCGCGGTCCTTCGTGCGCCCGAAACGGATACGGCATTCGAGCTGATGAAGGCGTACGTAGCCGCGGGAATCAAGGCGATCGAGCTGACCACAAGCTGCCCGAGCTGGGATAAACTGCTGTCGCGGGGTCGCGCGGATTTCGGAGGCCTGGCAACCATGGGTCTTGGAACGGTGACCAGCGCACGCGATGCGGAAGCGGCAATCGATTCCGGCGCGCAGTTTATCGTCTCGCCCTTTATCTCGCCCCCCGTTATCGAGACGGCGAATAGGCGCGATGTCCCGGTGATTCCCGGAGCTTTGTCTCCGACAGAGATCGCTCATGCATACGAGCTGGGCGCGTGTATGGTCAAAGTGTTTCCGGTTTCCGCTGTCGGTGGACCGAAGTACGTGAAAGCCCTGTTAGCGCCGATGCCGGATTGGGAGCTTATTCCGACCGGCGGCGTTACTCCGGAGAACGCTATCGAGTATTTCAAAGCCGGAGCGGCAGGAGTCGGACTTGGCGGCAATCTCGCGCCGACAGAAAAAGTGCTCGCTCGCGACTGGGACGGCATCACATCCGTCGTGCGAGGTTTCATGGAGAATTTGCAGGCTCAGCTAGGGGAGGAGAAATGAAAAAGGTTGTCACGTTCGGGGAAATCATGCTCAGGCTCACGCCGCCGGGAGCGGATCGACTCGTTCAGGCTGATTGTTTCGATGCGCATTTCGGCGGAAGCGAGTTCAATGTTGCGGCCGGGGCGGTGGGTTTGGGTCTCGAAGCGCGTTTTGTGACGCGCCTTCCCGACAACCCGCTTGGATACCGGGCGATCCGTGCAATCCGTTCAACCGGTGTGGAGCCGTGCGTGGGTGCCGTCGTTCCAAAGGGCAGGCTTGGCATCTACTTTCTTGAGGCGGGATGGTCGCCGCGTCCGAATCGGGTGATCTACGATCGCGAGGGGTCATCCCTCGCGCTTGCGAATGCCGATGATTTCAACTGGGACGAATATCTTGACAGCGCCTCGTGGTTTCACGTCTCCGGAATAACACCCGCGCTGAGTGAATCGTTGCTGAGAGCAACGGTTGATGCAGTGGAGATAGCCCGAGAGCGGGATGTTCCTGTCAGTTTCGATATCAACTATCGCGCGAAACTCTGGACAACCGATGAAGCCCGACGCGCTCTCCAGCCCCTTCTCGAGCAATGTCGTGCGATTACATCAACCGAGGAAGACCTCGACCGCGTTTTCGGCATCGTCGGGGATTCGCCTAAGGAAATTGCCGAGCGAGCAAGAGATCTATTCGATGTCGACCTTATCGGGATAACCCTGAGGGAACTGATTACCGTCCGTCGAAATCGCTGGGGAGGGTGCGGGATCGGTCCAGACGGCTACGTTGAAAGCCCCATGTACGAAATCGATATCGTCGACCGTGTCGGCGCGGGCGACTCGTTCACTGCCGGACTGATTGCGGGCATGCTGGGCGGGGATCCCGAGTACGCGGTCAATCTCGCGGCGGCATTTTCCGCAATCAAACAGACGATCCCGGGCGATGTATGCCTCGCCTCCCGCGCCGAAGCCGAAGCGCTGATGAAGTCCGGCAGAGCGGGACGTATCGAACGGTAAACCCATGAACGGCCGCGATCGCGCATTGAGAGCACTCCGAGGTGAACCTGTCGACCGCACCCCTGTCTATTCCAATTTCCGCAACGCCCGTTCGATCGAGTTTGTCACCGGCATGGATTTCGATGCCGATCCGTTCGCAGCGACCGCAGCGGCCTACCGGGCGCTGGAAATCGACATGACCAAGGAAATCATGGTCCCGTTCACCGATGCGCCGCCGGGCTTTCGAGTGAATCCCACCGGCTACGGGATCAATCGCGAGCGTCCGGAGACAGCGAATCTGGAAGAGTTCGTTCAGGTCGCGCTTAATCTGCCCGACTACGATCGCCTCAGACGGGATTTCGATTTCGACGGGGAGGTCGGGAAGCTTAAAAAATGGTTCGATCGCCAGACTGAGGCTGTCGGCGATTCAACACTGATAACCGGCGCGATCGGAGGCTGTTTCGATCCGAACCTCGAGCGATTCGGTTATGAAACCTTCCTGACCGCGATGATTATTGAATCCGGCGCTGCTGAAGCGGCGATCAGGTATCATGCGTCGCTCAGACGTCTTGATTCGGAAGTGTTCGTGGCTGCGGATTGCTCGGAGGTCATCTGGTACAATGACGATGTCGCCGGTCTGGACGGATTGCTTGCATCGCCTGAAATAATGCGGAAGATGTGGCTCCCGCACATGCGATGGGCGGTCGAGCCATTGATGGATGCAGGCATTTTTGTTGTCTACCATTCCGACGGCGACATCCGTTCACTTCTTGGTGATATCGCGGAATGCGGTTTTCGGGGGCTTCATCCTCTGGAGCCGAAAGCGAACATGGATCCCCCGACAATCAAGAAAGAGTGGGGAGACAGGTTCATCCTGTTCGGCGGATTGTGCCAGGTTTCAGTGCTGCCCTATGGGACGGAAGACGAGGTTCGCGCGGAGGTCCGTCGCCTCCTCGACGGCACAGCACCTTCAGGAGGATATTTCGTCGGGTCGAGCGGCATGACCGGACCCGATATACCGCCCGAGAACGCGATCGCATGGATCGAGGAAGCGAAAGAGTATGGTCGAAGATTCGCCACGATATGAGACTCCCTCCGGCAATCTCATCTGCTGGATGCTGGGTCAGAAAGAAGAGGAGAATCCTTCTCTTGTTGAGGAACAGGCCGGGGACATCGCCGAGGCAGGTTTCGCCGGCGTGCTTCTGATCCCGCGTGCGGGACGGCTTGATTTGAGAGATCCTGCCATGCTCGATCTCCTGCAACGCGCTGCGGATGCCGGGATATCCAGCGGGCTCGCGATCTGGATCATGGCCGACCCCCGGCTCGCAAGTGACAGCCTCATCGAAGAAACCGGCGAGGCGCTGGAAGTCATTCTGATAAACCGTCATCCGGATGACCCCTGGAACGGCGAGAACTTGAATGTCGCGCGAATCGAGAACAGGCGGTTTACATGGAAACTTAACTATCCGGAATCTCGACCTACCCACATGCATGTATCGGGAGCAATAGCCTGCACGCCTGCCGGGATCGAGCGCGTGTATGCTTTCAAGCGGTTTGGGGAAGGGCCGGTCGAAGAAATCAGGGACATCACTCGGCACGCCCGTCTGTATCATGGCGTTCCCGCACGTGAGATCGAGGTTTTCGGCGAGGTCGATGAATCCCTTGAAGGATGGGATGTAATCGCATTCCCGCGTTTTCGCACGAATTTCTTCGACTACTCCGGAAAGAACGTCTGGCCTCTTTGGGAGAAGTTCGTTCAGGATTTGCTCGACAGAATCGACTCGGTTTCCGGCATCGCCTGGGATGAACCCGGCTTCTATACTGAGTTCGGGAAGTTTCCAGCCGGAGAAAGGATTTTCGAACGCTTCCGCGAACTGAACGGCTACGATCTCCACGACGAGCTTGTGTGGCTGGTTCTCGATTCTTCTGATGGCCGCCACGTTCGAATACGAAATGACTACTATCGAACATTGAACTCGATCGTTGTTGACTCAATGCAAAGGAATCTTGAGATAGTGCAGAAAGCCGCGACGGCGAAGTCTCGAAGCGGAGAATCAATTCATCACGGCATTCATGCTACATGGCATGGCGAGTTTGCAGGGCTTGAGGAGATGTCGCACGGATCGCTTGACCTGTGGCGTATTCGGCCCACACAGACCGCGGCTTTCACGGATGTCGGCAACGCCGAGCGCGTGATCTATCCAGGAAGCGCTCCGGATATCATCTACTCGCTTGTGCTGGCGCGAAGCCTTTCGCGTGTCGAGCCGAATCGGGGCCTGATCTACTGCAACCTGTGGAGCGTGGATTTCGGAACTCCCGATTCAGACGCTCCCGCCGAGGTATTGGATTATCAGAGGCAGCTTCTGGAGTTGTTTTCCGCTCGATGGCTCGCGCACGGCTACGGCTGGACCGGCACGAAGCACATGGATCGCGGATTCGGACCGGGTTATCCCAATCACCCGACCTGGTCGAAATGGCCGGAATTGAACGATGCAATGCATAAAGGAGAAGCAGAGGAGTCCCGGGACCCGGTCGGAGATGTGCTGATGATTTTTCCGCTCGAGAGCTTCTATGAGACAGGTCACGATGGAGCGAACTCTATCGGCAATGAGTTAATGAAACTTGTTGACACGCTCACCCGGAGTGGATATCAACTCGACATAGCCAGTCCCGAATGGCTTTCAAAAGCTTATGTAGGGCACGGGATGCTCACGCTGAACGGATGTCACTACAACTCAGTACTGCTCCCGTACTGCAATGTGATTCCGGAATCCGCATGGGAAGTAATAAGGCGCGCGTCTGATGCGGGTTTCACGACAATCGCCGACCTTCCGTCATCTCCCGTGATTGATCCTTCCGGTGAATCTCTACCCCCTCTGGAACGCTACGAGGCTTTCGATCTGCAAGAAGGTGCAGCCAAGCGGATTATGCAACTGATCCCGCCGACATTCGATCTGCCGCCGGGATCGATCGGAACGGTGAGACGAAAAGGCGACCGATTCGAAATACACGTGATTGCGGATAGACCAGGAGGGAAATTCAGTGGATCGTTCACCTACCTTGGGAAAACGATTGAAATCCCCGAGCGCACTGAACGGTTCATAGATTTACTCCCGACCGATTGAGATCGCATGCTTCTCCCGGGCCGATCGCTGCACGGCATCGACCACCCTTAAGTCCTGCAATCCGACCTCTCCCGTCACTTCCAGTTTCATAATCCCCCGAACCGCCAGGGCAAAACGACGGTGAGGCTCGAACTCGAGCGCCAACTCGCTTTTTCGATTCGCCAGCTCCGGAATCCAGACCTCGTGAATCTCATCAACACGACCCGGATCCCACAGCTCCCCATCAAACAGTCTTGATACTTTCCAGCGGACGATATCTTCAGTGCGGCGGATCATTCCGCCCGTTCCGCGAAACTCGATCTCATCCGCCATGCTGGTGAAGCTTGACAGGAAATGTCCAATTGCGCCGCTTTGAAACCTGACCACCGCTCCGGCGGTTTCATCCTCAGGAAAGAGATCTGGACGAACCGTGCCGACCGACAACGCCGCCACCTCGACAATCCGGCTGTCGAGAATCCACTGCGCGAGATCGAGATGATGAATCGCCAACTGAATGAACGACCCTCCGCCGATCTTTTCTGGCGAGCTTCGCCAGGTGCCCGAGGCAGGTGGATTCCTCATGTGGTTCAGGTGCGACATGAAACAGCGAACCGCGGTGATGGCGCCGAAACATCCCTCCTGCGCCATCGCTCGCATCTGGCGATATATTGGGTCCCCCCTCTCGATCATCACCACGCCGAGCAGCAAACCGGCATCGCGAGCGGCTTCCACCATCGATTCGGCCTCGGAAACACTTCGCGCGAGAGGTTTCTGAACCAGGCAATGTTTGCCCGCGGCAAGCGCTTCCAATGCCTGCGGTTGATGGCAGTCGTTCGGAGTGTTGATAACAACCGCCTCGATATCGTCCTTCAGCAATTCGGAGTAATCGGTGTAGTGGCGCGGTATTCCGAAATCGGAGGCGAGCACTGAGGCGGCGTCCCGATCGATGTCCATTACCGCGACAATGTCCAACTCTTCAGCGTCTTCAAAGCCTCTCAGGATTGTCGACGTAATGCCGCCGCAGCCTGCGATTCCGATTCGCACCGGCTCGATTCCATCGGCGTCGATTTCGCGTTTCTTATCCATCAGTTGGGTGTCTCGACAATCGTCACCGCATTGAAATCGAGCAGACGAGTAACCTCATTGCCGATGATCTGGATCGCGCCGGTTCTGATACTTCCCTGGATCATCGGACCTCCGAAAATCATGTCGGACGGGAAACCGTAGATCGATCCGTCAAGTCTGCGAATGTCGTTTTCCCATGTGTATGAAAGCCCGTGACCGTGACGGTTCACATAGCTAACCGTCGGCCCGGTCTCCGTTTCCGCGAATTCGGGTGCTGGTAGGTTGAGAATTCGTCGTTTGAACGAGTGGAAATCACCGTCGGTCGCCCTACCGACCTCGACCACAAACGCCGTTTGACCGGCTGGGATTCTCAGCCGCTCGGCGGGCGGAAAATCTTCGACCGGCTCATCCATCCACTCGCCCTCGCCGCATGGGTAGATCGCGACAAAGACATTCCCATCGTGACCGAATATCCATCCGCTTGACTCGCTTCTACTGAGGGCTTCCGGCATGTAGAGAGTAACGTGCGGATGATTGGTTCCCTCGGGAATGTTGTAGGATGCGATTAGCGTGTCCTCGATCTGGAAAACGCGTTCATAAGGCGAACTCGAGTTGAGCTTGTCGGGATCGGTGTACGTGCTTTTTTGTGATTGCACCGAAGCGGTAAGCATATGCGGGTCCTCGGGGAAGAACATCGCGAGCTCGAAAGCATCGTAATACGGGTGCAGCGAGAAACAGGTTGTGTTTTCAGCGCTTCCGATCCATGTGATATCCCAGGTGTGCTGCTGGATCGGCTGAAGGATCCCGCCCTGCATCGACCCCAGCGCATAGTCCGGGGTCATGTAGGTATACTTATAAACCGGTGGATTGAGGTCGCGTGAATATCGCATGCAGTTTCGAACGCGCTTGACTTCAGTGTGAACGTACGGATCATCGCGCCTGAGTGCGATATCGGCGATCGCCTGCGGACAGCGATAGGAGCCGTAGATGCCCGTCACCATCCAACTGTGGACTACTTCAGGCCTTTCAATCCCGCCGAAATAGAGATGGTACCAGGCGGTCGATCTGTCATGCGCGCCCAATATCACCTGGGGGTCGTACATCCGGGAGTGCCCTCCGCAGTAGCGACCGTAGAGCGAATCCGCCGCCATGTCGGCAAGAAGCAGGTCGGCAACCATCCCCGCTTGACGTTTCAAAACGGAATCTTCCGCGAATTCATAGAGGACCATTATCGGTGCTATGTACGTTGCGTAGTAGGCGGGAGAGTCGAACTCACCCTGCCCGATTGTTGCGGTGATACGTGTCCACTCGTTGAGCCAGCCGAGCGCTTCGTCGTAGTTTTCCTGCGTAGATCGCCCCGTGTACCATTCAGCGGCGCTCGATTCCGGCCAGGTCTGCGCGGTCAGGAAGAGTGACGTGTAGTACATCAGCCAGTGGTTCTCGGTATCGCCGCGATACGTGTAGTGCGGA
>CBDUXL010000099.1:0-10656 GCA_965371155.1 uncultured bacterium | reverse complement strand
AGGACTTGCCACGAGTGCCTTGGTCTGGCTGCCGATCTTCTTATGACCGACGGCAGACTCAAGGAATTCTACTCTCGGGTGGAGGAGCAGCGTGCGACTCCGGAGCGCAAGGTTGATCGAAAGTTCATGATCGAGGTGGATAAACTGCCGATCGGGAAGACGCTGGATCGCGATCTTCTGGATGAGGACGGTGAGCTGCTGGTCAGCGCCGGCTCGGAGCTTACTCCCAAGCTGGTCGAGGTTCTCAAGCGGAGAGGCATTGAGAAGCTCGCGGTACGGACGGAAATGAAGCCTGATGAGGAAGGGATTCCCGAAGCCGATGTTCCTTCGGTAAGTTCAGGAGAGGTGGAGAGGGTCGTTGAAGATGCAGGAGTGGAGCCTGCGATCTCCGAATACGCTCGGACTCAGTGTGTGGAGTCAATGAATGCCTGTTTCAAGAACCTTGAGGAGTCGGGGACGTTCGCGGTTGAGGAAGTGCAGGAAACTGCTTTGACGATTGCTGAGGAGGTACTCAGTCGTCCGCAGGTGGCGCTGTCGCTTTCCGACATGATCCTCGTCGACTCCACGCTTCACGCTCACTCCGTAAATGTGCTTACTATATTCCTGCTTGCTGCGAGGGCGATGGGGCATCCGGCGCAGCTAATCCGCGATCACGCAACCGCAGCTCTGTTGCACGATATCGGGCGGATTGTGCTCAGAAGAAGCTCCGTCACCGCCGGTATCCCAATCAGACCCGAGCTTGAAGATCTGGATCATCCCGAGGCCGGTTACGCGTATCTGTGGAATCTCGGCGGTATCGGCCAGAGCGCTCTGAAGATGGTCATGAACCATCACGAGCGTTTCGACGGGGGCGGCTATCCGAGAAAACTCAAGGGAACCAACCTTTCGGACTGGGATCAACTTCTTATCCTGGCAAATACATTTGACAGCCTCACATGGAACCGCGAGACCGGTCTCAGGTCCGGGTTCCGCGAGGCGCTTGCGACCTTGATCCAGAACGGCGGTAAGTTTGTGAGAAAAGGAATTGTCCGTGCCATCATACAGACTTTCGGGCATTACCCTCCCGGAAGCTGGGTGCGCATGAACAACGGTGAGATTGGACTGGTAACCAAGGCACATCCCGGAAGCCCTCTGAAACCGCTGGTGGGTATCGTGTTTGATAACCGGGGTAAGAGGCTTTCCCGCCCCAAGATGATTGATCTGGGGCATTCCCAGTCCCAGTACATCCAGGGGCCTGTTTCGGTCAAAACAACTCTTTGATTTCCCGGTAATCCATTTGCAGTGGATTTTCCAGCGACCCGGAGGGGTCGTTTTTGTTTGTCCGACCTGTGTTAGAATTATTTCAGCATCAATTCTGGACGAAGAAAGGTGAACCGACTACATTTAACAATTGGTCTCTTTTCAGTCCTGCTTGCGGGCATTCCGGCGGTCTGGGGATGCCGTCAGGACACCCGCGCCAATATGCCTGTCTCGACGTACAGGCTTCCCGACGCGCACGAGGACAACGATCACCCGATGAAAGAAGAGTTCTTCCGTGAGTCATTCACCGACCTGAGCGGGAAAACAGTTCGTCTTGTGGGTTATCGCGGCTCTCCGCTGGTTATCATGATGTTCCCGATGTTCCGTACGGATGAGGGGCGGGCAAGCCTGATAGCTCTTGAAAAGCTGGTTCAGGTGAGGCAGGGGCAATTCGTGGCGATGGTGATACCGTTCGAGGATGCCGATACGATCAGGCCTGTTATTAGGAGCGATCCGGGGGGCATGTCGTTTCTCTACCTGGACGGTGGCTCCGACAATCTCCAGCTTATGGACAGGTACTCTGATCTTTTCTGGGACGAAACGATTATCGCCGCGGATTTCCCGCATGATCTCCCCAGTCGCCATCGTGCTTGCCCGTTCTATTGGATTGTGGACCGGTCGGGAACCATACGCGAAAAACTTATTGACTACTCATTAGAGACGGGAGTCAGGCCTGTGGATCTTGCTCTGGTTCTGGATGCGCTTCTGGGACCGTGGATTGAGGACCCGGACGAGGTTGACGAAACCGGGGCCGACGAAGAGATTGCCGAGCCTGATTCAGTCGGAGTGGAGGACCCGGAGTGATCCGCAGGATCGGCGAATCCGATGGCCGCAGGCTGATTATTCTTGGGCTCGATGGAGCCTCATTCAACTATCTTGACCCGATCCTCGAGTCGGGAAACCTCCCCGGCTTCTCGAGGATGTTCTCGTCCGGAGTCGGATCGGACTGCCTGAGCACCATACCCCCACTGACCCCGCCGGCGTGGTCCACAATGATGACGGGAGTCAATCCCGGCAAGCATGGAATATTCGATTTTCTCCAGCCGGATTCAACCGGGGCTTTTCGCATGGTCGACGCGAGAACCTGCCGCAGGAGGTCGTTTATCGACCATGCCCGTGAAAACGACGTGCGCGCGATCAGCCTCCTGGCGCCCTACACATTTCCCCCCGATCCGGAAAGCACGGGATTGGTCGTCTCCGGACTTGGTACTCCGTCATGGGAAAGTGATTTCATCCGTCCGCATTCATTTCGGGACCGGTTACTTGACGATTTTCCGTTCCTTCGCGAGACCGATCCTACCCGGGGGCAATCTCTGGAGACTCTTCATTCTCATTTATTGGAGCACACGAATCGTGCAGTCGATCTATCCAGGCGCGCGATGAAAGAGATTCCCGACTGGGGTCTTTGTTTTGTCGTTTTTCAGGCGACAGATCTGATCCCGCATTTCTACTCGAAGTATTTCGATCCCGGCCATCCCGACTATCCGGGAGAGGATTCGTCGGTTCCGGGTGCGTATCGCGATGCATTGGACGCGATTTACCGGGCGATCGATCCGTTTCTGGGTGAGTGTCTGGACGATATCGCAAATGATGGCGGGTGGGTTATTCTGGTGAGCGATCATGGATCGCAGCCGCTTATCGGGGCAATCGGGAAGGATGCTTTCCTCACACGATGGCTCGAGGAAGAGGGATACCTGGTGACGGGGGGAGGAGTCGGTCGAACCGGACAGGCTGCGAAAGCTGGATTGGGCTCTCTCGCGAATCGTTTTCTCTACCTTGCCAGGCGGTATACGCCTCATGGGATCAGAGATGCGGTGAACAGGATTCTTGGAAAGCGCAAGGAGGAGTTTGAGTCGAAACTTACTGCGGTTCCGTTCCTTGAGGATGTGGTTTGGGAGAAGACACGGGCCTTCTGCGCGCCCGGGGGTTACGGTTCATGTGTGTACATTAATCGGGAAGGTGATTTTCCGCACGGTTCGGTCGCGAAGGGAGCGGAGTATTTTAATTTGAGAGAGAAAATCAGAACCGGACTTTCTGCTCTGAAGATAGCTCCGGGCGTTCCGTTGTTCACCCAGGTGCTTACGAGAGAGGAAGCTCTATGGGGCCATGCGATTGACCTGGCGCCCGATCTTTTGCTGCTCTGGAAAGAGGATTCGAGGATCAGGGAGTATGATTACAGGCTGACGGACGGTCGTCGGCTCGATCCCCCGGGAAAAAAAGAAGACACCGACCTTACCTGGTGCGGCACGCACAGGATGGAGGGCATGTTTGCGATAGCAGGGGAGGGCGTCCGGAAAGGGGGGCATCTCGAAAAACCGGTGACACTTGCCGACATACTGCCTACCGTGCATCTGATCGCCGGAATGCCCATTCCATCGGATGTTGACGGGAGGGTTATCGAGTCCGCGTTCGAGGAAGAGTTTCTGAAGCGGAATCCTCCCACGGAAGGGCCTCCCGACGGAATCCGGGATGACGGGACCGGTGGCGCGCTGACCGAGGATGACAGCGACAAGCTTCTCGACCTGCTGACCGGTCTTGGATATCTGAATTGACTTGGGGAAGGGTGAACGCGGACGATAATATTGGTACAATAACCAAGGATCACCGAGGAGCGAAGATATCGGATGTCGATAGTCAGAGTCAGCGACGAAGAATATGAAATGCTGGAGTCCGAGCCTGAAGAGGTCCGGGAGCCGACCGGCGAAGGACACATGTTCCTGAAGGGCCTGATTGTGGGATTCGGCCTGGCGGCGGTCGCCAGCTTGTTGCTCAACCTGTTCCAGGAGCAGAGGGAAAGTCGAAGGCGTTCCATGTCTCCCGAGAGCCGGTTCAGAAGCCATGATGAATCGGGGGGAGTTCTGGGCGATTTGTCTCACGTGGTGGATGAGTCGAGTTCGGCGTTCAGCGATGCGGTTCGGACTCTGGACCGGGCATTTGACTCGGGACGCAAAGCGATTGAGGGCGTCAAGGACGTGATCGACAAGATCAGGGAGCAGTAATATCCGGAGACGGATTCATTCTCCGATCGAGTCTTACTTCAGCCGCCGAATTCCAACCGGTCAAAACGCAACCGGCCTCTTGCGACAGGGCCGGTTTCTCAGTACCCTGTGGGCCTTGCGACATGCGGGGGATGAAGATGCCATGAAAACCGGAACACGTGCTCTAACAACTAAAGATCTGCTCCAGCAAGCGGCGCCGATGCTTGCATATTCGCTTGGAATGGCGCTGGTGATTGCCATCTCCGCCCGAGCAAGCATTCTCACGCCGCTTTCACCGGTTCCGGTTACACTTCAGGTTGCCGCGGTTCTTCTTGCGGGATTTCTGCTCGGACCCAGATGGGGAGCATGGAGTGTAGCGCAATACCTCGGCCTGGGATTGATGGGCGCTCCCGTGTTCGCGATGGGAATCGGCGGACCTGCCGTCGTCCTTCAGCCGTCCTTTGGTTACCTTCTTGCGTTTCTCCCTGCTGCGTGGGTTGTCGGAGCATTGGCGGAGAATGGTTCCCGCGGTTTTCTGAGGGGTCTGGCAATAGGCGCCCTGGGGGTCGTGATAATCTACATCGGCGGCGCTTCCTGGCTGGCCGGATACCTGGCGCTTTGTGGCGCGGATCTGCAATTTGCTCTGGCGGCGGCATGGACGCAGGGCGTGGCCCCATTCGTGGTTGTGGATGTCCTCAAGGTTGTTTTGGTGGCTGGGGTTTGGAGCATCGCGGGCCTTGCCGGCAGGCGATGATGACCCTGCGGGCCCGGTCGGTGATTTGAAATTCCCACTTGCCCTTGACGTAATCGGGAGTGGGCTTTATAATGAGATAAGTCCGTATACTTTTTTATTTCCTTCAATCTCAGATATCACCCACGACATCAAACTCACCTGAACGGTGAGGAGGTCCTAGATGCATAGAATACATCCGGTTTTTTACATGCCTATTGCGGGCATCGTGCTTTCGGTTTTTTGCCTGATGGGATGCTCGGACTCAGGGCCGACATCTCCCGATCTCGCAGTCACTCAGGATACCCTCGCTCAACCTGCAGGCGAAGAGGGCAACCATTACTGCGTCGGCGAGTACATCATCAGAATCAGGGATACCGCGTACTCGAACGGATATCCCACCGAGGTTGACATCGAGGTGATTCCTCTCAGGACAAGCCTGTATCATTTTGATGTCACACAATTCGACTTCTGGGCGAATTGTGCGGACTGCATCAAAATTGGGCTGGTAGACGTCACACCGGAAGGCACAGGAGCGGTGCTCGAGATCAACGTATGGCTCAAGAACCCGCTTGTCAGCCCTCCGGTCACCGCCTACGATGTTCGAGGCATAATTTATCCCCCGCCGGGCAAGGCGGAACTCCTTGGGGCCAAGGTAAATGATGAATGGACAACTCCTGAAGGCCTGACCGAGCTATACAACGATGGCAAGCCGGAAGCAGTGAATGCCTATCTGGCGTTCAACCAGAATGCGCCGTTCCGACCTTTCAGCGGAGGCACCACCCATGCCCGGACCTACTTCATCTGGAAGGACAACAGCTACAAGCTTCTGGATATGGCGTACGCAGTCGATGTGAGCTTTCCCGGCAACGCCGAGGAAGCGGTGAAGTGTGATTTCTGGGATCCGTTCAATCCTGAGGTCACGTACATTTACCCCAACGGCTCGGATGAGTGGATCTACGCGGACATCACCGACTGGCAGGATAATGTATCCATTGTAACTCTTGATCTGGCCGGTGCCGGTTTTCCCGGTATTCCGGCGCCTGTAGAGATGGACTTGTACAAGAATTTTCCGGACCAGCACATGTCGCGATGGCGATACCACCTGACGGAAGCTGCCGGGACCCCTGCGGGAACGCGGGACATCCGTCTGATGGCTCGCGACGCCGAGACCGACGTCGTGTTTATGAGGGACCACAGGGTTGAAGTTACCTGGGATCCTCACGGCCCCAAGTGGAAGAACGAGGGCCAGGAAGGCATTTACGATCACATTGCTGACCCTCATTTCCTCTACCTGTTTTTCTATGAAGCGTGGGATGTTTCTCCTTACTCCTACAAGTTCTTCGGCAGCGATGTGCCGGGCGCGCTGAATGGTGACGCGTTGTACGTTATCGGGGGAAACGATTACGTGGGCTACGCTAGGTTCGGGGAAGTGGCAGCACCGGCAAATCAACTGCGTTATTACGGGCTTGAGATATCCGACCTTCCGAACCCGGATTTGCTTCTTACGTGGGAAGAGTACGCATGCACCAGGCATAACTGGGAATCCCGATGGTCGTTTATAAAGGACCAGCCTCCTTCGGGGCCGTTCGGCATCTACGGCGGACCTGCGATCGGCGACGTGACCGGCGATGACGGCGGCATTCATGACATCGTCATCGGCTGCCGGAACCACAGGGTCTACCTGTTCAGGGGCAATGGCACAGGGACCCAGGACACCATTGTGTGGGAGTACAAGACGGGCGGCTCGGTGCACGGCACCCCGGCCCTGGCTGATCTGGGGGAACAGGACGGCATATTGGACGTAATAGTGGCGAGCGATGACTCCGTTGTGTACTGCCTGGAGGGTGGCGTCAATGGCGGAACCCCAATCTGGACTTACGATGCAGGCGAGGATATCATGATGCATTCATCACCCTCGATTGCGCAGATGAACGGCACGGGCCCGCCGGATGTGATCATAGGAACCGGAGACGGACGACTGCTGGTGCTTGACGGCTTTAATGGATTTGAGCTGTGGTCATACCCGACAGGCAGCGGAATCGCAGGCACTGCGGGTGTCGCGGATGTTAACGGCGACACGGTTCCGGACATTTGCTTCGGCTCTTATGCTAACAAAGTGTACATGCTGGACGGCGCCACGCACGACCTGATGTGGGAATACGGCTTCGTCTCGGGCTTTAACAACATTGACTGCTCGCCGGCGATGGTTTGTGTCGATGAAGATGAGTTGCCGGATGTCGTCATCGGCGGTTGGGATGTTGCAGGCCAGGGCAAAGGGATAGTGGTGGCATTAACGGGCGACGGCGATGAGGGACAAGGAGAAGAAATCTGGATCAACCAGGCCCTGTACGGCAACGTCCGTCGGACTCCGGCGCCGGTCGATCTTGACAATGACGGCACGACCGATTACTTCATTGTGACCTGCTACTGGGGTGAGAACTTCACGATTTACGCGCTCAATGCCCCCAACGGTGCTATTCTCTTCCACTCGATTACCGGGGCGTTGGAGGGGAACGAAGATAAGGTCGTCAACTGCTCCGATCCGATAGTGGGGGATTTCACCGGGGACGGTCATCTGAACGCGTTGTTCGGCATGGGGAGTCTCGACTCTCTCGCGGTGGACGGGTATGTCGACCTGTACAACATCGACGGGTTCGATCTTCCCGGTGAAGACTGGGTCTGCAAGCACTTGTACAGCGCGCAGGTCTCCAAAGTCAGCGAGGGCAGGGAATTCAACGGATGTCCCGCCGTTGGGGATGTCGACGGTGATGGCGAATTAGAGCTGGTCGTGGCCAACATGAGGGGCTACACCTACATTCTCGACATGAACGCGGCGGTGCCCGAGGAAACGAACATGTTCGGGTGGACCCAGTTCATGGGCAACCGTTGGCATACGGGCGTTCCCGGATTCGTACCGCCGGATGAATGATATGTAAACCAATTGCCCTTTGTTTGGGGCTCTAATGAAATGCGGGGATTCGGTCGGCGCGCGGGCACGATGCGTGCAGCGCCGGCGATCAGAGTTTGCCGTTCCGGGTTGGGTTTGTCCGGATTCAGTCTCCCTCGAACGTATTAGCTGCCTTCCCCTCTAATTCAGTTCCACAAGTAAATATTGGCCTGAACCCTGATTCAATGCGGGTCTCAGGGTCAGTGCCTTTCCACGCGCGATCATACTAATTATGAGAAGTGGAGAGGATTGGGTGGTCTGAGTTCGTTTCGGATTCGTCCGCCTCTGTAAATTCAACGGGAGTTGAGTGATGCCCATGTTTTACAAAACCAAAACCAGCCAACTTGTTGCAGTCCTTTTTTCCGTGTCGGTTTTAGTCGGTCTCCTTGTTTTCGGATGCTCCGGAGGCGGCGATCCTGTCGGCATGGTTCCCGACCTTTCGGACGGAGAGTCCGACGGCCTGACAATCGATGCCGTAGCGGGAGACAATGACGCAGGTCCCGGGCAGGATCGAATTTTCTGGGGCGGTTATATGCTTGATATCAAGCCTTTGGAAGGTACGGCCAGTGTGATTCCCTGGGACCGTGGCTTGGAGACGCATTTCAATGTGACAAGTATCGTAACCAAACCCAACTGCGCAAACTGCGTCAGGCTTGACAATTTCTCGTTCGATCAGTCCGCCGGGATTATCGACCTGGATGCGGCGCTCGTAAACCCGACTGTTCTCGGGGGATATGACGTTCGGGGAGTGATTCTCCTGGATGAGTGGAACACCGGACGAAAGCTCGAAAGCGCGCACGGATTGACGGATTTCTGGTCGAATGATCCCTACCATCCCGACCCGTTCATCAACTTCGCGAAAGAAGCGGATGAAAGGTATTTTGGGCCGGGTGAAGAGTATTCCGCGCATGTCAACATAAGTCTGCCGGAGCCCTTCAATTTCGTGGTTCCTTTCATTGTGGATGCCTGCTGGCCGGATCATTCCGACGAGCCGGTTGAGATGATGAATATCGCGGTCGAGGGTAGCATGTATCCGACCGGCTACAACCTGACTATTTCACTGGATCTTGTCGACTGGCAGAGCGATGCAGTGGGAGTATACCTGGATTGCTCCGGATTGAATTTCACCGCCGGTCTGCGGGCGTTCAAGCCTGATGTGGGCGGCACTGCGGGAGAAACGACCTCACACTGGACGCTGGACCTGGTCTATGACCCAGCAAATCCATTGTCATGGCTTCCTACAGCTCTGGGAGAAGTGGAGCTTGGGATTGTCGCGCTGGATGCTGTAAGCGACGCGAAGCTTTTCCACAGGGTCGCCGTGGATGTGGTCGAAGACACCGAACCTCCGGCATGGACCGGCGACATCGGAATCGACGAAGTCTGGTGGGGCGGAGATCGGGCGATTGTGAGCTTCTATCCCGCGACCGATCCAAGTGGTCCGGTGATGTACAATATCCACTATTCGACCGACATTCCACTAATCGTGCCGGGCAAGGAGACGCTCGTGGGTTGGTCCCACTACGCTGTTGAGACGGTGAGTGGAGCTGTGTACCAGTTTGTCGTTCGCGCCGAGGATCAGGCTGGGAACGAGGACGATAACGACCTGATGATCGAAGGTGAGACAATCAGCGTCTCGCAGATTTGGAATACGGGGTTCACGTCCGACCTGGAGTCATCCCCGACAGTGCACGACATCATGGGGGAGGGTGTCCAAGACGTGGTTTTCGGATGCGATGACGGCATGGTATATGCGCTTGACGGAGGGGATGGTTCAGAGCAGTGGCATTATGCGGTTGATGCGCCTGTGAAGAGCACTCCTGCGATGCGCGACATAAACGATGACAGCATCATAGAGGTGATTTTCGGGTCGACCGATACGAACATCTATGCCTTGGGTTTCTTCATGGGCCAACCCATTCCGCTTGACACATACTCAACCGGCAATATCGTGGAATCGTCACCAGTGGTGATCGATGTGACCGGCGACGGAGTTCCTGACGTTATGGTCGGGTCTTTTGACAACAACCTGTACGCATTCAATGGCGACACCGGCGAGCTCATAGTTGAGTTCGACACCGGCGCGCCGGTGAAAGCGACCCCGGCGGTTGGGGATTTCACCGGTGACGGACATCCGGACATGGTGATCTCGTCCGGTGGTGTTGTCAGTGCGGTCAATGGGGTTACGGGCGCAAATATCTGGAGCTACGATTTCGGGACCGGTTTCTCTATCGGCTCACCGGCGATCGGTGATTTCAATGCCGACGGTGTCGGGGATGTGGTTGTCGGCACCAATGACACGGTGTGCGCGTTCGATGTCCGAAACGAGGAGCTGATCTGGTGCAACACCTCCCTGACCGGTAATTTCGATACTTCCCCGGCTCTGGGAGATGTCACCGGTGACGGCGTTCCGGATGTTGCCGTTTCCTCGCGCTACAGCGGTGTCTGGCTGTTGGACGGCACCGACGGTTCCACGATCTGGGAGAGCGAGGACGACATTTTCCTCCCGACTTCCCCCTCGCTCGGCGATATGAACAACGATGGTGTGGTCGATGTTGTCGTGGGTTCCGCTGATTCCAGGCTTAGAGTTCTGAATGGGGCTGATGGTTTCTCTCTCTATCTGTGGGAGACGGTGCCTTACGGAGCCGTGACAACTGTCCCGCTGATTGCGGATGTCGACTCCGACGGCAATATCGATATTG
>CBDUXL010000098.1:0-10787 GCA_965371155.1 uncultured bacterium | reverse complement strand
ATGAAGTTATCATCGTAAACCAACCCCGCAATCTCGTACTCGTCACCCCATTCGTGTGCGCTGCCGCTACAGGCCCAGAACACTTCGAAACCGTCCTCGAGTGTTCCCTGCTGCATGTCGGGATTGGTGACCGTTACATCGTAGAAGCCGAGAGGCCCGGCACAATCGACATCGCAAACGATTGTGTGCTTGTCCAGCCATTCGACATCCCAGACCGAGAGCGAGGTGGTTGCATCGAAGTCGAAATCGACCGTCGCTCCATCCTGGAACCAATTGCCAATGACCTGAAGATCCTCTACCACCGTGGAGACCGGTCCCTTGGGTGGGATGACTTCCAGAACCTCGGGCGCTTTTGCAGGCGAGGTTCCCTGGACGGTGATCGTCCCGAGCGTGTAGGCGGTAAGCGGGACATCCGGCCAGTCGAAAATGTCGGGATCGCCTCCGTACTGCGGGGCGTAATTCTCAGGATAAGAGGCTTCCACAGCAATCCAGCAGTCGAAATCCCCGCCGGAGGTAAGGTTCAGATCGTCAAGCTCCACCGACCAGACTGATGAGTGAGTCCCGCCGGGAAGGACTGTCGCGATCGGGGTGATTTCGGTCGGCGTGTTGAGGAGCGGGCTTTCGACCCAGATTCCCGCGACCTCATCAGCAATCTCGCCCGGCAGCAAAGCGCCCTGCCAGTCAAAAACCTCGACAGAAAGAATGAGCTCCCCACCGTAGGCACTTTCGCTTACGTACCATGCGGTGCTCTCGCTGTCATCGAGCGTAGTAAGCCACGCTTCGGCTTGATTTGCACTTGGCGGGAAAGCCTCGAGCGGGTACTCAGATCCGAAATCATCGCTTGGAAGGCTCCAACCGGCCTCGACAGCGTAATTGAAATGAAAAATCGGCGCGCCTCCGGACCCTATGGGGAACTGAAGGATGTACAGTCTGGTATTGATACCGGGCAGCACGCCAAAACATCCGCGCGTGCCGGGGTCCATGTCCGCAAGCGGCATCTCGGCATCAAGATCGTCGGCGAAATACTTGTACGGGTTGATCGTGGCGCTCGCCAGGTAGCCCGGTGTTGCCCAGCTGCCTTCGGTGTACCCGAAAATCTTGTCGTAGGTGGTGAACTCGGTTGGATTCCACCAGCGAGTGTACCCGTCGGCATTCAGAAGATTCAGATCCGCAGGTCCCGCACGAAGCGCGGATGCATCAAACCCGAAGGGAACGTCGCCATCGCCCATGGCAATGCCCCGAACATCGAATCCGCGAAACCTGTTAAGCCCGATAAAGGGGTGCCGGATGGTGACATCTATATCAAGATAACCCGTGGGGAAATCCGTTCCAGGATTGACGCTTATTGTTAAGAGGTTCACGGGACTCAACGGTGGCTGAAGGAAACGGATGATGTTCGCGCTGAACATCGCGCCCCTCAAGGGAACCGCCTCGATAGTCTCATTCACAGAATCCACGGCAATATCCCAGAATCCCCAGAGGACGTGGGATTGCCCGCCCACCCCTTTCGGCAGGCTCGGGGCTTCGGCGGATAGGCCGGGTGTGTCGGAAGCGGTAATCGGACTTCCACTCCCGCTGCAACCGAATATCATCAGTAGTGCGGTAAGAATCAATCCCGGAAGAAAAATTCGTAAAGCCCTCATAAGGGTCTCCAGGGGCCTGAGACTTATATTGAACCTGAGGAAATCCGATAGGAAACCATTAAGATCTGCCGGACACCTCAGATTGCCTCTTCAGATTTCTATGACCGCCACGCCCAATAGTTTACCACGACCCACCGCTCCCTCCATAGTGTATAGGTCCCCCTTGCCCACCGATTAGTTAGATGCGGGGACGGACCCTTTACTACATGATAAGACAATCGGTGGGCCACCGAGAGTTACAGAAACCCCCGGCGCTGGGCCGGGGGATTTGGGGGGTTTGTGATTCAGCGGTGTCATGAGACTACCAGGGCAATTCCTCGGGGAAGTAAATGCTCAATAGATACCCGTCGGTGCTGTCGCCGTGGAGAACATAAACCAGGTTGTCGTAAATCGGGTCGATGTAGTCGCTCGAGTCCATTCGAATCGGTGTCGCGTTGACGTCGGACGGGATATCAAACGCGCCTATCGGGGCCCCACCTGATGCGTCACCCGTGAATGCCTTCACCCTACCGGTGTCGTCGGAAAGCCGGTCCAGTACGAGCAGGTCATCGCCCGCATTGCGGGTGATATCACGCGCGTTGTACCAGCCATCGTCCGATTCGGTCTGCACGCCGGCCCCGAACCACGCGCCGTCATAATTCACTCCTGTGAAGGTCCCGGGATTATCAAGCCGCCATCGCGTTCCGTAGTAGTCGTTGGTGACACCATCACCAGGATCCTTCACCGCCCAGAACTGATTGCCTGAGGCGACCGGCTCGGTTCCTCTAACGTGATTGCCGAACAGTTTGTCGGGACCGGTCCAGGGATCGCTGGGGCCCCAGTAGATGACCGCGGCCTGATACCATGTGCTGAAAGACGAATATGGCGAGCGATAAACGTAGGTGTTGTGCCCTCCGACGTTCCACGGCGGGTTGTACCAGCCGTAGAGAGTGACATGATCGAGAGGCCACGTACCGCCGTCATTGAAAGCCCAAAGGTCGCGACAACTGATTATCCAATTGGGACCGATGTCAACTCCCTCAGGAGTGATGTTGCGAACCTTGCCGCTGCACCCCTGATGCGGTCCGCCGATAAGGCTGTAGTGCGAGGACGAAACATCTATCCTATTGTATCTCGCCCCCACCGGAGTTACGTGAAAGGCCTCATCCGGCTCGGTGTAGAGATCACAAGGGCTGTATTTCCATGTCTCGACATAGTGACTAGTGCCGACCTGCTTGTAATACAGGATGTGCAAATCGCCATTGCCTGGGTCGACAGCAAGGTCTCTCGCCTCCCATCCCTCGAGCAGAGGAATGTTCTTGGAAGGATGCTCGGTGATGTCTACATCGAGCGTGCAGATGGAAAAAGCGCCGTGCGAGTCCTCGACCTTCAGATTGACTATGCCGTCCTCAAAGTAATCATGTGTGGGATTGTCCGGATCGCCCGTGTAATCATCGTCGCCCGGTTCATCATAGATGTCGTCGCCATCGAAATCCCAATGGAACGTCATCGGGTCGCCGTCAGGATCGTACGAACCGGTTGCGTCGAACTCCACGGCCACGTGATCGGTGATATCCCAGTAATGAAGCGTGCAGGGATTGATGGTCAGATCGCAAACAGGGGCCTCGGTTGGAATGAAACCTGCCACCTCGAGATCGAACCGGAAGAACGCTGCCAATGGATCATTCCAGGCGTCGTTTATCACATCGAATTCATTGGAGTAGTCTTCATCAGCGCATTCGACAATCACCCAGTACTCGTGTCCTACAACACTAGAGAGATTGTCCGCCGTGATCTCAACCGAAAACGTGGAGTAGTTGTCGCCCCCGTCGATCGGCGTCATATCGGTGGAATTGAACGGATAAACTGAAGTCAGGGCATCCGACTCGATGTATATCTGGTAATCCTCCATCGTCACCGAGAGCTCATGGGCACCCCAGTCGTAGATATCGAGCGTGAGCGCTATTTCGCCGCCCCAGGTGTCCGGATCGACATAGTAGACAGTCCCGCCCTGCTCGGACGCGCATCCGATCGCCTCCGGAGCGTTGGCCGGATGATCTTCCGGGTTGGGTCCGACCCAGTTGGCTACTACGGCATATCCGTAGGTAACGGGCTTGGCCTTGGGAAATCTCAGCTTGTAGTCTCGCTTGTTGGTTGATCCGGCCGAGAATACTCCATGTTTATCGGGATTACCGTTGAGCCACTCTGTGAGGCTTTCATTTTCGCCAAGCTCATCCGCGAAATACTTGTACGGGCAAAGCGTCGCCGTGCCCTGAAAACCGGGAGAAGCATATTTTCCCTGGGTATAGAGGAAAAGCGGCATTTCCGCACCTGAGAACTCGGGAAGGTTGAACCAGCGGGTGTATCCGTCGGGATGCCCGTTCGCGCCGTCAGGATCAGTTGGATCGGGCTCGAAACTCTGATCTTCCCCGACCACGGGATACAGCAGGTCGGGGTTGTAGGATATTGCCGCCGAACCGTCTCCCATGAAAACGCCTCGGACATCGTAACCGTTGAACTTGGTCATTCCGGGGAACGGGTGTCGCAGGGAGACAATCAGGTCGATGTCCAGGTAATCGATCTCGTCTTCGATGTTGTATATCTCGAACCCGACCCCTCCGCTTATGCTGTTGAGGAAGGTCACGCAGTTCGCGGTGAACATCACGGACCTGCACAAGACCGGGGTTGCTTCCATCGTGTCAACATCGATGTGGACATCGTAGTAACCCCACAGATGGGTCGTTCCCTGGTTAGGGATGCTGTCAGCCTGTTGACTGGAAATGATCTCGGGGCCGACATCCGGCGAAACCGGGAGTCCGCCGCCATTCGAACACCCGAGTGCAAACAATGCTCCCACAAACAGTGCAGGAAGAATAACAGACCATTTTCTCATCGCTGGCCTCCTTGTTATCAGAAAAAACGTGCCCTGACGCTTATATCAGTTTATAACATGGTGCAAAACAATGCAAGCTGGGAGCACCATGGGTGCCGTTTCCCTTTTTCTGTACACCTTTTGGACATTCAAGACCCGGCAAATGGGTTCCCCGGCAACGTCGAAAAAAACGGGCGCCCAATTGGACGCCCATCACGGGTCATGCATAAATCCTTGTCACCTACAGAAGCTGGTCGATTACATCCTCTATCACACCGGTACTCGACATACCACCGATCTGTGACCAGCGGCAGCGCCCGTCGCGATCGAACAACACGTGCTGCGGAATCCCGTTGGAGTCTCCGTTGAAGTCATTGCACTTGTAGAAGTAACTCGAGTCGCTGTCCAGCGCCCAGTAGGACGCAGCGTAGTCCGGATGCTGGTTGAGGAAATTCTGGACGGTTGATGCACTCTCTCCGACATCAATCATGACCTGCCGGTAGCCGTCGTTAGATTGGTATTTCTTGTACATATTGCACAGATGGGGAAGCTCACCTACGCACGGGGGACACCAGGTCGCCCAGAAATTGCAGTAGAGGACCTTGTTCTGGAAATCCGAGGTCATATTTATGGAGCCGCTCGGAACAACCGTGTCCATGACACCTGAAGGAATCATGCCGCTGGTGCTGCCGGCGATGACAGACTTATCGGTGCTGTACAGGGTGATCTGTGTGCTGTCCTGTCCGCCCTTGTTGTCGTGGACAGTGATAGTCACAAGTTGTGGGCCGGTCTTGCTGGTGGAAGGTGTCCAGATTACCGATCCGCCGCTTTGGCCGGAGAACTGTCCGGACGGGCATTGGAACTCATACTCCAACGGGTCGCCATTGGGGTCGACAGCGGCTACCGTGATACTGATTTTCTCCTGGGGGCCCTTGGCCGTGGTGCGATCCGCATCCACCGATTGGATAATCGGATCGTCGTTCGGGCCACCGGTGCTCTCCACGACATTCACGCGAATCTGTCCCATGCCCATGTTGAACTGGCTGTCCATGGCAATGACGTTCAGCATGTAGATGCCAAGGTCGGCGGTGGTCTTGATGTTCTTCACGCCGTAGATTCCGTCACCCGAACCACCATCATTGTTCTGCCCGTCGTCGAACATAACTGTCATGGGACTGCCACCGATTGGCAACAGATCAAGGGTCACGGACTGTATCCCGCCCTGGTGATCCCAAACAAAGCAGCGCATGTCGGCAGTCGAGTATCCGTTATTCACCAGATCGTCGGCTACCCCGTCCTCAACCAACGGCTCCGTGACGTGATTCGGAAAGCTTGCATCAACGATGTAGGAGAAAGTTTTCCAGTCCTCCCCGGGCGGAAAATAGAACTCGTACAGCCGTCCGTGCTCGGAGTACGCCGGGAAAAGGCGGGTATCATCCTCGCCGTGCGCCAGGAACTGCATTGCAGGACCCCACACTTGCGTGACACCATCCGGGTTTAGAATGAATTTGCCTCCGCCCGGATCGCTCAAGATCCCGCGGACATCGCAGCCGGTAAGTCCCGTGTTATTCTTGAACTTTAATTGCACGTGAATCTCACGTTTGACCGGGAACCACCATGACCCGGTGACCATGACACAATCGAAGCACTGTGGCGGTTGCATCAAGTAGGTCACGTCGTGGTGGCCTTCAGCCGTGCGCTTCCAGACAATCTCTGCCGTTTCGGTCTCGACATCGAAGACGAGATCAAAAACGGCCCAGACATGGTGATTGCCTACGGAATCAAGCTGGGTAGTCAGGTCGGGAGTGCCTGGCACTGTTGGTGAGTCTCCACCCGAGCAGGCCAGAGCCGCCATCGTGCCGATTAGTAGCAGACTTAGAAAAATGTACTTTGACATTTTGTCCTCCGGATATCCCTTTAGGGTTACCGATGCATCCAGGAAAGCACACAAGATAATCCACGCCCACCTTAGGGCACTGCATGCACCGGAAATTTGCTATGCGTCCAGTCGTATCCGACTGAGCAAATTATAAAGGATAAAAATCGTATGGTCAATAGCATAGGCCGTCTGTTTATTTTTAACTTGACTCAGGTTACGCGTCCTTTACCGATGCGGATTAAAAAACGGATGGAGAATTAGTCTCCCGATTCCGCCGCCAGGTCCGCAGTCGCCTCAGCCAACAGATCCCCTAAGTTCCCCGCTTCCCTGATCGGTCGCGGATAGCACATGTTGTCAAGACACACAAACGCTACCGCAGTTTCCTGAGGGAAGAGGAATTTCTTTTCCAGCAATTCAGCGTCGCGCTCGGGATCCAGAATCTGGACGACCTTTCGAGGATCCCATCCCCTCAGACCGGCCCACAGAATCTCCAGTCCGACAGGATCATCAACAGGCGCAACAACCGACACATGTAAGCATTTCGAGTTCACGACCTCGCATGCCAGGGCCAGACGCGCCCTGTCTGTCGCGTCGAAGAGTGCGGATTGGCCCATTGCATAGCCCACGACCGTCTCAGTGATCACTTTCGCAACTGCTCTTGCGTCCTCTTCCTCCGCAAGCCATCCGTAGCAATGAAGAGCGAGCGCGAGGTCGGGAAGAAACGCGCCCATGGCCGGATCGAGCCATTCATCCGCACGATCTTCCGGGAAAGAGTCCGCGATAGGACCGGCTTTTTCCAGGTAATCGACATCGCCGGTAAGTTGGTAAATCTCGTTATAAAGGTCAAGGATGTAAATTTTATCCACAAAACGCATCTCTTCAGGATCGCCCGCACGAGATTCAAGCGCATCTATAATCTTCTTTGCAGTTGAGCCCAGAAACTCGTCGACACTCGCGCCGCCCGGAAAAGCATGAGATGCGAGATCCGGATTCCACTTGATCAGCCTTAGCCACCATGCCAGCGTCCGGGCGTTTATCCAAACGACATCGCGCGGACCGGGTTGCGCATCCTCGAACTCAGAGGCGGACGGCAGCACATGCTGTTCGTCGTCAATAAAGTCCCTTCCCGGGTTAAATATACCGCGGACATCCACGTACGGTGGGAAACCGCCTCCCAATTCCCCATCCTCAAATCTGATCAATCCGTCCAAACCCGCGAAAAGTACTCCGGGCGCTACAGGCCACGCCACCTCAATAGACACTGCGCATGCGGCGGCGTGCATGTTTCGATTGAGATCAATCCCCCATCCCCAGTCCGTGCCGAAAGCATCATCCGGAAGCCACACCACATTATCCGAGATCTGCTCCGCGTAGGCTTTCCAGGCGGCGATCCGCTCCTCAAGCCCAACAGCTTCGGTGTCGCGTGCAAGAGCATCGTAAGCAAGCAGCAGCGCCTCCTCCGGCAGTAAACCCAGACCCTGCTCGACACGCTGGCGGAGTGAATCAATCAGTTCCTTTGCGTACAAGACAGGATCAACATCGATTCCCCTCGGAATCTCATTCCGGCTAAGATCCTCCCATCGTACTTCGGCGAACCCGGCCAGGGTTTCGTGTGCCGAAGGATTGCTCAGCGGAAGGATTCCCTCGTGCAAAGGAAAGGAAAGGAGTTCAGAACCTGCCCAGGAGTCTATCCGGCGAAACTCATCCGTTCCTTCATCGGGGGACACAGCCAACACTGCAAGCGCAGGCGGAGCAATCTCCCCGAGCGCCGTTCGCGCGTACTCGGGGTCTTCCCACCAGTCGATTTCCCACGGGATGAAGCGCTCCATTATCGTAGCGCCCCATGCGTCCGCGACGAACAATCCGTCTTCGATTGTCGCTGTAAGATCTCTGTCGTACCGGCTTACGTAGCATAGGATCGGCTTCCCGGATGAGCGCGATTCCGAAATTACCTGGATCCTGTCGTCCGAGGTGTACCAGCGAATCGGACTGCTCAAACGCCATCTCGGCGACCGGCGGACCGTGTCCCAGGCGAACGCCGGCCTTTCCGGCTCGATTGGTTCCTCAATGACCGGAGGTTCGTCCTCAGCCGCTGGTCTGCAACCGGATATAGATGATATTCCCAGGAAAAACGCTGCGATGGCAAATCCTGGAATAAGTGAAAAAAGAAGGCGCGATGGATTCCTGAACATTTCTGTCTCCGGATGAATCTCAGAGTTATCTACACGGGGCAGTATACCGATTCCGACATCGAAAACGAATAGCCGTTCGACAGACCAACAAACAGGGACAAAGAGGAGACCGGGATGAAACTTTTCCGCACACTCACCATCATGGCTTTGACGACCATTCTGCTGCTTTGGGGCGGATTATCAGTTCGTGCAACAACGGATACGGTTGTCGCAATCCCCGACCGGAACCTCGAACAGGCAATCCGAGCTGCGCTCTTGAAACCGGAAGGGGAATTGACCGTATCGGACCTCGAAAGACTGACGGTACTTCATGCCCCCCTCAAAGGCATCACCGACCTTGAAGGTTTGCAGTACTGCACGAACCTCAAGATGCTCGATCTGGGTTGCGTCTCTGACCGAGGAAGTTTCCTGAGTGAGATCGCCTGGGGTGGTGATACTCGCAGCAATCAGATTCGTGACATCACTCCGCTCCGCGGGCTAACCGAATTGAAATCACTCAACCTCGGGGAGAACCTGATCAGCGACATCGGCCCGCTTGAAAATCTGACTAACCTTGAAAGCCTCGATCTCGGCGGCAATCTGGTGACCGACTTAACTCCCCTTGCCGGACTATCCAATTTGCGACGGCTTTCATTGGGCATGAACGGGGCACTGGAAGATATTACTCCACTTGGAGAAATGCATCGCCTGACCGAACTTTATTTATGCTTCAACAAGATCAGCGATATCAGCGCGCTTGAAAGCCTGATCGGTCTTGAAACACTGGATCTGTCATTCAATAACGTGAGAGACATCAGCCCGATTTCCCGCGCGACCGGCCTAAGAACCCTCCGGCTTTCCGCTAACGACATTAGGGACATATCGCCGCTTTCAGGGCTCAGGCATTTGACTGAGTTGAACCTGCACGACAATCTAGTCTGCGACATAGCGCCGCTTGCCGTCATGAAAGGTCTGACCACTGTCGATCTTTCCTTGAACAGAATCCGACACATTGATGCGCTCGGCGAGCTTTCCAATCTGACCTATATCAATCTGAACGTCAACGGGATCACCGACCTCAGCCCCCTGGTGGAGAACGGCGGATTAGGACAAGGGCTATGGGTTCATGCTATGGGGAATCCTGCGGAGTACGAGGATGTTCGGGATCAGCTTGAGGAGCTTCGATTGCGCGGTATCTACGTTGAATGGGGCACGGGAATTTTCAAGGATCACCCGGTCTGTCATTGGTAATTCTGTTTGCCGAATCATCCATGGTTAGCCAATGTGCATCGGATTGGCCGCTTGCCAACCGGATCCACACAAACATCATACTGCCCGGATTCTCACGATGGGGGGATAGGCGGAAGGAAATCGACCTTCGATAATTCCGTTCGAGCTTTCTCCTCGGTATCGAAAACCGGAAAAACCGTCTCCAGCTTTGTAAGCTCGATCACTCCCTGCACGAACGCGTTCAGGTTGGAAAAAGCCAGGACCGCAGGGGATTCAATCTCGGATCCCTCTCTTTCCGCATCGAGGAAACGATACAATTGCACAAAAACGCCAAGGTCCTTAGACGTGATGTACTCCACGTCGCCCATGTTCAGGAGCACGCGATGCATTTTCTTCTCTTTGGCCTGGCGGGCGACCTCAACCTTGAGACGGTTGAGCACGCTGCTGGTGAGCTCCCCTGCAAGCCGGAATATGAGAAGGTTTTCGAGTTGCTCAGCCTCCAATGATGGTCTCAATCCCATAGTGTGTTCAGTCCTCGGGCAGTATTTTTACTCTACGACCCTCTATTCTCGTCCGTCCGGAAAGCACCAGGCTGATCGCCTTGGGGTACGCCTTATGCTCCTCAACCAAAATGCGATCGGCCAGTGTGTCCGGCGTGTCATCCTCATGGACCGGGACGGCTTTCTGCACGACAATGGGGCCCATGTCCAAATCGGACGTTGTGAAATGCACGCTGCAACCTGAGATCTTGACTCCCCATTCCCATGCCTGCTCCTGACCGTGCAGCCCGGGGAAACTCGGCAGCAGTGCAGGATGGATATTCAAAATCGCTTCCGGGAAAGCATCGAGGAAAGTCTTCCCCAGCACTCTCATGAAACCCGCGAGGCAGATAAGCTCGCAGCCTGCTTCTTTCAGAAGTCGAACCGCCTCGGCTTCCCATTCCGCTTTTTTGCCTTTTCGCCAGGGAATGTAAGCCGTCTCGCTCCCAGCATTTTTTGCCCTTTCGAGCGCGT
>CBDUXL010000097.1:0-11135 GCA_965371155.1 uncultured bacterium | reverse complement strand
GTGATCGATAATCATCGAGTCGACCGTCCTCAGCAGTCCTCACGTTTTCACTTCAGGCGAGATGACCCCTGTCGCATCTGGTGACCACTATGCTACATGGCAAGTCAAGATTCCTGCTGATAACGTCACAGGCATTGAAGGGAACGAGTTCTGGGTTATCGCTGAATACGACGGCGAAGATTATACCTGCCCGTTTGGTGTTCCCAACGATGCGGGAGAGGATACGCTCGCCGCGCTTTTCCGATATGACCTTTTTGTCGCGGATGAGCCATACCCGAACGATCCCCCTTACTACGTGGAACAGATTTCCGGCAACATGAGTTTCACCCATCTTGCCACCGAGACCTACTCAGTGGTGGCGGTAGACCCCGAAGGTGATGAATTGCTCTACCTCTGGTCCATCTTCGGCCATGGCAGCATGATCACATTGTATTGGAGCCTGGGCGATGGTGAAGGCAACGTGACGTTTAACTGGGGCACCGATGTCGGGGCTCAAGTCGGTAATTCTTATGATATGTACTGCACCGTTAGGGATGCCTACCATGATCCGGTCTGTTCCGATTTGGTCGTGCTGGACTGCGTGGGTTAAGCGATTGGCTGATTCCAGAGAAAGTATTTAACATATAGGGACTACTGGGAGCACGGCGTCCCGCCAGCGCTCCCAGTAGGTGGTGCGGGTCTTGACGAAAGGTGTTCCAGAGATTATATTACGGTGCCCCCTGAATAAGGGCAGAGAGCGAAACGTGGGGCTGTAGCTCAGTTGGGAGAGCGCGACGTTCGCAATGTCGAGGTCAGGGGTTCGATTCCCCTCAGCTCCACCAGTCAGACGTATTAGACCCTTCGGCAATGATGTCGAAGGGTTTTTTGTAGGTGTGATGCAGGTTCCCTGAGGTCAGGGTGCAGTTAGATACGACGGCCTTGAGGATTGAGCGCTTCTTGGCCGGGTTGCCGGTTTCAAATTTCCCCGATGCGCTGACAGCCGTGTTAATAAGCCTTTCAGCATGATCGTAGAGGCTGGAATCTCCAGTATCGAGCTGTTGGATACGCACCCTCGCCTGAGTCAGTTTTGTGGAGTGACGCTGGTGTGCTCTCTGCCACGTTTCGCGGTCTACATTCCCGGCCAGGTAATCATCGTACGTGGTGTCTACCATAGTCTGAAGCCTGGCAGCGGTCCTGGTTGCCCGTTCCCTTTCCTTTGCCCGTTCATCGACCTCCGCACGCCTGCCGCACCGTACTTGTGGAATGACCTGGGGAAAGGGAAGTTTCGTCCCAAGGATGAGTTCCATTTTTCCGACTACGTCAAGCGATACTTGGACCGGGAGCTTAAACCTCGTTGTGTAGTGCATAGAGAAGTGGAGATCAGGCCCGGCGAGGGATCCGGGCAGGATGAGATAACCGATATTCTCGTGACCGCTGGGGTTGGCGAATCCGATTTGGTCAAGGTGATCATAGAGGTCAAAGGGTGCTGGCACGAGGGATTGAAATCAGCAATGAAGATGCAATTGACCGACAGATATCTGAGGGATAATCAATGCCAGCACGGCATATACATTGTAGGCTGGTTCATGCGTGACCAATGGGATCGGGCCGACAGGAGATTCAAGCAGACTCCCGGTTGGTCGACAGAGGATGCCCAGGATTTCTTCACCACGCAAGCGTCCGGGCTCTCCAAGGGTGGTGTCTCAATCAAGGCGCTTGTCATAAACGCAGCGCTCAGGTGATCTTCGCCTTGTAACGAGTTACCTGGGAACCTGCTTCCACTCGCGGACCTGGGTATCCCTTGAATCTCGATAGCAGCAGGTTCCTGTGCTGGGAACTCCTAGAAGATGATCTCTCACCGCCGGGACCCGTGAGAGTTACGGATAACACTCCTATCCACCCCGGAACCCTGGTCATTACTACAACAAGAGCCCTTCACCCACGCCGCTGAAGGATCATCTGCGCAGCCGCAGACTGCCCGTGTAGGGTTGTTTGACGGTAGTTCCGCGCTGGCAAGATGCCATGGGAATCCCTGGCACGTGGGCTGGGCCAGGAGACAGGTCAGCAGGCACGTCAGAGGTCCCTCCCATTTCGAGGATTCCATAACACGCCACGCTTTACCCCAGCCCCTTGCTCCCACCAATATTGCTGCTCTCAGTGCCCCTGACCGAAAGATTTGCCCGATATTCTGTATTGTTTTCAGGACTTGAGATGCTCTCCTCTTGAAGCCCAAAACTCGCCGCTTGCCCCTCTCTGTCCCGCACCACAAGCCCCAGTCCGGGCATCACTATTTGCCATACGTCTCAGGGGTGCTAGGAGCGTTAAGAAGTGGCGGGGTAAGGGTAACACCTACCCGGATTTCGTGCGCGGCCTCTGAGAGGGAGAAATCGGGCAGCCTAGCAGGTTTAGAATCCTGTCAGGCCACCACCGGCGCGTCGTGAGGTCAGGGCGGTGGGGGTGTCAGCTATTGAATTCATCGTTTCGGCACCGAAACGCCGAGCATCCTGAGCCCTTCTACCATACGGCGAGCGGCCGTACGGGCGGTTCCGCTCCTTCAGGCGGAAACGCCGGCACGAATGGACAGTCGGGACAGAAGAACTGGTAGCAAACGGCACCATCTTGCTGATCCGGGGGGGCAATCATAATCCTATATCATTTTAACCTCTGATATGGCACAATCTCTTGTTCTCTCATTTTATGCCTGCTATAATTTGCATCTGCAAAGCCAAGACTACGGAGGGCTCCCCTCGAAAACCTGAGTGGGGCTATTGCATGACAAAGGAGGTCCTATCGTGAGGACGAATCTATACACAGGATGGCACGCGGGCATCACATGCCTGATTCTTGCTTTGTTTGCACTGGGTTGCCAGGGCGGAGGCGGAAACCCACTTGAGCCCGACCTTGGGGGACAGAACCAGCAGGGTGAATCATCGGCAACTGAAACGTTGCTTACTTCGCCCACGTCTCCCGGCGATTCCGCGCGCGGTGCCGGCGGCACAAGCGGGGTTCTTCCCTGGGGAATTTACACCATCACCTGGGACGCTGAGGCGGAACGTCTGCTGATTACCCCGCTCCGGTCCGCTCAGTTCGCCATGAATATAGTCGAGTTCCTCCAACCACCCGGTGGAGATCTTGGCAACCTGGGAATTGCCATCACAGATAATTCCCAATTTCTGACGGACGGACTCCTGGAGCTTGATGTTTCGATCACGCACCCGTTCAGTGTGTTGACCCTCACCGGGTTCGATGTGATGGGTGTGGTGATCGGGAATGGTTCGATTACTAGTTCAGGGGGCTCTGGAGTGCTGTACGGGGGCGCGGACGATCTGATCGTTCTCAACGCTGATGGTTACACCCGATGGATGAATCCGACCGAGTTTACCCAGAGCGGTCTTTTCGGGTATACGGAAGGGATGCTGGGGACGCACGGAGTCGACTTCACAGCCACGATCAATGGATACAAGTACTTTGCCCAGAACATCGACTCGGATCAAAGCACCGCGAGTTACTTTTCCGATCCAGCCAATCTCGCGATGCGCGGTGCGTTCCTGCCGGGATCAACAATTACCAGAAGCTACCGATTGAAATTCCCGATGGTCGGCGGATTCCCCCAGCTCAAGTTCCAGTATGCAATCCTGTGCCACTGGGTGCGAGCGACAGACCCAGGCGGAGTTCCGATTCCCGATCCGGAGATAGATGATTTCCCGCTCGAGGCTAACGCGGCCGAGGTGGTTAACCTGGTCTGCGATCCGTCCGGAAGCACAGCCTGGTACACCAGCGACACCGAGAACGGTGGAGATATCATACTTGATCTGATCATTTACGACTGGCAGGGAGAGCTAAGCCCCGAGGGTGTAGTTGGGCAAGTGGATGAGCTTTTGGTTGAGGCACCGTCGGGGATGATTACCGGCGGAGCGGCGTCGTTCTCAACGCTCGACCTATTGAGCGCGGAGATATCCAGCGGCCCGGCATTCTCGCAGATAGTGCTGGAAATCCCGGATGTCTCACCAACCGGCTTGAACGAGGAAATTCTTATCACGGTTCGATCGGCTGATCCAACTGATTATGACAGCGGAACCGGCGCGCCCTATCCTGTCGGAGCACATCTCGCCGGCTATTTCCGAATAGACATACCGATAATCGACCAGAAACCGAACAACCCGCCGGTGATCGATGAAATGACCGGCGAGACCGTGGTTAGCTGCTTCTTCGAGGAGGAAATGTACTCTGTAGTTGCTCACGATCCCGACCCAGGTGATTTCCTGAGCTACAAGTGGGAGGTTACTCCGGATGGGGTTCCGCCGACGTTCGCTGATCCTCTGTGCACGGGTGAACTCTGTTTGGTTGATTGGGGAGACGACGATACATACCCCTTCGGGGAGTGGGATGTATGCGTGGAGGTCTCCGACGGGACCGCTGTTGTGAGCGATCATCTGGATGTCGAAAAATCAGGTGAGGAGCTCGTGGCGGGCGCCATGGAGGCTCTACCGGAGCACGTCGACAATGTCACCTGCTACACAACCGGCGAATACAACCTCACCTATAACCATTGCGATCCTGATGCTCTGCTTGAATTCTGTTTCATTCGCAAACTCACCTCCGATGACACTCCACCCGATCCCGATGATCCTGACTGGACCACCTGGGTGGGAAACACCGATTGGGTTATTGACTGGGACGGAACCGAGGTCGGCGATTGGCGAATCTGGGCCTGGATCAGGGAGCAGAATGACTATAGCGTTGAGGACTTCTCGCCCGCCCTTGCTGTGGTGAGAATCAACACCTTGCCCGATCCGCCCATTCCGACGGGACCGACAGAGGTAGACACATGTGATTCAGAAGTCTACGATGCCGGAACGATTGCCGACTGCGATGGTGGCCAAACGCTGATGCGGTCGTGGGCCGTGAGCGCCACTCCCGAACCACCGCTCGCCGACTGGACAGATTTTGCCGGCACCGAATTCGGGGTAGATTGGTCCGACTTCACGCCTGGTATCAATTATCTGTGGCAGAAGGCCGAGGATGGATTTGATGCCACATTTGCCTTTCTGGCAGTTCTGTTGATCGCAGGTCCCTTGGAGATCGACACGCCCGTCGGACCCGAAAATGCCACATGCATTGATACCGGTACCGAGTATACGGTCACCATAGACGATTGCGATGGTGGGCCTGAGCCCGATCGCTGGTGGGGAGTCAGCTCGACTGAGGACCCGGATGCTGTCGCAGACTGGACCCCGTTTAGCTTCAGCCAGTTCTTCATCGATTGGGCGCTGATTGGCAATGGTCCATCTACTCCTACGCAGTACCATGTTTTTGTGAAGGCTGATGAGGGTACCGGACCGATCTACTCACCCGCTTTATCTGTGGCGTACAGCAATACAGCACCCGAAACTCCCGCCACGCCGACCGGACCGGGCAGCGTAACCTGCTCGCCCGAGGAGCCGATCATATTTGATTTCGATGCGCCTGACGACTGCGATGGAGACGAATTGCTGCGCGAATGGGCAGTCAGCGATGTCCCCTTGCCGCCCCCGGAACCGGACTGGACTGAGTTTACATCAGATCAAGTCGAGATTGATTTCAATGGCTGGCTCTTGGGGGACCTCTATGTTTGGCAGCGAGCATCGGATGGGTTCGAGACGGTCACTAGCGAGTCTTGGATCACCACAATGGTCAACTCGTCTCCCGATCAGCCGCCCACACCGATCGGCCCCACAGTCGCAACCTGCGCAGGTGGACCGTACCCGATTGATTTCGGCTCGGTCTTCGATTGCGACAATGAACCGCTGACACGCGAATATGCGATAAGTCCGGCAGACGTTCCGCCACCCAGCGGATGGGTTCAGTTCACATCCCAGGTGGTTGATGCTGAATTCATTTCATTCTCTGTGGGGAGCACTGCCTACGTGTGGCATCGAGTCTCTGACGGCGACGAGACGGTCTACAGTGACGCGCTTGAAGTCGAGATTCAGAACTCCCCGCCCGATCCTCCGAGCGGGCTGAGCGGAGATCAGTCCATAAACTGCGGGACCGGCGGCACTTTGCTCGGAAACTACAGTCTCAATTCGCTGTCCGACTGCGATGTTGGTCAGACCCACACTCGTTATTGGGGAGTCGGCACATCCAGCGATCCCGCAACTGTCGGAACAACATACGTCTACACCGGAAACAGCTTCCAAATCAACTGGGGTAACTACCCTCACGGAACCCACTGGGTGCATGTGCGCGATTCCGATGGTATCGAAGAGCCCTGGGGCACTCCGATTCAGGTGACCTACACCAACACGGCTCCGGGAAAGCCTGCGACACCAAGCGGGCCGACTAATGTCTCGTGCGGCAACCCAACGCAAACCTACACGGTGGGTACAGCCCCTGATGACTGCGATGGGCAGGTACTCTCGCGGTACTGGGGAGTCAATGACACCACCTCTCCGCCCTGGAATGAGAAGACAGAATTTCCTGTGGGCGACACCAGCATCGATGTGGATTGGGGCGACTATGGTGTGGGCACCTTCTACCTCTATCAGTTCTGCTCTGATGGTGCAATCCAGGTAGTCAGCGATCCGCTTGAGGTGAATTTACTGCCTGCACCTGATAATGCGATCTTCGTGGCCACCACAAGCCAGGGTGGCAACAACTCAAATCCCGGCACGAAAGACCAGCCGGTGCGGAGCATTTCGGTCGCTCTCCAGAAGGCCCAGACGGCAGGATACGACGAGGTCTATGTCAGGACCGGTGTTTATATAGAAACTAGCCCGATCCAGCTTATTGATGGGATTAGCATATTTGGCGGTTGTGAGTCTCCATGTTGGTACCCTGAAGCGGGACAGTTCAGTACGGTGGCCGGTTCCAACCCAATGGTGAGCGGGAACAGCATCACTTCCGACACCACCATCAGCCAACTGTCCATCTGGGGATTTGTCGGGACTGCAAGTAACAGGACATCAATCGCTGTAGTTCTTACCAGTTGCCCCGGTGCACTTGAGTTCGAGCAGTGCGAATTCCTGGTGGACGAGGGCGCGGACGGCAATGACGGTAACAACGGCGCAATCGGCAACTTCGGCGCCGCCGGCCAACAGGGGCAATGGGGCTGCGAGAGTGGTGGTGCTTGGCCCTGCGGTTCTTGCAGCATACCCCAACCGGGTCAGGGAGGCAATACATCGGGCTGCCCCACTTACGGTGGTCGAGGCGGATATCCCGGCAGTGGCTTCAATGACGGCAGTCCCGGACTACCCGGCTGGGGGGGCGCACCCGGAGGAGAATCCGGCAGCTCGGGTGGATGGGGGGCCGCCGGTTCCCAAGGAATGCACGGTGATGGTGGTGACGGTAGCGGCACGGCGACGCCAAGCAGTTGGAATGGCTCGTCCGGATCCAATGGTGGTTTGGGAACTTCTGGTGGTGGAGGCGGAGGAGGAGGCGGTGGCGGGGGAGGTTATGACGGGTGCTGGCAATATGGTGGGGCAGGCGGCGGCGGCGGCGGCGGGGGCTGCAGTGGTTCTGGAGGTCTTGGCGGCGGTGGCGGCGGCGGCTCTATCGGCGTTTTCCTGAACGCGTCCTCGCCGGTGTTTAATCAGTGCGTGTTCATAAGCGCTCAAGGTGGCGATGGCGGGGCCAGCGGCACGGGCGGAAACGGCGGGCAGGGAGCCCAAGGCGGCGGGGGTGGAGGCGGACATAGCTCCGGCTCGGGCGGCGGAGGTGGAACCGGCGGTGTTGGTGGCCAGGGTGGTCACGGCGGCGGTGGAGGTGGTGGAATCAGCTACTGCATCTATCGGACAATTGGATCCGACCCGACTACACCGGGCTGCACGTTCGCACCAGGGGCCGGCGGGTCCGGTGGTGGCGCCCCGTCGGGCGGTAATGCGGGCGAGCAAGGCGAGTCGGGGGATATCTATCCGTAGGGGCAGATTCCCCCGGAGAGCAGGAATCCGGCCTTAACGTTAAGAAACCCTCTGGCGCAGAGGGTCTCTTTTTCTGATGTCATCGTTGCAGTTTGCCAGCTCCGGCAAATCCGCTTGACGCTGTGAGACCAGGTCCTGTAACGAAATCTACCCCAGGCAATCCAGAATACACTCACTCCCACCAAACCACCGTTCTCACGCTCCCTGCGCTCAAAAAATGATGCCTTTTCTGCAAAGATGTGCTGAGTTGATGGCTGGCGCCGGGTCATGCTTGCACGAGTTGTCTGGGTGCGGGCTGCAGGGCACGTTTTTAGCAGTTTTGGGTCATAAGAGGAGGTGTAGCTCAGTCAGGCCTGCATCCAAACTTCTTGAAAATAAGCCCGAGAAGGCAGCGGGTGAATGTAAGGGATTGCGGGTTAGTCCTGTTCGGGAGGCTGGTCCAACTGCGAGCGGATGTTGTCGAGTATGGGCTTGATGTCTTCGGTAGCTTGCGCATAGCCGTGCTCCGTGGCCAAACGGTACGCCTCCTCGACCAGTGGGAGGGCGTCGTTTAGGTTTCCCTTTTTGGAAAGGATATCAGCCTGGTATGCAAGGGAGCATGCCAGAATATGTGGATTGGCAATCTCACGGGAGATTGACTCTGTTGCCTTAAACAGAGCCATTGCCTCGTCCAGATCGCTACGTTCTTTGAGTATCTCGCCCTGGTTAACAAGGGAGATAGCCAGGTCGGTCTGGTTACCAAGCTCGCAGCATATGCGCTCCTTCTCCTTGTAGAGCGCCATCGCGCCGTCCAGATCGCCACGTTCCCAGAAAATCACTCCCTGGTTGCCGAGAGAGGTCTGAAGGCCCTGCTGGTCACCAAGCTCGCGGCATATGCGCTCAGATTCCTTAAGCAACTCTATCGCCCCGACCAGGTCGTCACGTTGGTAGAGTATAATCCCCTGGCTGCCCAGGGAGCACTGAAGGCCGGCAAGGTTTCCAAGCTCGCGGCATATGCGGTCCGCCTCCTTATGTAGCCCCATGGCCCCATCCAGGTCCCCACGTTGGTAGAGTATCCCGCCCTGGTTGCCTAGGCTTAACATAAGGCTAGCCAGGTCACCAAGCTCACGGCATATGCGCTCCTGCTCCTTGAAGAGCGCCATCGCACCGTCCAGGTCGCCACGGGTGTCGAGCACCAGCCCCTGGTTGCCCAGGGAGGCCTGAAGGCCGCCCGGATTGCCGAGCTCGCGGTAGATGGACTCCACTTCCTTGAAGAGCGCCATCGCACCGTCCAAGTCGCCATGCTTCAAGAGAGTCAGTCCCTGGCCGCGCAAGCAGGGTCCCAGGCTTCCGTAGTCAGCAGCAGCACGGTAGTGCTCGGCAAGTAATTCCCAAAGCGAAAACGCCTCCCAGATGTGGCCGGTGTCATGCAGCAAGATCGACAGATGCATCAACGAGTCGCCATCAGGAACTTCATCCGGTGCATCCAGCACGGGCTTGTAGGCATCCACAAGACGCAAGGGAGAAGCGTTCTCAACTTTCGCCCAGTAGCGCTTCACCTCAAACTCATTCTTCTGCCAGGCTTGTTTGAAGAAATCAAGATCAGCAAGCAAATCATAAAGCCCCTGCCAAGCCTCCGCCTCGGCAAGTTGCCAGGGTAGTTCGTCGACCTTCCGAGGGCTTAAGTCCAGCTCCCCGAAATAATCCGCAAGACGCAATCGCACGGCTTTCCGTTTCTCTTCGTCTGAGAAATACTCCTCACGTATCGCCTCGCGTATGTAGTCATGCGCAAAACCGAGCAATCCCCCACGGTTCACCAGCATCCTCTCAACCGCATTATGAAAATGCACCCACTGCGCTCGCGGAAGAGGCTCCCCGCCTGCCCCAAGAAGATCAAGAAGCTCCGCCTCTGAAAGTCCGCGACGCGACGCCCAGATGCACGTCATCGCGTCCTTGACCAGCCCCGGCCATTCGCGATCGTAGTCAAGCTCAAGCCTATTGAGCACTTTTTCATAAAGCGATGGCGCGTCCTCCGACGATAGATAGTGCTCGATTGCCCTGTCCAAATGCTGATGCACGCCAAAGAGCCGAAGCTCGTCCAACAGCGCCCTTAGATAGAGCGGGTTGTGTGTCTGCTCCGCGGACGCGATCTTTTCAACTCGGGTCTTGCTGAGGCTCTTTCGATACTGCGCGAGATAATCGCGGATGAGCTGCTTGCGTTCGTCATCTTCAAGTAGCTTGACCTCCATTGCCGGCCATTCGCGCTTTTTCAAATCATCCAAAGGTCGGCCGGGAAGCGTCGAGAGAATCAGTCTGATCTTTTCCGGAATGAATGGCGGGAGCCAAACAAGATCAGGCGCGTTGTCGCGGTCCTCGAGTTGGTTGAGAGCATCGAGAATCAACACGACTCGCCCGTCCCCGATTCTCGCGTTCGCCATGTGAAGCCAGTTCGCAAATGCCGAACGGAGCTTGTCAGGTTCAGTGGGGATGTCTTCTTTGATGTCGAAACGCCTTTTGAACTCGCCCATGATGCGCCTGAGCATCGCCGCCCAGTCGGCGGAGTACGGAGTCGCGCCGATGAAATGCATGAGGAAAAGACCGTCAGGATGATCCTGACGGCACCTTGCCGTCCAATTCGCCAAGAGCGCTGATTTGCCTGAGCCGGATTCTCCAAGCACAACAAGGGGTTGACTGTCTGACTGAACATGCTCATTCAGACGATCAAAGTACTCATCTCGCCCGATGTACACCTTGAACCGACTCTCCGCGAACGCCTGATGTTCAGCAGCTTCTCGATCGAGCGGGTCAGGTTCCTCGTCCTCAGGATAAAGTTCATCGATTAACTTCGTGAAATCCTCGAGCACCAATTTGCCGAAGGCGTGCGGGTCCTTATAGTTCTCCCGAACCGGCATACCGCTTGCTCTTATTTGATCCTTCAGAATCGCAAGTTTCTTCCGACGATTCTCCGCACGGCTTTCCGCATCATCACGCCCAAGTTTCTCTATTTCCTCCGGCGTGGGGCCTTCAAGAAGTTCCGCCCTCCTGTCGGTCGGCAGGGAGTAGACATAGTCTGGATCGCGGAAATAGAAATACGCATGATCGGCCATTTCAGGATTGTTCAGAACGCCATGAAGTATCTCAAGCTCTGTCACTGACTTATGGCGGTGCTCACGAAGCCACGGTTCCAACTCGACCAGCTCCTCGGATATCTCCAGGGGAATCCAACCGTACTTTTCGCCCAACATGCCAATGAAATACGGCCTACACTCTTGGATTTCC
>CBDUXL010000096.1:0-11183 GCA_965371155.1 uncultured bacterium | reverse complement strand
ATGCGGACTTAGATCCCGGACCAGGTGAGGATATTCACCATGCGAAATATAACGACTGCTTCCTGAGTAAGTTCGAGCGAGACGGTACTTACAGATGGAGTGTGGACTGGAGCTATGCAAATGCCTCTGATTTTCCTGCGGCAGTGGTGACTGATAGCAACGGAAACACATATGTCGCGGGCGACTATCTGGTCTCAGATGTCGACTGGACCTGGTATACTGCATTCGTGATGAAACGCAAATCCAATGCTTCCCTCATATGGGACCAAAAGTGGCCGTTAGGTGAAACGGGATCTATTGTTGTCTATCCTACATTATGGGATTGCGCGGTAGACAAGGCGGGGAATACGTATGTAGTGGGTGCCAGCTCAGGAGATGGTGAATCTGTCGCCCATGCAGCCAAGCTGGATTCGAATGGCGGGATGCTCTGGCGCATTGAATGGGGAGGGGATGGGGTCGACGCGGCTAAAGGAATCGCTTACTGCGATTCCGGCGATTTCTATGTGTGTGGATACTTCTCAAGCACTGCGGACTTCGATCCGGGCCCAGATACCGATTCACACACTTCTGTCGGCGATACAGACGCATTTCTGTGCAAATTCGATGACGGCGGACAACTTGTGTGGGCGCGGACCTGGGGAGGGATCGGGAGTGATCGGAGCGTCGCTGTAGCAGCAGACAACTCCGGTGACGCTTGTGTCGTTGGCTACTTCGAGGAGGTCGTTGACTTCGATCCAGACCCACCGGCTGATACTCGGGTGTCGAACGGCGGTCAAGATGCTTTCCTCAGCTGGTTCGACTCAAGCGGTTCCTTCAAACGTGTCCGGTGTTGGGGAGGACCGGAAGACGATGAGGCTTCCGATGCTGCTATTGGCTCAGGGGGCGTTTATATAGCGGGCAGCTTCGCAGATACAGTTGATTTCGACCCGGGCCAGGGATTCGATATGCAGGAATCGAGTGGGGGTCTTGATGTTTTCTTGAGTACGTTTGACTCGAGCGGCGCGTTTCAGTTTGTGCGCACGTGGGGAGGCCCCGGGTATGACGACGCTTGGAGCGTTGCGCTTGATGCGTTTGGCAATGTCTATGTCTGTGGCGGCTTTATCGGAACCTCCGACTTCGATCCTGGCCCGGATGAGGATCTGCATGAATCGATATCGATGGGATGGGACGATGCGTTTTTGGTGAAGCTCCTGCCGAATGGTTACTGGGAATAGGCTTGAAGTGGTCGTGGAGTACCAGCACCTGCCGGTACGCTGAGCGTTTGTGGGTTCGCACCTTTGGGAATCCTCAGCGACGTGAGCGTACTGCTAATGGGCACGATGCGAGCGGGACGCTCGCGATCCTAATTTATTTCATTTTTCGACTTGTCCATCCTCGGGAGCTCGGCATCAGAACCTGGTATCGGGCCGCAAACCAAGGTGTTATCGAGACTAGCGACTGCGCAACCTAAGGATACAAGAGAGATCGCGAGGCTCACCCTCTTTCACCAGTGCGTCCCGAACCTATTATTATGACAGATGTGTGGACGGCAAGCGTTCTCGCATCGCGTGCTGAAATGAACTCTCAACGCCCTCGAACGGCAATTAGACAGGCCTTGGGTTTCTGTCTCTGACGTCATCTCGGATTGATTGACAGGTCATGGTCTCTATGCTAAGCTCACCCCGGTCCATACAACAAATCTAGCTTATACGAGAATGCAGGAATGTGATGCTCCGAGCTGAACGGGACGCTCATTGCTGTATCTACCCGTGCAGGAGAATGCCATGAAGGCACATAGGATCTCAATCCTCCTCACAGCCTTCGTCTTGCTGATAGGCTGTGGACCCAACCCCGCCCCGATCCAAGCCCCTCACAACCCAACAGGGAATGCCGGTCCCGGTATTGCAGCCAGGCCGGCTATCGGGCCTGGTGCGGAGCATCACGTACTCTGGGGTTATTACACATTGAGCTTTGATCTGGAAAACCTGGTGGTCGAAGCTATTCCCAATCGAGGGGCCTTGACGCACTGGAATATCACCGGCCTGGTCTCGCCGCCCCAATGCTACGATTGCCTGACTTTGTTAATCACCGCGCACAATCATGGCACCAAGACGATTTTCGTCGAGGTTACCTTGAAGAACAAAACCGGGACCACCGGATATGACGTTCGCGGGTTGTTGTTGCCTAAGATGCAAGGTGTAAGGCTTCTGAATGCCGATTCATACACGGAGTTATGGAACTCCGGGTCGGTCTACGAACGGAACCCCTTCCTGGCGTTTGCCAAGGGCGTCACCAAGCGCGCTTTTGAGCCGCTCACATCACATACGAGAACCTACAAAATAAACTATGACAGTAAGGAAGCACTCGGCAATATTGGGTACGCCGTGGATGCTTCCTGGCCGAACAACTGTGGGGAACCGTATGAAATCAAGTTACCGGAGGCCCCGGAGTTCGTTGGGGCAAATCAGGTAACGATCGAGGTCGACGTACCTGATTGGCAGAACAACGTCGACTGGGTCCGGGTGTATCCTTATCCGTTGGCGTTGGCCGACGACCAGAAGTCATTACTAATGTCGAACACATCCGGTGACACCTGGTCGGTGACTTTCGCAAACACCAACGGCGCGCCTGAAGGGAAATACCTACTCTGGTTCAAGGCCAAAAGCGATTACGAAGACACGCTTATCTGGCATGTAATGCAAGTGGCGGTCAAGTCGCCTCCCCCGCCTCCCACCAACGTCCAGGTGAGATTCTATGTCGCATGCGACATCGATGGTTGGCTTCCTTACTACGAGGACCCATTCCTCGGCCCCATCATGTTCAGCTACATGGACGCGAATTGGATGAAATTCATGTCGAACCAGTTCTGGAACAAATACGGTTTCAACCTGGTTGATAACGGAACGTACAAGGTGATGGATGACGAGCCCTGGTACGACTGGCAGTTCTACTATATTGACAATTTTGATGAAGTGTTTGAGATGCATTATTACTACGGAGAGTATTACGCCCCCGAGTGTCTGAGCATCTATTTCGTGCAGGGTATGCCTTGGGATTTTGGACCGGCAGTTTGCTTCTGGGATTCATGGGTGGACTCCCTTGCCGAGCATAAATCGGAGAATGTTTTCTTTGTCCTCGATCCCTACACCTGGTGGTGGTCGGAAGTCATGGCACATGAGTCGGGTCATGCTTTCGGTGTCTTTGAGGATATGTACCTGATCGACCCGGACAGCGGGTATTACTGCGATGACCTCAAGTACGACAGCCCCCCGTGGTTTCAGCATCTGTTCTGCGATGACAATGCTTACTATGAAGGCAACCTGATGATGGGGCCCATTGGCGGATCAATTGACCTCTACTCCCTGTCGGATGCGCAGGCCGACTGGGTCGTTTCGTTCAACAACAACTACCCGAACAACTGGTGAATGTAAAGGTGAGAGACATGAGACACGTAGCCATCTTCATCATTTTCCTGGCCATTGTGCTGGCACCGATGCCCGCAGCAGCTTATACCGAGCCGGCAGAGGATTTCCTCCAGGCCTGCCGACAACCGGATACCCCGTTCCCTCCCGAGGATTGGTCGCATGAGGAGATCCGCGACGCAGCGCTCGAGGTCCTCGATGCGTTCGAGAATGACGAGGAAGAAGGCTGGGTGGTTCATTTCTGCCTCGTGGCGCTTGGACATGCCGGGTTCTCAGAGGACCTGCCCAGGATTCTCGCGTATGAAGACACGATGACAGCAACGGTCCTCCGCTCCCTCAGCGGATATCCCTCAGCCGAAGCAGTCGAATGTCTGCTCCGCCATATTACCTCCGAAAGAGCCAGTTTCCGCGATCGGGCAATCAGGGGACTGATGGAGATCGACTTCGATGAATTGGACGATTCTGAAGAGTGGCGCGAGAAGGTTTCCGATGAGCTGGCTGTGGCAAGAGAAGCTGAAGCTGTTGAATTGCTGGTGGAACTCATAGACGAGGCGCTGTCAGTCATCGAGTCCGCAACTGAAGAGGACTGATTGAGAATAGCAGGCACCTGCGCTCTGCTCATCCAAACTCGCCATTTGACTCCGATCCTCAAGTGGAAAGGTACCAATATGGACCTGATTTTTCTTCGAATAGCTGTAATCTTCCTTTGGGCGTTCATCTCAATTAGGGTCTATTACCATGCCAAGGAGAGAGGTTTGCCGGCGGTAGGCTGGGCTCTTCTAGTCTTTTTCACCGGACTGCTTGTGCTTCTGTTGTACTACCTCTTCGCCAGAAACTATGAACCTTTGTCTGAAATAGGAGGCGTGACAGATCGCGGCTTCGCGTCCACTTACAGACCAGGCAAGCATTATCAGGATAGGGCTTTCATGCCGTATGGAGCACCAGGTCCAGGGGCGGAAACTGCAGATCCTGACTTTGTAGATGAAGAACTCGAGCGCCTCATCAATGAAGGAGACCTTCGAGAAGCTCGGCGTTACTTGAACGATATGATGCAGATTGCCCGGGAGGTGCATGATAAGAAGGGCTTGCTCAATCTTAGGACGTACGAAAAGAGAATAGCGGACGCGTCAAAAAGTGGATCTGGTAGCGCGAGGAGCGGATGGTGACCAAGACCAGCCACAATACGAAGGGACAACTTGAGAGACTCTCGCGGTTCGCGAAAATGGAAGGCGTCGGCGAAGCCATTCTATTGAGGGAAGCTCTCGATGATCTCCTGCGGAAGTACACGCTTTAGATTATGTGGCCCGCACGCAACTACTATGCTTGCCAAACAGTCTTTTTACTGGATATGATGAGATTCCTGAACAGGCAGCAAACACATTGACAAAGCCAATGCGAGTGTTCCTGACATTCATTCTGATTCTTCTGGTTGTGTCGTGCGCTCGAGCGGAGGGCACCCAAATCAGGCATATCTCGGATCCGAGGGGAATCCTTGCCGACGACGCGTCCGGATATACTCAGGGTCATACCAGTGAGGACGGAAGCAGGTGGGTGAGAACCTGGGGAGAAGACGGCGGTCACATGGTTCAAGGTCTTGCCCGGAACAGTATGGGCAACACATATGTGGCGGGATACTTCATGGGGCAATTCAGTTCGGAATGGGAGAGTCAGGAAAGCGAACCACCCGAAGACTATGAAATCTACTCGTCCATCACTCGATACGACTCCAGCGGTGCTCTGTTGTGGTCTCGAAGGATCACATTCGGTGAGAATGCAAATATCGCAGACATCGCGGTCGATGACTCTGACCATTTGTATGTGACTGGTACATTTGATGACATGTGTGAGTTTGTGTTCCGAGATTCTGTCGTGACGGCAACATCGAATGGTGAGTTAGATGCTTTCCTCTGCAAGCTCGACCCGAACGCCAATCTCCTGTGGTTCAAGCACTGGGGCGGTACGCTGTACGATCAGCCGTCCGCAATGGCCATCGATAACGAGCAGAGGATTCTAATCGTCGGTGGGGTAATGACGGTTTCGGAATCCAGCCCAGGCCCCCCATCCTTAGTGCCGCCACACCAGGATGTGGAAGCGTTCCTCTCGATGTTTAGCCCTGCCGGTGAACTCCTGTGGTCCAGAATCCTGGAAGGTTCGGAACGAAACGATGCGAACGAGGTAGAATCTGATAGCGACGGAAATATCTACATAACCGGCAATTTTCGTGAGCGAGTCGACTTTGATCCCGGTCCCGCGTCTGAGGATGTTTCATCTTCGGGTGAATTTGACATATATCTGAGCAAATACGATTCGGCAGGTCAATTCCAATGGGTTCAAACCTGGGGCGGGCCCAATACTGATTGGGGCATTGGGCTGGCTACGGATTGTTCGGGCAATGTTCTCGTGCTTGGATCAATCGACCATTCCGTTCCGAGGCCAGTCCGACAAGGTTCTCTCAACCGCCCTGACCATCTAGCACTGAGGAAATTCAGCTCGTCTGGAGAGGTGCTTGGCGAAGCTGCATGGGAGATCTTCGGTCTTCCGAGCAACACCGATATCGAAATAGACAACCAGAGTCGAGTTTATGTCACCGGGGAGTTCTATGGCACAAGGGACATCGACCCTGGTGATGGGACTGAGCTATTCGATCTGGAAGGCTTCAACGCTTTCCTTCTGAGGCTCGATTCGGATCTGCAATTCGAGTGGGTTCGCGCCTGGGGCAGAGGACGCAATATCAGTGCTGTTGAAGTTATTGTAGACAATCAGGGCAGCATTTTCGTAGCCGGTACGTTCTTGGATGTGGCTGATTTCGACCCTGGGCTCGCCGAAAAACTGGTGGAGTCCCGTGGTTGGCAGAACCTTTACCTCAGCAAGTTTAGTTCCGACGGAGTTCTCTTGAGTCCCATCTCCCTTCAGGGGGATGCTCCTATATGGGATCCAATAATCGAAATTGAATACCTCGGGATTTCCGACGGTCCGCCTGCGATTGGAGTTACAAGCATTTCACCGGGACCTGGGTACGCAGTAATCAGTTACCCAACAGCCACCGACCCGCAGGGGGATGCTGTCAGATATGACATCTATTACATCGATTCAATTCATGGAGACGATCCGTTTGACAGCCCGGGCCGTGTCAGAATCGGCGACGCAGGCGAGTCCCAATACACTGTCAGAGGGCTTGAGCCAGGGCACACCTACCGCTTCGGCGTCCGCGCTTCAGATGAGGAAGGGAATTCCGACTCAAACACTGAAATCCTTTCGGCTGAGATACTCGTGGACTGGCCAAGCGGCGGCTCCTGGGTAAGATCGTGGGGTGGCGACGGATTTGACCAGGCCAATGATGTATCCCTGGACGAAAGCGGGAATATCTACGTCTCGGGCATCTTCAGAGGAACCGTGGATTTCGACCCAGGGACAGGGGTCGAAACTCGAACTTCACGGCAGAGCTCAGAGTTCTACCTTGCCAAATTTGATGAGTCCGGCTCCCTGTTGTGGGTTCGCGCATGGGAAAGATCCGCAGAGGCCGAGATTGAAGCGCGGTGTATGTCTGATGTGGACTCTTTCGGCAATTCATACGTCACCGGCTCGTTCAAGGGAGCGGTGGATTTCGATCCTGGCCCGGGCGTAATTGAGCTTTCCTCAGGAGAAGGATTCGGCGCGTTTGTCTGCAAGTTCAATCCGGGCGGGATGCTGCTCTGGGCTGAGTTAATTGGAGGTAGCGGATGTGCCTCTCCCAGGTCACTGGCTGTTGGGAATCAGGGAGATGTGTTGATACTGGGAACCAGCTACGGGGAAATCGATTTTAACCCCAGCCCCGCCAAGCAATGGACTGAGACATCTGAATTGGCCGCTGGTTTCCTGGTCAAGCTGGATGCAGGAGGGAACTTCGAGTGGGTCGGCACATGGGAACCTCTCGATCAAGCTGCTAACCTTACCAGGGTTGCCACAGATTTCGAGGGCAACGTTCTTGTCATCGGATCCTACGTGACTGCAATCGACCTCGACCCCGGTCCTGAGACAGACATCCACTCAGTATCTGAAACCGGCATCGAAAGAGATATCCTTCTGTGCAAGCTGGATTCCGAGGGCAACTACCAATGGGGACACACTTGGGGGCACTCTCATCTGATGGGGTTGTACGGGCTGACTGTCGACGGCTCTTCAAACATTTACATCACGGGTGGTTACCGCGAAACCGTAGACATTGACCCCGGCTCTGGCATTGCAGAGCATACCTCGAACGGTTTGCTGGATGCGTTCCTGTGCAAGTTCAATTCGAATGGAGAGTTCCTGTGGGGAAATACCTGGGGAGGAGAAGGCTTCGACGAGGGGCATGAAGTCGACGTTGATGGCGGAGGCAACGTTCGCGTTGCTGGACGATTCAGTGAAACGACAGATTTCGATTCCGGGAATGGAATCCTGCAACTCGCTTCTACTCGCTCGCACAATACATTCCTAAGCAGTTTTGACTCGGATGGCGAGTTTCTGGGAGTAGTCATCTGGGATTGGGTCAGTATCTACGGTATGGACAGTGACTCTGACGGAGGGACGCTTATTACCGGCAGATTCGACAGAACCGTGGAGCTGGGTGCTGGTGCGACAACTCAATTCTTCGTCTCGAATGGAAGATTCGACGCTTACCTGATGAAGGTTGCGCCCTAGCCGGGAGATCGCGAGGGGATGTTGCCAGAATATACTTCAGGCTACACGAAAAAGGACCTGGCTTGAAAAAACACTTTCCCCCCCTTGCATAACCGTGGTATAATATAAAGCCGCCGCTGAGAATTTGGCGGCTCACCAGGAGGACTCGGTTGGTTGATCGCCTGGATTGGACTCTTTGGCGCGATCCTGGTATGTGGCATAATTGATGGACTGGTGTGGCGAATGTCCTGAAGCGCTTAGGCGAGTTACTCCTGTGCGCGGAGGGGCTATATCGTCTGGGGCTTTCGCTCGAGGCGCAATATTTGTCGGAAAAACTGCATTTCATGGGCGTTGGAGGTTGTTATTGCACGAGAGAAGATCAGGTTTTTATTGAATAGATTCGGAGTCAACCTGAACGCTTTCTGGACAACAATCTGTTGAAAGCTGGGAGGAACTCCTCATGGAAAGCCGCTGGTATGAGAAAGCCAAGGCATTCGGGAAACTGGGAAGACACAAGGTAGCAATCCACTGTTGCGATCGAGGGATCGAGGCGAATCCTCGCGATGCGAAGCTTTGGTGCTTCAAGGGAATGACTTTGGAGAAGCTGGGGCGGCATGAAGAAGGGATGCGCTGCTACGACCGTGCGATTGACATCAACCCATTCTTTGCGACAGCGTGGTTCAACAAGGCGGCGATATTGGGGAATTTCGGGCGATATCGCGAGGCGCTGGCGTGCTTCGAGGAAGCGCATCGGCAGGGACACCCTCGCGCCGCTCAGGCCGCCGAGGAATGCCTGGTCATATTGGGGAAAACGACCGGACGGAGCACCGGGAAACTGCCAAAGAGGAAACAGCTATAGGACGTGTAATTGAGTCCCCCCAGGAAATGGGGGATTTGCTTTTTAGGGGGGAGGAAAGGCATTATGTGGGGCTTGTGTTGGAACTGCAGCACAACGGCTCTCCATTTCACTATTCATGCTACAATACCTCCCTAATCACCTAGCCCAGAGGTGTTTCCGATGGCGAGACTGTCGTTTGAGACGCAGGATGAGAAGAAGATGTACGAGCGGGGGAGGAGGGATGCGCTGGAGGAGGTATTCAGAGTCTGGCATGAGCAATTGAAGGAGACGGGGGCGTTTCCGGATCAGGATCCGGTGGCGTTCGCGAAGTGGGGAAATGAAGTGCTGCTTCCGGAGATCGGGAAGTACCGGGGTCAGGATGATTTGTTTGAGCGTTTGAAGAATGCTTGAGGGCGTTGTTCGCGGGCGCACAGCCGTGCGCCCCAACGAGTGAACGTTGCTTGTCCTATTAGCCATACTTGCACTTGCAGCCGCGCCGGCGGCGTTTCTATTTTATTACTTCTGGGTCCGTGACCGATGGGAGAAGGAGCCCTGGCTGTTTCTTCTGATCCTGGCCGCATGGGGCGGGGTCAGCGTGATTCCGGCGGCGATATTCGAGGTTGGCCTGCTCGGGCTGGAAATGGAGTTTGAGAGCATTGGGGAAGCTTTCTATGCGGCGTTTATCGTGGCGGGTCTGGTCGAGGAGACAATCAAGTTCATCTTTGTGTATTTTCTCACGCTGAAAAGCCCATATTTTCGGGAGGAGTACGACGGGATCATCTACGCAGTGGCGGTGGGGCTGGGATTCGCATTTGTCGAAAACCTGGCCTACATAGGCCTGGCGTTTGCTACGGGAGGAGGGGGAGTGACGGTCGCCGTTCTGAGGGCATTTACAGCGGTGCCGATGCACGCGCTGGATGGAGTGATACTGGGATTTTTCATCGGACGAGCGCGGTTTCAGTCAAGCGCAGGGCAGCGTTTCTCCACGATGCTTCTCGGGCTGATTCTGGCGATCGCTTTCCACGGGCTTTATGATTTCTTCGGTTTCAGCACGATGGTTCTTCCGGAGCGTGTGTTGGGATGGTGCCTGGTGGGGATAGTGTGGATCATGGTGGTTCAATGGGCGACCGCGCATCGATTTGTGCGAACAGCACAGGAACGATCGGCGCTTCAGCATGTCGCGATGGGAACGTTTGCTGCAAAGCAAACGGTTGAGATAAGGCAATACAACGGCGAGATTGCGGCATCTAAGGTACTGGAGCGACCGGTAAGGGAGCGGCGCTTTTGCCGTTACTGCGGGAATCGGGTGGAGGTATCGGCGAGATTCTGCAGAAGTTGCGGCAAGGAATTGATGTAGAGTCATAAATAAAGAGCTATAATAGACGGGATGCTGGATATCGGCTTACATATGTCGGCACGCGCGAAGAAGCTTCTGAGCATGCTTGCGGGGCTTTATATTGAATCCGGCGAGCCGGTATCGAGTGGGGCATTGTCGAAGGCAATTGAGGTGACGGGAGAGCGAATGGCGCCATCGACCGTCCGGCTCGACCTTGCGCGGCTGGAACGCGACGGTTACCTCACCAAGCAGCATACATCTGGAGGCAGAATCCCCACCGCGAGAGCATACCGTGTTTACGTGGACAGTCTCGAACCCGAGCAGACCGATGCGGAATTGACGAAAAGCAGCATGGAGGCTTGCCGGGCGCTTTCGGGCGAGCTTGGAAGGTTGCTCGATTACGCCGGCGAGGTTCTGGCGGAGGAATCAGGCTGCCTTGGATTTGTCACAAGTCCCAGCCTGGGGGATACACAGATCGCGCGGTTCAAGCTGGATCCGATAGAGGAGGATGTTCTGCTTCTCAGGCTGGAGCTGGCGAGCGGACGGAGTTATCACCATCTCGCCAGGCTACCGATAGCGGTTGGGAGTTTCCGGCTTGATGCGTTGGCGGAACTTCTCACCGATCGGCTCGGCGGACGACGTCTCGGTGAAGTGAGCGAGGCCGAACTCGAGGCATTGACAAAATACGCCGCAGAGTGGGGTCGAGGATATGACCTGTTCGTTTATCCTCTGCACGATCTCATAACGGATGCGCGGTTGGGCGAGGGTCCAAGGACATTTCTGCACGGCGCGGCAGGCCTGCTGAAGGCGAGCGGTGATGACGCCGAAGCTGTAGCGAGAGCGGTTGCGTTTTTGGACGATCGGCGCAAAATCGAGCAAACACTTGGCGCGGTTCCGAAACCGGAGGGAGTGAGCGTGTTAATAGGGGGCGACGGAGCAAGCTCTGCGGAGGCTACGCTCGAGGGTTTCT
>CBDUXL010000095.1:0-11278 GCA_965371155.1 uncultured bacterium | reverse complement strand
ACGACGATTGTTGTCGCACTGTTGCTGGATTTCACACTCACGCTCGTACCCACAACCGCCTGGGACACTCTCACCTACCATTACACGCTTCCCGCGCAGTGGCTCAGGTCCGGCGGATTCGTTCCCATCCCCGGAAATTGCTACCACGAGCTCCCCTGCGGATCGGAGATGCTTTTCGCGCTCGCATTCGCGCTCGGAGGACTGCACCCCGACAACATGGGACCGGGAGCGCTCGCCGCGAATCACATCACATGGGCCGCAGGCGCGCTCTCGTGTGTTGCTTTCATCTCTATCGGACGTAAACTCGGAGATGCGAACGGCGCAAGCTCAGGCAAGCGCATATGGGATTCCTGGACACCGGGGCTTATCGCGGCGATTGCGTTCCTGAGCCTGCCGATTGTGTATGTGGAGGAAATGGAGGGCGGGTATATCGAGAACTTCCTGGTCCTCTTCACACTGGTGATGCTGATTCTCCTGGTTCGTTTCAAGGAGACCGGGAAACCGAGTGCGCTGCTTATTGTGGGAATCATAGCGGGTGGTCTGCTCGCTTCCAAGCATACGGGTCTGCTGGTCAATGCCCTTGTCCTGGTAATTCTCATCGTGTGGATAGCCCGAATGCCGAAAGCCGACCGCGCCTGGGGAAAGCTAGTGTTGGCGATAATTCTCGCGCTCGTAATCCCGGCACTCTGGTACCTGAAAAGTTACCTCCACACCGGCGATCCCGCATACCCGTTCATCACCTCGGTTCTCCGCCCCGACGAACCTGTGCCGGATATCATGTACTGGTCCAATCCCAATGTCGAACGCTCTCTTTGGGGATTCATCGCCTACATCCCGAGGCTGAGTTGGGATGTATCGCTGGTGCAGTTCGAATTCCGTCTGTTGAGCTGGTATTTCCTTCCGCTTTTGCCGTTCACCGTTTTCTGGAGCGTTCGAGCATCCAAAGGTCGAGTGATCGGGCTGATCACCTGGGTGCTCATTGGGATGATTTACCTGTTCGCGCCGGGCGAGCCGAGGTACATGCTCGCTGCATGGGGCTTGTACGCCGGTCTCGGCGCATGGGCTTTGTTCGGCGCTTTCGAGCGTGTCCCGTGGATAACGAAGCTGATCCTTCCGGTGCTTTTAGTTCTCCCGATCGCATGTTCACTCGTCGAAAGAACCCGGGAAGTCAACCACCGGGTGCCGACAATCATCGGCGCGGCGACAGTCGAGGAATATTTCCTGAAAAGTTTTTACATTCAGCCGCTCGTTCGTTTCATCAATCAGAACACCTCTCTCGATGCGGGGGTGGTCATGGTTGAGCCGAAGGTTCTCTACATACAGCGACCGTACATAATCTGGTACCCATTCCCGACCGAGCCGACCCGGGACTGGGATGAAATTAAACCTGAGGAGCTGATTGCCCGCTGGCGCGATGCCGGCATGGAATTCTTGATGCTTACCGGCGCCCCGAATTATCGCGCGCTGACTATCGCAGAGCTTGCATCTGCGGATGCTAGCGAAAATGATGAGAGAGAGACGCCCTTCTCCAATTTGCTCGAATCCGCGAAAATACTGGCCTCGTACGCTGAGAGCGTCCTTGTTCTTGATGAGCAGGGCAAGGTGAGCATCTCGGAGAACTGGGAAGCCGATAGAACTACCGACGATTTCGATTACCGTTCGATTATGCAGATTAAGTCGCTGTACGAAATGGGCTTTCTCGAGCCAGTCTTTACGCATGAGAGAGCGGGGACGATTTTCAGAATTGTCTATCAGGAGGGCGAGTCATGATCCAGGCGGTGATTCTCTTTCCGGTTCTCGTCCTCGGGCTTTATGGACTCGGTGAATGGCTTCGCGCGAAATTGGTTGGTGAAGAACCTTTCTCAGTCGGACGAATCGGTCGCGCTTTCGGATTCGGAATTCTCGCTCATGGTCTCCTGATGACCATTCTGGGCTTCACTTGTCTGCTCAATCCCCTGGTTGCCGCCGTACTCACCGCTCTGCCCGCAGTTCTGTTCTGTCAGGTATGGTTCCGGGATCTGCGTTTGATGCTGGGGCAAATCTTCCGTAAACCTTCGCCCCATCTGAATGTCGTCGAAAGCGCATTCATCGTCATCATTGTTCTGGTAACCCTCATCCGCGGCTTCAATGCGCTTGCGCCCAATATATCCTGGGACGCCACAAGTCATCATTACCTCGTCCCATCAGTATGGCTTCAAGCGGGACGAGTGTCTGATATTCCAAGCGTGATATTTTCATATTACCCGTCGCTTACTGAGATCGGAATCAGCGGAACCATGGCGCTCGGAACCGATTTCCTCTCTAACCTATACGGCTGGATGTTCGGCGCTCTGTCGATTCTGCTCCTCATAGGAATCGGTGTGCGTCATTTCAATACCGAGCTTGCCAAGCGAGTTATTGGTTCGGGCAGGATGCTCGCAATTGACGTCGGACGATTCAGCGGAATCACGGCTGCCCTCCTTTTCACCTTGCTTCCCGGTGTTGGTGTGCAGACATCCGGCGGCTATGTCGACCTCCCGCTTGCTTGCTGGACGCTTCTGGCAATCGACCTGATATTCGAGCTCAGCAAACGAACCAACTGGCGGGTGCTGATATCTGCCGCATTGTTCGCAGGCGCTGCACTCTCGACAAAGCATCTCGGGATTCCCATCCTTTTAGGGTTGATCGTATTGCTTGCCCGCGTGCTGACCCGGGAAGTGGACAGCCGGATTTTCGGACGCGGAAACCACTGGAAATTCGTGTTGGCGTTTATCGGGATCGCGATACTCCTTCCCCTGCCCTGGTATATCCGATCCATCTGTCTCACAGGCAACCCGATTTACCCATTCGGTCTTTTCGGGCTTCCCGCACCACCGCATCCGCCGTTCACGCCATCAAGCTGGATGAGACCCGACTATATCCGTTCGTTCCCGGGGCTTATCACCTATTGGCTCCACCTCGCATTCTCGCCGACCGTCGCAGCCGAACTGGGCCGCAATTACTCCCTTGCTTTTCCTCTGCTGTTTCCGATGGTCGTGCTGATTCCTTTTCTTTCCGTGAGAGGCAGGTTGCTTACGAGCCTGGGCTTGCTCGCAACACTCGTGATATACGCACTGTTTCCGGTTGAGACTCGCTACCATGTGCCCCTGCTCGCGCCGATCGCATTGACATTCGGATTGCTGATCGGGAAATGGGTATCGAATCCGCGATTCAACTGGATTGTAGGCCTCCTCCTGATCAGCGAGATCCTGGCTGTCATCTACATCCTTCTGCTGGGCTCCGATACCGTGGCGGCGCAAATCAAAACACGCGCGATCATTCCCATCGGGCTGATTGTCCTTGCGACACTGCCGTTCTTTGTTCCCGGACTCGTCAAGCGAAATGTCACGCCGGTTCTGATACTCCTGCTGGTGCTCGGGATCGGCTCTCTCGGGTACGACTTCATGGAGGACTCGACGCAACTCCTCAAGCGATGGAAAGTGGTGCTGAACCTGGAAGCCGAGGATAAGTATATGTTGAGGGGGTCGCCGTTCAACTACGGCACGATCCATCAAATAAACAACAACATGGACCACGAGAACATGCGCATCCTCTGCCTGGAACCTCGCCTGTACAGACTGAAAGCCGACTGGGTGACCTGGTACGGTCTCGAAGAACCGATCGTGCCGACCACCCCGGCTGAGAATGTGGCGATCTGGTATCGGGGAGGGTTTACACATATATTGCTTGGTGATGACATCGCCCTGAAAGCCCTGATGTTTTTCAATATCGTTCATAAAGACGACTGGGACGTGTCCGGGGCGACACCGGAGGAGCTTGTCGACCACCTTCGTGAGCATCCTGACGAAGACGAGGTCAAATTCCAGCTACAGGACCTGTGGACCAACTTCGCCGGTGACCCGTTCACCGGGCATAGCGAACATTTCACGCACTTCTGGCTGCCGAGAGAGCTGACTATTGCATTGTTCCCCACCGAAGAAATCGATGGGGAAACCTGGTACACCGCGAGCAGATTGAAAATTCTGACCGATCCGACCAGTTTGAATCAATACGCTTTTGTGCGGGATTTCCGGGAGATGGTCGATACCGGAGGAATCAATGTGGCCTACACCGACGAGCTGACCTTCCTGTTTGAGTGCGATTACCCCGCGTATCTGGAGTCCCACCCGAATGTAGACCTTGAGACCCTGGGACTTGCCGGGAATGAATGAGAACGGCTTGTTTCACTTCTGCTCGGGCGGTTGGCTATTCTCAAAAGTCTCCGCCCCCTGGAACATCTCAAACCTGGGAGCATACACATACCAGAGGTTTCCCACACCGACATCCCATGCACCATACAACGTGTAGTGCTCCATGATCGCCTGTTCCATGCGTTCGCTCCATCGATCGAACCCCGCCATCTCCCAGGCGCCGCCCAAAACCTCCGTATTGTACGGATCGTTAAGATCGACCCGGAGTACAATCATCGAGTATTGCTGCTCCTCGATAGCCTGAATCAACGGGGTTTCGTCCCATTTCCCGGTACGCGCGAGCAGTGTCATGATGTAAGGCTGGAAAAGAACCCGCTTGCCCCCAATGAAAGAGAAGCTCGCATCCTCACTGAGAATGTCCCCCGGAGCGCTCGCGCAGAGTTGAAGCAGTTCGAGCCCTTTACTGAGCCTTTCGGGATTCATTCTGTGCACCTTGAAATCTGAAGTGTTCACGAAACGGGCAAGCACAATAACCGCGAGAATCAGCGCGAGTGCAATAGCCCGCTTCGAAAACGGTGTCCTCTCAACTCCGGTGTCGATGTCTGACTTGATCGTGAGTTTGTTCAGCGCTAAGGCTCCCAGGATTGTCGTTGAAAGCAACGGCTCGATGTAGTAGTTCGTGTCGGACCCTGTAAACCCGTACGCAAGCAGAGTCAGGTGCGCAAAAAGGTAGTACCATCCGAAAAGACGATGCGGGCCTGTCAGAGTTCCCGGCATCAGTAGGGATGAAAGCGCCGCAATCTGGAGAATCCAGGTCCCCTTGAGATATTCACCAAGACCAGCGGTAAGACGAGCGACATGAAACACGTTTGCCGTGTACACAAAAAGGTGGCGGAACAATCCTCCACCTGAAACGAGATTGGCGATTCCATATCCGCCGCCCACCAAGATTGCCAGCATCAGGAGAAACGCAATTCGGCGCCTGTCCCTGCTGATAAACGCATAAACCAGACAAGCGAGCGGCGCTGCGAGAAGTGAATGCTTCGTGAATGCCGCAGCCATGAAAAGCACCGCCGACACGGAAGCGTCCCGAATGCCCTCCGACCGCACCCAGAAGTAGAGTCCCAGGATCGCGAACAGGATTCCCAGCGTGTCGACCCTGACCACCTGCGCCCATCTGACCGGCCATGGAAAAACCAGCATCATTCCGGCCATCAGAAGCGCGATGGTCGGCCCCACTCCCAGTCTTCTGAGAAGGATGATGGTGGTTACGATGACTCCGATCAGGGATGCCGTAGCGATAAATCGTCCGGGAAGCAAGCTTCGCCCCACGGCAGCCATAATCAGGCCATTCAGGAACGGATAAAGAGACGGATAAGACGAGACGATCCAGGGTGGATTCTCGAGCGCATGGTATGGATTCCTGCCGCGGACCATTTCCAGCGACATGTTCGCGAGATAGCCCTCACCGAAGTCGATCCCGTAGGGAATGCCATACACTTCGATGACCGATTTCATGAAAAGGAGAAGCGCGGCGAAAAGCCCCAAAAGCGAAAGGGTCTCCAGTACTTGCGAGCTGGAAAGGAGGCGGCGTTTCTCCTGTGCGTCAGTCATGGGCTACGCGTCGAACCAGTCAGGCGGCGGCTCATCATCGGTGCCTTCAGGATGGTCGTCGTACTTCGGTCTGGGGTTCCTGAAGATTATTTTGAAGCCGCTACTCCGTTTCCCGTGCGGGATGAAAGTGCCTCGCCAGACCTGCCCACGTCGGGATTGCCTTGCCCTTGAACGGTCCTGGAACCATCCGTGTGCGGTCTTGTGGCCGCTGGTCTTGATGAGAATAAGCATCCAGATGGCGGCGCCCGCAGCGCCCCCGAGATGCCCCCAGTGATCGATTATCGGCATCCACCCGAATATCACGGACAAGATCTCAAATCCGATCAGACCGGCAACCAGTTTCCAGGCGCGGATGGGGATCGCGAAAAACAAAAGCAGCATCTCGTCTTTGTAGACGAACGCATATGCAACCAGCAAACCGAAAACCGAGGATGAAGCGCCGAGCGACGGGTCGACGAGATTTCCTGAAGCGGTCCGCATAAGCAGAGAGAGAATGCTTCCGGCAATACCCGAAGCCAGGTAGAAAGCGAGAAATAGTTTTGATGAAAATGTTCGCTCCAGCCTCGGCCCGAACACCCAGAGAAGGTACATATTGAAAAACAGATGCCAAGGTAGAGGAGCGTGAAGAAACAGCGATGTCACCGGTTGCCACACGTGTCCCCTGAAGACCAACTCGGGTACCAGGGCGAACCAGTAATACCACCAGTTATCCATGTCCAGCCACTCCTGGGAAGCGGTGATCATCATTATCAGCCAGATGCCGCAGTTGATCGCGATCAGCGCGAGAGTGACAGGCGCGCCAAAGCCCCATATCTTGCTGAACGGGGTGATGATCGTGGTTTGCTGGTAGTCATCGTTCTTGGAGGTATATCGGTACCAGGGGCGCATGTTCTTAGATTACTTTGGGGACCCACAACAAGTTGTGGGCCACCGAGTCCTTTATCAACGAGTCCTTCATTAACATTGACAATTCCCCCACGACTTTGACACGGACCTCCAACATGGGCCTCCAATCGGTACCCCATGTCTTTGACATGGGCTCATTAAAAAAATGCTCCCGATTCATACAGCTCCCGGAAAGCCCGGTAGTCGGGGTCATAGAGGGAGAATCCGTAGTCGAAGAGATCGATAGCCTGCGGCCATTGGCGGTTTCGCTCGCACCCGAGAACAATCGCGATCAGCGTTTTGCCGCGATATGTCGCGCTTGCCACCAGGCAGAAGCCGGCGGCGTTAGTGTATCCGGTCTTCACACCATTGGCCAGGGGGAAGGTTTCCAGAAGATGGTTTGTGCTCTCGAATGTCACATCCTCACGTTCGCCGAACCAATCGAAATGGACCTCCCGCGACGAGACCCACTCCCTGAATTCGGGATGCGTCATGACCTCGCGCGCGAGGAGTGCAAGGTCGAATGCTGTCGACAGATGGTCATCGTCGGGCATGCCGTTCGGGTTTTCAAAATGAGTATCCTCCATGCCCAGCTCTTCCGCGCGACGGTTCATCATTGCGGCGAATCCTTCGACGCTACCCCCAATATGCTCCGCTATCGCGACAGCGCCGTCGTTCCCACTCTTGACCATCATTGCGTAGGCCAGGTCGGCCAGCGGAATCTGCTCTCCCTCGGATACCCTTAGTCTGGCCCCTCCCTCCTGGATTGCCCTTCGTCCGACTGTCACAAGATCGTCCGGGTCGCCCATTTCGAGGGCAAGGAGCGCGGTCATCATCTTGGTCGTGCTCGCCGGGGCCCGCACCGAATGTATGTTGCAGCCGTAGAGGACCTCTCCCGTGTCGGGATCCATCAGTAAGTACGAAGGGCATTCAAGTGAAGGCGGCGTGGGACCGGAGATAACCGGAAGCGAGAGAAGAAGTCCAAACAGCCCCCATGACAGGAGGCGGGACCTGGGTCTAAGCGCCCTTCTGCTGGACATGAGCGGGTTCTTCGGCTGTTTCAGCAGCCAGCTCGAAATCCACCGGTGTGATTCCCGTCTCCTCCTCCTCAGTGATGGACACATCCTTCTCCGCATCAGGTTCAGTTTTAGCGCTTAAAGGTTTGGTCAAACCCTCGCGCTCGAACTCAAGCGGCGGAAGCTCGGCAATCGCTCCGAGACCGAAATGCCTGAGGAATTCATCTGTCGTTCCGTAAAGGTACGGATACCCCACGGTTTCCTTCTGGCCTGTCACCCGAATAAGGCCGCACTCCTGCAGGGTTGCCAGTGTTCCCGAGGTTCCTACTCCCCGAACTGCCTCGATCTCAGCCCGAGTGATCGGCTGGTTGTACGCGATAACCGCAAGAGTCTCCACCGCCTGCCTGGAAAGCCGCCTGCGTTTATGGAGATTGAAGAACCTCTCGATCTCTTCGGAAAGCGTCGGATCGGATGTCAACTCCCATCCGCCGGAAACGAACCGCAGCTTCAATCCGCGATCCTGGCACTCCGCCTGTAGCGCATCGAGTGCCGCCGCGATCTCCTCCTTGGAGTGCGGCAGCGACTCAGCCAGACGATTGAGGGTCAGCGGCTCCTCCGCAAGGAACAAAAGGTTCTCGATAAGGTCCTTTGCACTTCTGTGGGGACGAGTCTCGTCCACGAAAACGCACCTCACTTTATAATCGATTCAATCCGACTAGGTCGGGCCTAATTCAGCGCAATCTCTCCACTGACAATTGGCCCATCGGATCGGATTGACTCAGCTCGACTCTCCCGTCTCTTGCAAGCTCCAACAGAGCCAGGAAAGTCATAACAGCCCGATGCAAGCTGTATTTCTCGGGCAGGAGCGCCCGGAAGAACCGGGTGACTCCCTTCGGAAGCCATCTACTGAGTATCTCGCGAATGACCTCCCCGACGCTCAGTTGTCTGACATCGACCTCAAGAGGTCGGTCGTGCCGCCTTCTGAGGAGGGTTTTACGGTATAGATCAAGAAGGTCAAAAATTCCAAGCTCACCCAGATCGTACGTCCTTTCGCCATCCTGGTCGATTGCGAGCCCCGCCCGGCGGGTGAAAGTGGCAATCGCCGCCGATTCGCGCCTCTGAAACGCCGGGACCACCTTCCGGATCGCCATCAGGCGCTCCCGATCCATAAGCTCCCGAATAAGCTCGGCGCGGGGATCCTCTACATCGGGCCAGTATGCCTCGCTCCCGGGCGCCTCATCAAGCCCCCGACTTGGAAGCAGCGTGCAACTCTTAATGTAGATCAACCGCGCCGCCATTGCGAGCCACTCGCTGGACAACCCAAGGTCGATCTCCTCGCAGGCCCGAAGGTACTCCAGATATTCTCGGCATATTGGGGCGATGGGAAGGCTGCGGATGTCCACATCCCTGGTGCGGACGAAATGCAGCAGTAGGTCGAGCGGTCCCTCAAAAGACGGTAATTGCAGTATGAATTCTCTCACACGTCACTCACGTACTTCTTCACCAATCCGCTCCTTGACGAGGGAATCCTAGCACGCCAAAAGCGGCTTGGTCAAGCATGTAGCCCGGGATTGCATTCCCGGGATCCTTGGCGGGGACACCTGCTTTTCGAGGACGAAAAGAGGTGTCCCCTGGTTTTGCTGCTCTGGTTTTGCTGGTTATGTCTTGTTCTGTAGCCTGGGAATGCACTTCTCGGGAATCCGAACCGCGCGCGTCAGCAAGCGGACCTGTAGCCATGTCAAGCCAAAACGGAGAAGTCCCCTTATGGCCAAACAGGAAGTCCAGCTTTCGGCCCTTGTACCGCAAGTCGGCATTGTGGATTCTCGTTTCTGCTGATAACATAATGTGTGTTGGCAGGTCTACCCTCAGGAGGTCACGACATGAATCGATGGATGATCTTGCTTGCGGCGATTTCTGTTGCAGCATTCCTCGCGATTGGCTGCTCCGGTGGCAGCGGAAGTCCTGTAACGCCCACCGCCGATCATGAGCTGAAAACGGAATCAAACCCCGCAGCACCGACCCACACCCACCTTTGGGGTTACTATGATGTCTACGTCGATATCGAGAACGGGACAGTAGAAGCGGTTCCCAACCGGCAGGTGATGTTCGCGCAAAACGTCGTGTGGTTCGTCAATGAGCCCCCTGAGAACTTAACCTCCCAGGTTCACGATGTTGTGCAGGGTTCCGGTTGTTTCGACATCGACGTCGACATGACATTAAAACACCCGTTTCCCGGGATGCACAAGTACGACGCGTACGACGTGCGCGGCATCTTCGTAGGCAATGCCCACAGCACACTCGACTACAACAGTAGTCTGGACTACCCGGTCTTGGGCGCTTACCAGTATATGCTGGACGATCCTGTGAACGGGGACGGCGGCGGACCGGACGGTTACACGCGATGGTTCAACCCGACCGAATTCACCATGTCGGGTTCGTTCGGCTACACGCCTGGTGTGCACCAGACCGAGTGGTTCGATGCCGATGCTGTGCTGTGCCCCTACAGATACTTCGCTGACGGCCTCAACGCTAAGCAGGATTTGTGGGATTTCCTGACGACCACTGGCGATGACGGTGTGTTTTCAGCAGGCGCAGTGAACACACGAAACTACTACGTGCGCTTCGCGCTCGAAAAGGGATTCCAGTTTGGCTACGCGATAGTCGCCAACTGGGAAGCGCCGGACGTGCATCCGTCGAACGCGCCGGAGGCGGTTGCGTGCAGCGTGACCGACAACAGCGACGTCTATTACAACGGCCCTACGGATAACGGCGGCAACCTGATCCTCGATATCAGCCTGTTTGGCTGGGAGCACCAGCCCTCGACGATCTACATCGAGTCGACTGTTCTCTCTGCTGTGGCGGATTTCGATCCCGCTGCAATCGCGACCGGCGGAGGTGATCACTACTCGACCTACCACATGGAGATTCCCGCTGATTACGTAAATTGCGTCAAGGGCCATGAGTTCTGGGTGATCGCCGAATACGAAGGGTTTGATTACAGCAACGATTTCGGTGTTCCCAACCTCGCCGGAAGCGATCGCCTTGCGGCTTTCTTCCGGTACAACCTGGCGGTGGAACATACTGGCGACCTAGGCTGGGCGCGGACTTGGGGTAGTGCTGATTGGGAATGGTGGGATAATGGCTGGGGAGTCGCAGTCGATGGCTCAGGGAACGCGTATGTCACCGGCAGTTTCACAGGCACAGTCGATTTCGATCCCGACGGCGGTGATCCGCACGCCTCGATTGGTTCAATAGACGCCTTCCTGACCAAGTTCGATTCGTCGGGTAACTTCAAGTGGGCGCGGACTTGGGGTGGGTCGGACGCGGGCATAGCGGGGTATGGAGTTGCCTATGACGGTTCCGGGAATTTCTACGTTACGGGCTATTTCTACGGCACAGTTGATTTCGACCCGGGTCCAGGAGAGGAATACCACAACGGAGGGGCTACTTTCTTGAGCAAGTTCGATTCATCGGGTGACTTCAAGTGGGCGCGGACCTGGGGCGCGGAATATGGCTTTGGAGTTGCCGCTGACGGTTCCGGGAATGTCTACGTTACGGGGGGTTTCGAGAGCACAGTCGATTTCGATCCCGACG
>CBDUXL010000094.1:0-11333 GCA_965371155.1 uncultured bacterium | reverse complement strand
TGAATGTATCCAGTCCCGAGAACGGATGGGTCAGGCTGACATCCAGGTCGAATCGACCTTCTGTGAAGAAATTATCCTCGACGATAACTATGCCGAGGTTGCTGACTGATCCGGCGGGAGGCTGCATCCACTCTACGGCATTCAAGTGAAACATCAATCCGCGCGCTGGGATGATTTCAACATCCTTCGTTTGCGCGTCGATAACGATGTGCCAACTGCCCCAGAGTGACCGCGATGTGCCACCTGTGGCGGATGAGTGGGATACAGTTAAGACCTCGTCCTCACCACCGGACAGGGATCCCGTAGTGGGATCGCTTCCGCTTGAACAAGACGTGATGAGGAAGAGTGCCAGCATCACGACCATGCCTACATGGAAGCCCGGTTTACTGAACATGGTTGCCTCCTTCGTTAGAAGTAACTTGCAGTTTTTCTATTGTAGGAACGAGCGAAGCCGGTCAGGCTCGCCCTTCCTGCTTATCGGACACTACAAAGGATACGACTCTAGGTAAAATCGCAGTTCGCCGCGATAGGAGGATATTGCGTATTATATAAGAAAATCCCCGAAAAGCAAAGCGAAAATCGGCCTGTTTCCGTTTTTCCCGCCCCTCCACACTCCACTCCCCGTTTGAGGTAAACTGTGAGTATGATTCGTTCGGCTTTTCCAGGGACAGCCAGGCATGCGGCGGTAGTTGCGCTTGTCTGTTTACTCTCCCTGGGGGCCTACGCGCAGGAAGCCATTAACAGTCGAGAGATTGTGAAGGATCTCGACTTCAGGCACTACCGTGTGACATCCCCTTCGGGCACGGTCAATGTTCACATGGTGCTTGTCGATCTGGACGCAGTCCGCGAGGGCAGATTGGTGGTCGAACCCGCATTGCCGTTCTCAACCGTCGGCGGGAGCGCCTCCCCTGAATCGATCGCCCGTCAAGCGGGGGCACTCGCCGCAATTAACGGGCCGTATTTCGGGATGGCGGGCGGGAGAACCTACGCTCTGGGATTCAATGTACTGGATGGTCGATTATCCCATCTTGGAGCCCTCGAAAGGCCGCTTGTGGCGATCGATCGCGACGGCGGATTCCGAATTGAGGTCTCGCATCCCCAGGCATTTGTGACAAGCGATGTTTACTTCGAGCCCCTCTGGCTCTGGAATATCAACACTCCTGCCGGGCAGGATGCGGTGACCCTTTACGATGAGAAATGGGGAGAAACGGTCTCCGGACAGGGAGGGACTGTCGTGGCAATTGCACCATTTGATGAGGACGAGTCTGATTCGGTGATAGTTGTCGGTCGAGATGCTCCCCATAACGAGAATTGGGACGGCAGAGTGATTGCCGTGTCCGACTCCCCCTCGCTGGACATTCCACCGGGCGGATATGCACTCGTCTTCAGAGGACGGCGCGAGACCGACGCGGAGCGATATGGCATCAACTCCAGAATTGTGGTTTATTCCTACCGGCTTCCCACGGGCTGGGAGCACATGAGATGGATTGTGACACTGGGTCCTTGGTTTGTGCACGAGGGGAGGTCGCGGGATTTTTCCAATGAAACCGTCTACGGAGGGAACATCACCGGCCGAGCCTCAAGGAGCGCTATCGGTACCACCTGGAACGATGAAATCTTCTTCGCCGTAACCACCGGCGCGAGTTTGGACGTTCAGGAGGCAGCCGATGTGCTGATTGAATGCAATGTGCGGGAGGCTGTGATGTGCGATTCCGGCTCATCCGCAGGCCTTTGGGCAAGCGGCGTGGGAGTGAGGGGAAGCGCTCGATCCGTCCCGATGGCCTTCGTGGTCGGGGAGCTTGAGGAGCCTTTCGATCAGCCTGGACCTCTAAGTGTATGGATTAACATCCTGCACCGCAATTGACTGCCGGTTTGCTCCACCCCGTCGGCAAAATGCCGCCGATGCCGCCGACCGGAGGTCGCCGATGCCGGACTGCTAAACAAACGCCACCTTGAGAGAACCATAAGAAAATGGTATATGTTATTTTGTAAAGTCACAAGCTGACTTGCGGGTCACCGGCTCTGAAGGGCGATTTTATGTCGACCAGTTGAGGGGTAGGTGGCCTGTTTTTCTTGTCTGGAATAGCTTGAGGAATGGGGGTTTCAGTACTTAGTCCGGCAGTGATTCAAGTATCCCCGTGTCTAGTTCACCATAAGTTAAGCGCTTTTCCGTTATGTCGTCACAATACAGTAGTGCATCAGCCTTGCTTAGTAGTTTCTTCACAACGCAGGCATGCAAGATTTCCACTGTGCCCACAAAATCATCCGGGCTCATTCCCAGATACTCGATGGCTTCCCCAACCAGCGGGTTATCTCTGGTGAGCAAAATGCTGCCGGTATACTTCGCAGCGATGGCTGCAGCACGGTCAGCCTCACCGACCCCGCGACCGTATTTCTTATTCATGTTCACCACTTCTATTTCCCACTCAGGTTCAGGATAGCGGATGGGAAAGGCAGTCCGATAGACATCAAACCGATCTCTGTTGCTTATTATTTGGGCATCAACCCTGGGAGTTACGAAAACAGTCTTGAAGAGCCGTTCAAGAAGATCAAGCTTACGGATTTCCATGAAATCCAGGATTACATCCGCATCGGAGAAAACCACCCTCTTCTCATCGTCCATATAGCCTTAACCACCTGGCACATAATTAGCCTTATAGAAACGAATTAACTTTACCAACCTTGTTCTCTCGACATCAATGAGCTCGGACAGTGATCCCTCGTTAATCCTATTGTCAAAAAACGCTTTGAATCCAAGTCTGACCATGCGAGGCAGGCTCTCGACCTCGGTTGCGATCTCGTCGCACCATTTATTCAGGGGGTCAGGACTGGGGACTGCGTCTTTGGGCAAAGGTACTGTATCGGCTTCCAGTCTCTGCTGCTGTTCCCAGTCGATAATACCGTAGTTGCGCAGTGTATTCAGTACTGCACGAGCGCTGATACCGAAATAGTAGGCCAGTTGCATGACATTCGGGCCCGATAGACTATGCAAATCAAAACCGTTCTCCTTGGCAAAGGCTGTTGACGAGCTGAGAGGCATCAGGAATTTTCCTGAAAAGAGATTCGCTCGATGCTCAATTGGACTGGGATACTGTTGATTCTCACTGAATAGATCGATCTTCCTTGTAAATATAACGCCTCTATCGCCGTCCAGAACGGCATGACATAACTCGTGGCCCAACGAGAACTTCTGCCTGTGTCTGGGCTCAGCAGCATTCAAAACAATGACCGCTCTGCCTTTATGATGAGCACAGAAACCGGACAGCTCATCAGGAAGTTTCCAACGAGTCCAGATGACGGAATGCTGTTCCAGGATGTGCTCAAGGTTATGTACAGGACCTTCCCCAAGGACCAGAATCTGCCTCAATAACCTCGCAAGGTCTTCCGCCTGCGACCGTCTTTCGGTTACCCGGCTCGCGACAGGATCAGAGCTCCTCTGAAGAGTACGTGGAGTCTGTACGCCCAGTGTGGTCTCAAGCTCAACCAGATTCTTGACCTGTCTACCCAAACGAGCCAGAATGCGAGCCAGTTCAGGTTTCGATTCAGGGCTAATTGCATTGCCTGCCCTGAGTTGTATCGCTCGTTCGGTAATGAACGGTGGATCTTCTTCCCCAAACAACTCCGAGGCTGTGCAACCGAGAACCCTGTACAACTTCGGGATCTCCTCACCCTTCACCCGCCTGGAATTGTTCTCAAGCTTACTTATGCTGGATATGCTGACTCCCAGGGCTTCGGCTAATGCTCCCTGTCCCAGACCCCTTGCTTTCCTCAGCCGTTTCACATTTTCACCGATCGTGATTTCACCGGTTTCAAGCATGGACACATTATACCACAGACTTTCGATTTTCGAAAGTTTCATGCAGATTTCTTGCCATTCTCGAAAACTCCATCCTCGGTTGTTTTCCGTCCACCACCCGGTAGATTCTCCGGTTCTCATGTCTTGTGCTTCATCCCTTATGGTTGTCCTGCTTGAATCAGATCCCAATCGTGCTGCGAATCATTGATTTGCGGGAAGCGAGGATGTAGCATCTATTGTTGATTAAAGAAATGCGTATCATCGATCGATTCAAATCGGTTCTGGTGGGAAGAAGGAAAGCCAGAAACCGCGTCGTTGTGCTCGGTTCCGACGGCATGGACCCGCGCATCCTCGAGCGCCTCCTAAAAGAGGGTCGAATGCCCAATATGCAGGCCCTCGCTGAAAGGGGTGGCTATACGCGCCTCGCCACAACCACACCCGCCGAAAGCCCGGTGGCCTGGTCCAGCTTCGCAACCGGCATGAATCCCGGCAAACACGGGATTTTCGACTTCCTTCACCGGAACCCCGCCAATTACGCACCCGTTATAGCGCCCGTCTCTGTCAAGCAGAAGAAGCTCGGAAAGCCCGAACCGATCTGCAACAGGTCGGGCACTACTTTCTGGAAGATCCTTGGCGATGCGGGCTACCGCTCGACAGTGGTCCGTGTGCCCGTCACGTTTCCGCCGGAGAAATTCAACGGCCGGATGATCTCGGGCCTGGGAGTGCCTGATCTTCGCGGTACCTGGGGAACGAGCGTTCTCTATGAAGAGGGCGGAATAGAGGCGGATACCGAGTTCGGCGGTGTTGTTGTCAACCTGAGTCGCGCGGAGAACGGGACATACGCAACAGATATCTACGGTCCGAAGCGCGCGAACGGGCCTGTCAGGCTGGAAATAACAGTCGGGGACGGTCGCGCGAATCTGGCCTGGCAGGATCACACCCTTCGGCTTGCCCCGGGTGAGTGGAGTGACTGGGCGCCGATTACTTTCGAAATCTCACTGGGCCTCATAACCGTCCGGCCGAAAGGGATCATGCGGTTCTACCTGCATGCCCTTGATCCCATGAAGCTCTACCTCTCCGCGATTTGCCTCGATCCGTCCGACTCTTTCTATCCCGTCACCAGCCCGCCCGGATGGTCGCGCGAGCTTGTCCGTCGGTTCGGCAACTTCTGCACGCTCGGCTGGATGGAGGATACTTGGGGTCTGAACGAGGACCGCATCGGCGAAGAGGCTTTTCTGGAAGAGGCCGAGCTTTTCACCGCCCAACTCGAAAAAATGGTCCTGGGATTTATTGAGGACAGGGACGACGATTTCCTGATCGCGGTTTTTGAGGCGACAGATCGCAATCAGCACATGTTCTGGCGGTGTATCGATCCCGGCCACCCGGCTTACACCGAGGAATCCGCTCGAAAGTGGGGGGATGTGATCGATCGGACATACGAGCGATTCGACAGGATTGTCGGGGAGGCTGCGAAGAGGATCGAGGGCGACGACGTACTGGCGGTGATGAGCGACCACGGATTCAACTCGTTCCGGCGCGCGGTGAATGTCAACACATGGTTGAGGAATGAAGGGTTCCTGAGTGCGGATCCGGACGCATGCCGCGACGATTTCAGTATGAAGGACCTTCAGCAGGACGGCGCATTCTGGCCGGGGGTCGACTGGAGCAAGACCAGGGCGTACTCGCTCGGTCTCGGAAAGATATACATAAACCTTCGTGGGCGGGAGGCCCACGGCGCGGTCGACCCGGGTCGGGAGTATGAGCAGTTGCGGGATGAGATCATCGAGAAATTCTCGAAGCTCCTCGATCCGGAAACCGGCAAACCGATTGTAAGCGTCCTGCATAAGGCGGACAGGATTTTCACGGGCCCACGTGTTCCCGATGCCGGGGATCTGGTCATTGGTTTCAATATCGGATACAGAGTCAGTTGGCAAACTGCTCTAGGGGGTTTTCCGCCTGAAGTAATTGAGCCTAATCGAAAAAAATGGTCCGCGGATCATTGCTCCGTGAATTCGGAATTTGCCAAAGGAATATTCATGTCGACTGAACCATATCCGATTCTTGTGGATGCAGGTAGCGGGGAAGGCCCGTCGATTATCGATCTCGCACCGACCGTACTCAGGCATTTTGATGTGGAAATTCCGAACGACATCGACGGGATTCCCCTGCAGGAGAAAAAGTAGGATTTGACAGAAATGTTGAATTCAAGCCCACGACCTTCTGCCCCCGAAGCAGGCGCGCTGATTGGGCTGCGCTGCTCTCCGAAACCACACTGGCAAAGACGCTTCTGGAAAGGTTGAAAGCATCCGGCCTTACCGTTTTTGATGCGGGCCTGAAATCCCTGACAGGTTGCCGAGAGGCCAAAAAATTTCGGGTAAACCTGTTGATTTTTCGCCGTTATGCTATACTCCCCGATTAATTCAACAGAGTCGGTGGGAACGGAGACTGACTTGGCGGATACAATCGCTGCAATAGTCATAATCGTTATCGTGCTCCTGGTGATCGGCTGGTTTGTCGCCATCTACAACCGTCTGGTTGGGCTGAGGAACCGGGTCGACACCGAATGGGCCGATATCGATGTCCAGCTCAGACGTCGATACGACCTCATCCCGAACCTGGTCGAGACTGTAAAAGGCTATGCAGCGCACGAGAGGGAAACTCTGCAGAAGGTCGTGGAAGCCAGGCAGCAGGCTATCGACGCGAAAACGATCGATGAGCAGGGCCAGTCGGAGAACTTCATCACATCCGCTCTCAGGAGCATTTTCGCCCTGTCCGAGCAGTATCCCGACCTGAAAGCCAATCAGAATTTCCTTCAGCTTCAGGATCAACTCAGCAAGATTGAGGCGGTTGTCTCGCAGGCCCGCCAGATCTACAATGAGAGCGTGCTGGCGTACAATAATGTGGTGCAGATGTTCCCGTCGAACATTGTGGCCGGCATGTCGGGATTCGGTTTGAGAGAGCTTTTCGAAGTGACTCTGCCGGAAATGCGAGAGGCGCCACGGGTGGAGTTTTGACACTGGACCAGGAAATGGTATACTGCCCGCGAACCGCTTTGCAGGCGGGTTTAGGTCTTATAAAAGCACCTTAAACCAAATGAGTGAGCACACTCATACTGGAACGTGAGGGGCAAGACGTGGAACGCGATCCATTTGATCTTTTTCTTGAGCGATGCGCAAAAGAGCAGAACGCAGCCGCTGAGCTGGGCAGAGAAGGCGCCAAGGAAATTGCCGAGGATATCTGCCCGAAATGCCACGAGGACGTGGAACCCGGCAGCCGCTACTGTGGTCAGTGCGGGGCGGTGCAATCTATCCCCGATGGCGTAGAGGGAACCTTCAAACCTCGCACCATTATCAAACGCAGCCTCGGTGTTACTCTTGTCGCTATCGAGAGAGACTGCCAGATCGGGGGACGCTCCTACACTCGAGCGTACTTGAAGATCCGCAATCTCACCGGCCGACGCGCGCACATTTCGCTCACCTATGTCGACAGCGTGCTGATCGATCTCTCCGGAAGACAGCTCTCCCCGCTCGAACTCGACGAGATTCCGGATGATGTGAACGACCCTGTATTCCCTACGTGGTTTTACATTTATCCTGATGCTTTCCGCGAAGGAGTGTTGCTGTTCAGGGAGAGCCAACTGCCCTTGCAGAAGGCGATTATTTGCGCTATGCATCAGGAGAACGAGGACGAGGTTTTTGTGTTTGACCTGAATGTGCCCCCGTCAATGGATGATGGCGAGGAGGAGTAGGAGCCGGGGAAATAGGTGGAGCGTGTGAAATTATCCGCCCGAAAGGGCGGTTTTTCAATCCAGACCAAATGCACTTGATGAGACATGAACCCCGACGGGACATCCCATCCCGGGCTTGCCTTCCCGAATAATCCTATTGACTGGGAAGCGTCCAGTTAAGATTAATGCATCTCCAGGCAGACTTGGTCTGAGGCTTCTTTTTACATAGGAAATGATCTAATAGCTTAAAAACCCATTGTGCCTTGCAGGACGATACTATTGCGTAGAGGATGCGGGTGGTATGAGGTTGAAGCCCGTTCTTGTATTGTCAAGTGAGTGATAAGTCTCAAAGCTCAGACCCAGGGTCTCGGGAGCGCTGTTACACAGCATAACCGTGCCGGATATGTACGTCTGGAACGGCTTTCGATAGGGATGGTGAGTGCATCAAATGCCGTCGAGTCTAGCTGCAGGGTTCCCTAACAACCTGAATCCCGGGGACCACCTCTGTTGGTTCTACGACTCCGACCTGGAGTTGTGGGATTTGCTCCCCCTCCTGCTCAAACGCGGATTGGAGCAGGGCGACAAGGTCGTCTACATCGTGGACACCACCACCCCGGATGCCATTCTCGAGCGCCTTCGGTCGGCTGGAATCGAAGTCGATCAAGATGCGGAGAGCGGACGCTTTTCCATATCGACTTCCGGGGAAACTTTCCTGAGGAGCGGTGGCTTCGACCCGGACTCAATGGTCGAATTCCTTCGAACTGAGACCGATCGCGCAATTGAAGAAGGCCATCGGGCACTGCGTGTTATAAGTGAGATGACGTGGGTGCTGAAGGTCGCTGCAGAGCCACAGAGGGTAGTTGAGTACGAGGCAAAGGTAGGTCACGCTCTCACCACTGCCAAATGCATACCGATATGCCTGTACGACCAGCGCCGCTTCGACCCAGAGTTGCTACTCGAGATCCTGCATTCTCATCCGATGTTGATCCTCCACAAGACCCCTTACGCCAATGCCTGCCACCTTCCTCCCCTGGATGTCCTGGGAGATGATGTGCAAAGGGCAAAGCTGGATCACTGCCTCAGAAACATTGTGGATCGTACCGGGCATGAGGAGGAGTTCAGGGACGCTGAGGAGCGTTTCAGGGCAATGGCGGAGGCGACGTTCGAGGGAGTTATCATTCACGAGAGCGGCAGGATTATCGCAGCGAACAAAACCCTGGTCAAAATGTTCGGTTACGAATTCGGTGAGCTTGTCGGTTCACTAATTTTCGACCTCTTCGAGCAGGAGTATCGAGGAATCCTGGAACGCAACATTGCAACCGGCTACGAGCAACCTTATGAAGCGGTTGGTAAGAGGAAAGACAAATCTCCGGTAATGGTCGAAATACGCGGGAAACCCCTTCGTTTCAGAGGGAAGTTGGTCAGGGTAGCTGCGATCCGCGATGTGAGCGAACGCAGGGAGTTCGAGGAGGAACTCAAGCGTAAGAACGCGGAGCTTCGCGCCGCCCTCTCGGTGAAAGAGGAGTTCCTGTCCATGGTGTCCCACGAACTTCGGGCTCCGCTCGTGCCGATCATGGGTTACTCGGAGCTGCTCCTGGACGGGACGATGGGCGAGATGCCTGAATCCGCGAAGGATGCACTCAACACAATCAACGACCGAGCCGAAGCCCTGAGCGCTCTCATTGACGACCTGCTGTTGCTCTCCGGGATGGAACGAGGAGCCCTTAGAATCAATTCGGGACCTTTGAGGCCTCACGAGACCGTTCTGGACCTGATCGCATCTTATCGTGATGTCCATCAGGGCAAACCGGTCACGATAGAGTGGCATGGCGAAGAATGCGCAATAATGGCGGATTCGGTCAGGTTCAGGCAGATCCTTCAGAATCTCATCCGCAATGCAATCAAATACTCCGGCGACAGCGCTCATATCTCCATTCAGATCTCCACCGCCGATGGCCTTTGTGCGATTGCTGTCTCAGACAACGGTATTGGGATCTCAAAAGACCATCTCCCTCGCGTGTTCGAACGTTTCTACCAGGTGGAGCAAATAGACACCCGGAGCCGCAAGGGCACAGGGCTCGGACTGACGATCGCGAAGGAGCTGGTCGAGCTTATGGGCGGCTCAATCGAAGTTGAAAGCGAGCCGGGAAAGGGCTCGACTTTCACAGTGACTCTCCCATTGGCTGTTGAGTCGGCCATGCAGTCATCGGACTTCCATGATATTCCTCTGGAGGCGGAATCAGCGAAGCGTTTCGATCCTGCCGCAATCCCCGATCAGGACCACAGGTTGCGAATACTGGTAGTCGACGACGACCGGTTCACGCAGCAACTCCTGGCAATAATGCTTGGTGGGAGTTACGAGATCCTGAGCGCTCCATCAGCCGAAGAAGGATCGAATCTCATCCAGATGACGCAGGTGGACCTCATCCTCCTGGACTGGATGATGCCTGGAATGGACGGTCTCAGCCTGCTTCTGGCACTGAAGGCGGATGATTCCACAAAGGACATTCCGGTGATCTTCATCTCCGGTAAAGCTGAGAAGGACGCAATCAACCGTGCACTCAAGGCCGGAGCACTCGATTTCATCACCAAGCCTTTCAGACGGAATGATCTGGTTTCCCGAATAGAGAAGGCGAGAGTACTCATCTCCTAATATCAGATCCTGATCTGACAAGAGGGTGGACGGCACCGTTCTTTTCGACGATTTGAGCTTGGTGCTCATGCTGGACGGAAGCGTGCTTGCGAGCCATACCGACTCCCGCAACGATCCTGGTGGAGACTACTCGACCTGGAACCTGTGGCTGGAGCGTGGAAGCTAGCAGGGTTTCCCCATCATCTCTGCACAATATCGAACGCATGACCTGTCGCAACCCATTGCCTTTACCCCTCTTCACAAGCTACAATGCCCATCAAGCCCCTTTGGCTTCAGGGGCCTTAAATCGATGTGTGGCCATGCTTAAATCGCCACGATAAGTCTGGCCTGATGCAGGATAAGGCAGTTTGAGCCTAGCCGATTCACCGGGAGAAGAGGATGGCACGTCTGTTTGAATATCAAGGCAAGGACCTGCTTCAACGAGCCGGTTTCGAAGTGCCCGTTGGCAAACTCGCTTCCACGCCGGATGAAGCGGAAGCTGCGGCGAAAGAACTCCTCGGGAAGGGCGGAGAGGGCGTTGCCGTCGTTGTCAAAGCTCAGGCCTGGGAAACGGGTCGGGTAGCCAAAGGACTGATCAAGTTCTGCAAGACGCCCGAAGCCGCTCGCGAAGCTGCATCCGAGATGCTCGGGCAGGTGGTCAGGAACTTCCCGATCAAACAGGTCCTGGTCGAGACGAAGCTCGATATCGACCGGGAGCTGTTCGCAGCGGTGATAATCGATGATGCCGCCCAGCAGCCGCTGGTCATCTTTGCCAGTCTTGGCGGATCGAGCATAGAGGAGATATCGCAGAAGCATCCCGGAGCGGTCGCCCGCAAGCATATCGACATCAGAACCGGACTTCGGGATTTCGAGGCCCGCGAGCTTGTCCGTCGCACCACACTCGACCGTGAACTCTACATTAGCGCCGCCGATGCATTGGTCATGCTGTTCGAAGCCGCCAGGCTGGGTGAGACGCGCTCGATCGAAATCAATTCGCTGGTCGTCACCAAGGACGGGAAATGGATCGCAGCCGACTGCTATGCGACCGTCGATGACTACGCGGTCTTCCGTCACCCGGAACTCGGCATTGAGATCGCATGGGAACTCGACCATCCGACAACGCCGCTCGAGCGAATTGCCTACGGTGTCGAGAAATCCGATTATCGGGGCAATTTCTA
>CBDUXL010000093.1:0-11394 GCA_965371155.1 uncultured bacterium | reverse complement strand
TTGTGCGCATTATCTTGAAATGCAGTGGGCGGGTTGTTGTGAGCGGTGTCGGGAAATCGGGGCTTGTGGGCCGGAAAATTGCGGCCACGCTCATATCGACCGGCACACCGGCGATGTTCCTTCACCCGACCGAGGGCGTCCATGGAGACGTGGGCGCGATTCTTCAGGATGATGTCGTCCTTCTGCTCTCGAACTCCGGCGAATCGAGCGAGATACTCGGGCTCCTTCCCGCCGTGAGAGCTCTCGGGGCAAGGATCATCGTCATGACCGGCAAGCCCGAAAGCTCGCTTGGAAAGGCGGCGGACTGGGTGCTTGCATGCCGGGTGGAATCGGAGGCGGATGAGCACAACTTGATTCCGACAGCATCCACCGCCGCGCAGCTTGCATTGGGCGATGCATTGGCGCTGGTGCTCCTCGAAAGGCGCGGGCTCGGGAAGGACGATCTCGCGAGACGCCATCCTGCAGGCGTGATCGGAAAACGCTTGACGCTGACTGTGGCCGATCTCATCACCCCGGCGCCGGACGATCCGCGTGTCCGGATGACCGACACGTTCCGCGAGGCGCTTTTTGAGCTTACCGCAAAGCGGCTCGGCGCGGTCAGCGTTGTGGAGAACGATGGCACGCTGAGTGGCATAATCACCGACGGCGACATCAAGCGCCTTCTGGAGCTCGCCGAGAGAGAAAAGCGCTCGATCGATGAGCTGATGGACACGGGCGTGCAGAAAATAATGATCCGGGAGCCGAAGCGAGTCACCGAGGGCACCCGCGCGATCGACGCGCTCAGGTTCATGGAAGGCCATCAGATCAGCCAGATACCGGTTGTCGATGCGGAGGGGAAGGTGGTCGGTATGTTGAGACTGCTTGATCTGGTCAAGGCAGGACTCTGATGCAGTGAGTGTTTTTTGCTCATCAAACTTGGTCCGGATGGCGAATTCCTTTGGGCTCGCAGTTGGGGTGCAGTGGACTGACACCGGATCATCTGTAAGGTTAATCTGGAAATGGCAGACAGACTCGACTTTCTTGAAACCCACGGCGTGAAGCGTCCTCCGGAAGAAAGCAAACCCGAGGAGGAGGCGTTCTGTTACCCCGTGCTCGCCCGGTATGATTTTGCGGGCAAGGGTCCGCGGCCGGGTATTTCGACCGACAAGCGTCTTTATCAGCAAGCTGCCTTGCTGACAACCCGCGGCGAGAGACTAGGAAAAATCCTGATTCGAATCACGTGGATTCTGGTTCGCATCGCGATAGGCTTTGCGATTCTTTTCTTCTTTTTCTATGGCCGGACTTTCAACTGTGGCGGGGCAGAGATCAGTTTTGGCTGAATTTATGGGTGAAGGCTCTGGACGGGAGCCTAAACAGGGAGTACATTTAGAGTGGAACATAGCCGGAAGAGCCGGCATAGAATCTCGAAGATAGGGAGGTCCACCATGAGTGCAATGGTACTTATCCCACCAGCGATCATCCCGGCAATGCAAATCCCGACCGCATTGATCGCCTTTGGGATGCTCGGTTTTGAGGTTGTCCAGGGTGCAAAGGCCCTGATGTGCGGGCGCAAACAGGACATCGTCGACCATGTCCTTGTGAATGAGTCCGGGCTCAGAATCGGAGTCCGGAAGAATAAGGAAGGCAAACTCGAGCTTCTGGTGGATGAGAACGAGCTCAGGACCAAGGAAGGAATCGAGCTCAAGGAGTTCGAGCAGCAGGTCCAGCAGAAGTACGCCTACGCCGAGCTCATGAAACGCCTTCAGGCAGAGGGCTACCAGGTGGTCGAGGAAACCGAGGAAGCGGAAGATACTGTCAGGTTGGTGGTGCGACGATGGCGGTGAAAGAAGAATTTGAAATTCGGGTAAGCAAGGACGGCGAGATCAGGATAGTCGCCAGGGGTTTCTCCGGCAAGGAGTGCGAGATTCCGTTGAAGGAATTGCTGAAGAAACTCGGTGTGGACGGGAAGGTCAATATCGAGCACACCGAAGAGTGGCACAGGATCACATCGGAAGTGAAATCCAAAGTAAAAGGTTCGTAAGAGATACAAGTTAATCCGAACGTAGTTTGGGAAGGCACTTCCCGGGGTTCTTGGCGGTGACACCTGCTTTTCGAGGACGATAAGAGGTGTCCCCTAGTTATCCCCTCTAGTTATCCCCCCTAGCTATCCCCCCTAGTTATCCCCTCTGGTTATCCCCCTGGTTATGTGGGACTCACGCTTGTACGCATCGTTTGACTCCTTTTTCTTGCTATACTTTCCAGTACACCCCTGCTGGAGGCGGTTCTCATGCTGCGTCAGTTGCATTCGCTTGCCATCTTCATTCTTGCGCTGCTGCTTCTTATTGGTTGCGGACAGGGCGATCCGGTGAGCGTAGAACCGGGGACTGGTGAATCGACCGCATCATCTTCCGCGTCATCATCCCCGGCCTGCGAGCGCATGACCTGGGGTATCTGGGATTTTATTTGCGACCCCGCAACCGGCTCGCTCGAAACAATTCCCCTCCGATCCGCCGGCTTCAACGTCAACGTCGTCAGGTTCCTTCAGCCTCCGATCAGCCCGGTTAACATGCTGACGGTAAGCATCCAGTCGGGAACCGACATCCCGAACGGGCTCTGGGTCGTCGATGTGAACATCAGGCATCCGTTCTTCTCGATGCCGATCTATCGTGGCTTCGATGTGCGCGGGATAGTCATGGCTGAAGGCTCGGTCGTCGGTATGCACGATAGCGGTGTTTTGTACCATGCACCCGATGGAACCCGTCTGTTGAACCCCGACGGCTACACTCGCTGGTGGAACCAGACCGAGTTCACTTCCTACGGAAAAATCTTCGGTTACACCGAGGGCAGCAGGGCGATACCGGGATTCACATCCACTGCGACTCTCAACCCATACAAGTTATTTGCCGATGACCTCGGCGAAAAAGATCCTGTTTTCGCGCTCGATCCCGACAGACGCGCGACATTCGGGACTGTCCCGGGCATAAACAGCAGGCGATACGTGATTCAGTTCGACATTGACGGCGGCTCGCCACCTGTTCGGTTCAAGTATGCTGTCGATGCATCCTGGGCGCTCCCGGATAAGCTGTACGAGCCGATTTATCCACTCGAGGCGTACAGTCCAAGCGCCAACTGCCGGGAGGTGTATCTCCTCAGCACGGCAGAGTTTGAGGAGATCCCCTACTACGTGGACCCCTCCACGAACGGCGGCAGTGCTGTGTTTGGTTTAACAATCGGAGACTGGCAGGCGACTCCCACGACTACCGTGCTCGATGAGTTGAGCCATATCTGGGTCGAGTCTCCGACGATGCTTTCCGCGCCAATTGATGTGCTTCCATCAGCCCAGATTATCGGTTCCGATCATCCCACCCAAGCGACCGTCCGGATCACGGTGCCGGGTTGTCATCCGACGGGTCCGGACGACCAGTATTTCCTCATCACGGCTGAAAGCGCCCATCCCGACAGTTACATGCCTCAGATACAGGGCGATCCGTATGCTTTCGATTGGCCCGACGCCGCACTGGCTGCCTATTCCATTGTTGACGTGCCCATCAGCGATCAAGCACCGCAATTGGAATCAGGCCTGGTTGTCGGTCTTCCCGACTGGTGCTCGCTCACCGAGTTCTGCACCAACGGGTCGGACAATCTCCAGTTCGTTACTAACCTGGTGAACTGGGATCTTGACGGATTCTACAACGATGAAATCAGGGTCAAGTGGTGGGAAGGGCATGTAATTCCCACACCGCCGTACTCTACGGGAATCATCCAGAATCACATCACCTCGCTCGGCTACACTTTCGAGCGAACCTCGGAACCGGAGTTCTTGCCCGAGGGATGTCGGATGATCATCGTCGTCCAGGTCAAAGCTCCGGGCGGCGGTTATACACCATTTACGCCGGTCGAAGCGGATCGCATGAGGGATTATGTCAAGAACGGCGGCATCCTCTGTTTCCTCATTGAAAACCCGACCTATTTTGATCCAGGCGAACTGGAGCTGCTCCTGGATATGCTCCAGGTCCCCCTCGGCTATGGTGGTTTCGCGGAACCACCGTCGGACACAACCCTCACGACCGAAATCACGCCTCATGAGCTGACCACCAATGTCGAAAACTGGCAGTACTGGACGTGCGGGGAGTGGATTTTGGAAAGCGATGAATGCATTTCCCTGGTGAGGAGTCCAACTGAGGAGCATATTGTGGTCCTGGCGCCTATCCCGCTGGATTGAGCGACTTGCACCACGCCCTGAAACATCTCAAATGGGCCGATCGCTGGTGACGGATATCGGGCCCGGCTCAATATCTTCCTATTTCCTCCAATATAATGCCAATCTGGAACATTCTTGATAGAGTTCAAGCGGTTTGAGTGTATAATTGGGTAATGGACCTGGACCAGGTGCCGGCTTTCCGTTTGAGGATGGAAACGCAGCGGAATGTCCGAAGTATTCAGGTCCATGATGACGTACACCAAATCCAAGTCAATTATTCTTTATTTTTTCTGATATTCTGCATAGATAGCTATTCAAAACCCGATCCCCGCCAAGGAGGAATCAGAGGGATGCTTGTACAACGATCACAATTTCAGATTCTCGCGACGCTGGTCTGCTGTGTGGTAATCCTGATCGGATGCTCCGGTGGAAACAGCCCGATTGAACCGGATTTGATGGACACTGCAACACCTTCCCTTGAAGGTCATTCGTCAGGGACCCACCCGGGTCCGGCGAAGGTGATTTCAACCGATGGGCCTCGCCATCTCTGGGGGCTGTATACCATCACGGTCACACCGGACGGAGAGGTGAGCGTCCAGCCGACTCGCGATGTCGCCGGGCACTTGAATGTTACGATGTTCCTGCTCTATCCCCATTGTGACTACTGCCTGACACTTGAAAAAACGGGCCTTGATCTCGATGTCGCCTGGATCAGCCTCAATGTCGGCCTTGCCAACCCGATGGAACTCACCGGCTGTGACGTGAGGGGCATCATCCTTGAGGATGTGGACTACTACCTGATGAACGCCGACGCAAAGACGGTCTATGTCGGCAAGAACATCATGGATTTCCCCCAGGGATTCAAGGCCTACGCCACAGATCAGCCGAGCAACACGTTCCCGGCGAAGGTCCCGGGCGACCCCGTGTACTTCTACCAGGAATTCAAGATACACATCCCGCCGCCATATCAGCCGGTGAAACTCCTGGAGATTCAGTACGCGGTCGATGTCAGCTTCCCGCACAACTGCGAGGAGCCCTGGTATATCGGCGACCTCGATATGGATGCGCCGATGTATGAGAACACCCCTTCCGTGAGCTTCTCAATCGAGGTGCGCGATCATCAGGACGATGTCGAGTCCGTAACGATCACTGCGCCGCCGGCATGGAACGGAGATGCCCCGATTCTCACCCAGGGCACTGGAGACCTTTGGCTCGGCACATTCGAAGACTGCCTGGGCAACCCTCCGGGAACTTACTCGTTTGACGTGGTGGCCATATCGCTCGATCAGGCAACCGGGATGGTCGAGCTTCCGCTCTATAAGACAGTCGACTTGGTAGTCAATGAAGAGGACTGCACGGGCGACCCTAAAGCCAACCCTGCTACCGCCGAGACGCTCGAGCTCGTCGGCGAAGTCTGGGATTCGCTCTGCACCGATAACGCACAGGACTACTATCTGATAGATTTCTCTGAATCTTCGATGCAGCAACTCGGGATTCTCAACGGCACCATAACTCTTGAATCATGCGTCCCGCATTCGCGTCTGGGGCTTGTGTACTACGATCCCGTCGCCGACCAGTACTACGACGGTGCGTGGACAACAGGCACCGGCACGGTCGCGATGCCGATCCATATTCCCAACTCGGAGTTCGTCGGAGATGAGGCTGAAAAGTGCTACCTTCGGGTAAGCGGTCCGGTCACCGGGGCTGTTGACACACCATACAAGCTGGTCACGAGCCTGGAGTATCTCACGACCGGCTGCGGCGACCCGGTCAGCCTCTCGACCGTCGGCGCACCGGACATCTCTCTCTCGAACGGTATGGTCCAGGGGTACCTGTGTGTGGAATCTCAAATAGATTGGTACAGGCTCGACACGACCCCTCCCGATAACCCATTCGGACGCATTACCGGCACGCTTTCAGCCGAAATTGAGGAGCCTGAGACTGTCCCGTCGGGCAGCAAGGCCGCCCTGAGCTTCCGGGATGAGGATGGCACTCCTCTGGCCAATTTCTACATGACTCTGGATGAGATAGCCGATCCGCTCGATCTTGCGGATCTGGATCTCCCGTCGCTTTATGTCTACTACCTTTGCGTAAACAGGCCGGAAAGCGAGGATGTCGACCAGTTCTACCGGATAACCTGGGATATCACCATCGATCCGACCTGCGCAGAGGACACAATTACGCTCGACAATCCGGCTCCTCCGCATATCAACCCATGGGGGGTCCCGTGGTTCGCGGACAATATGCCGGGCTCCTCAGCGAGGATGTGGCTTTGCGAGCCTGATGACACACTTGACGCATACCCCTTTGATGTACCCGCTTCCTGGCCTTCATATGGGGATGCAATCGGCGGCACGATGCGAATCCAGTCTTTTCCCAGTTGTTATGCGTCGATCCTTGTTGCCATGGGATTTGAAGATACAACGACCAACTCCTTCTGCTGGGGGAAATCCATCAACCTGAGCAGTCCTGATGCCGTCTACAATATTGGCGACTACTGGCAATTCCCGACCGATATGGACCCGCTTCCCCTTAAGTACTGGATCAAGGCTGAATGCGCGGACGAGACGATCGCGACCATGCAACTCGAGTTGAGCCTGGGACCAGCGCTCGACTGTATCGGCGAAGGCGACAGTGAGATGGATCCTTCCGGAACCGTGGTTCCGAACGGCACTGCGGCCGGTTTATTGTCCAGCGGTAGCGATCCGGACGATTATTGGTTTCTTGATTGGGACAATGCGGTCCGCGTGCAGGGCGATGTGGGTGTGGTGTGCGAAGAGGAAGTCCAGTTGCGCCTTTACTACCACGGCGCACTCCTTGCAGAGGACTCGGGAATGACCCCAAGCGTTGACGTGACACCTTTTGATCTCGGCAGCGACTGCGTCGGGCCCGTTGTGAGGATCAGCCTGATCGGCAGCCCGGGAGAGTGTATTCAGTACTTCATAACCGGCGATGGTCTGATAGAATTCATAGCTTGCAGTCCCGATCCGGACCAGAACGACACCCTTGGCGAGATCATGGACAAGCCGTGGATGTGGTTTGATGCGATCGACAATGTGGATGAAATATGCGGCGTTGTATGCCGCGATGATATTGTGGAGGACATCGACTGCTTCGGGTTATTGGGCCAGCCATACGGAACGCAGGGCGTTCTTTATGGAATGATCGGGATCGATTCACTCTCTGCAGATGGGCACCAGGTAAAGCTGGTGAGCATGGACGGTGAAATGGTATTGTCCTCAAATAATCTCGAACCGCCTTTCTATATGGCGATGATCGAACTCGGGACGTACAATCTTCCGGCTATTCCGCCCAAGGGATACAGATATCACGCGCACATCGAGCCTGATCCCACCGGCGGCGACAGCTTCAATCCGTATCGCGCTCTTGCCAGTCTCGGCATCAATGATGATCCCCTGTGCATCGATGACGGTCACGACCTTCAGTCCGAGGCGTGGGTTCTTGAAATCCCCAATGCCCGACTCGGCATACTTTGCGGAACCGGCGACATTGAAGGTATCGACATCGGGCTACCCGATCTGGCTGATTGGTTCGTCCTGGATTACACGCAGGTGGTTGGTGAATACCTCCAGGGCGATATCATCCTTGAATGCGAGGTCGAGGACGTCACCGTTCGACTCATGCCCGAGGGTGAGCCTGCGGGAAGCGGGATAGGCCTGTACACCGCCAGTATCCCCAACGGTGGTGATTCAGTCACAATCAGTATCCCGGATGGAGACATCCCATCCGTACCGACCCTTGGCAGCAACTATTACATCGTCGTGCACAACAACGGAGTCGGAGGCTGGGCTCCCTACGCGTTGAAGGTGAATTTGGTTTCCCAGTAGAACCACTCCAGGCACTGGAAACACAGAGAAAGCCAAAACGCCCGTCCGATCCGGACGGGCGTTTACTTTCTTTCGGGGACACCTGCATTTCGGGGACGAAATGAGGTGTCCCCGAGAGGAACCTGATAGGAAAATGCTTCTTGATTTCTGAGATTGGTATTACTTGTTAATCTGAAAAACGTCGCATATACCCAACGGATCCGGCACGAATAGCCTCCCGCTGGCCGAATCGACAGCAGCGACGCTGGGGTTGAAGTATGTGGTCTCTGCCTCGCATAAAATCTCATCCGTATTCGGATCAATAGCCCACACCAACCCGGAGTAAGGAGCCGCTGTTTGTCCGGTCACGAAAAGGTAATCCGTTACCTCATCATAGACAACGCCCAGTATTATGTAAGCGGTCGGGGCCAACTCTATTGAGCCCAGGAACGACTCGTCGGCCAGATCGTAGTAATCAAGATTACCCGCCTCCAGCGTCGCCACGTAGAGCCTGTCCAGGGTCGGATGATACGCCATACCCGCGGCTGCGGGAAGAGGCGGCGCCGGGCTCTCCAGCGGGGTGTGCAGCTCCAGTGTTTTTTCAACTGTGCGTGAAAACCCATTGATTGCGTAAACCAGATCACTCACGTCACACGCAACAAAGACAGTGTAGGAGTCCTGGTCGATAGCCAAAGTCGTTGGCCCGTCCGTATTATCCAAGTCCAAATCAATTTTGCCGATGTCGGGAGTTGTCTCGGTGACATTGAAATATGCAACCTGGTCCTCGAAGTACAGGGTGATCCACATCTCCTGGGCATTGTTGTGGTATATGAGGTCGAGAGGTCCTGTGCTCTCACCTTCTGGAATCGTAATATCAAAGGAATGGTCTTTCTGTTGTGTATTCAGATCGAAGGCCGTTATGTCTTCCTCCCAGTCCAGGCCTTTGTCTGTGGCGATATATACTTCCCCGGTCCCGCCGGCCACGCCGATAGTTCCGGATGACCAGACTACGGGGAATTCTACGGTCTCACGCGCGCTGTCGATTCCATAAATGGCCACATCTGCCACTAAGGGTAATGGCGAGAATTAGCAGGTCGTTGTGATAGAATCGAACTCCGCCTCGATCGGCTTGCAGTCGATGAGATCAACCGTCTCCTCCAGCTCGAGCACCGGATGAACCTCAAGCATAAAGACCTGGTAGGACCTTGTGCCGTTTGGGAGGATATCGCCGATAACCGGCAGGGTCTCAGTATCCTTTACCGTTACCAGCAGCGGATACAACCCGGGCTCCTGGCCATCCTCGTTGGAGATGTTCACCTCGAAGTCGAAGTGGTTATCGACCATCCCCACGTATGTCGCCGGAACAATTCCGGTCTGGCCGAAAAGGTGAGGGGATTCGACCTGGACCGACTCAATAGTGTCCAGCTCCTCCGCTTCCGCGTCCTGCCAGTCGAACACCTGGACGGTAAGCTTCAAGTTGCCGCCGACAGGAGTAAGGACACCTTCCTGCTCGATATCAATCCGATATGCCCCCGTTGAGTTAGCCTGAATGGGGAAGTCATCCGGAACCGCCGGATTCACGGGATTGGTCGGCTGAGCCCAGCTTCCGTCTACCGAATAGCCGAAAATCAGGGGAGTCGTGTAAGGATCGGCAGGGAACCGGATTTCGTAGTGCCTCATGTCGTGCGAGTCGGCCTCGAAAGCACGTCGGTTGAATTTCGTGTGGTGAGTTATGAACCCGTTCAGGTGAGTCGGCAACGGGTTAGTGTGCACCGCCCAGGTACCCTTGTTGTACTCGAATGCCGGACGGCCGGTCGTGCCCTCAGGGAAAAGAACGTTAGACCATAACTCCGTGTAACCATCGGCGTTCACAAGCATGTACTCGTCTTCGTCCATGTAGGTATTGGCAATCAGGAGCCCGTGTTCCTTGAAGAAATAAGTGCCCTGGAAGATTGCGATCCCCCGGACATCGAACCCTGTGAATACAGGGTCATCGATGGGATGCCGGATGTCGATTTCGACATCAAGATCGCCCTCATCGTTGATGAAATTCTTCCCTATTACCAGGCACGTCGTACACGGTTTGTCCTCAAGGAAACGCCTGATGTTCAGATGGAGCGCTCCATCCCGCTTCGGTACCGGAGTTATCTCCCTGGCAACCGGGTCCCAGTACATATCCCACAGACCCCAGAGATAGCGATTTTCAGAGGGGCCATTCGATGCTGGCTGCGCCGCCAGCTCCGGATTAGGCGCACAATTGGCCGGATCGCTCGATGCGGGATCCACCGGGGAGCCTGCGCATGCCAATGCCATGCTCAGGCACAGAATGGTAACTAGAATTGCAATGGGACGTAACATTATCCTTACCTCCGAAATAGAGAGATAGATGAGGGCTTGCCCTCGGATTCATTATATCACACCATAACAATACTGTGGAAGAATTAGGGCCGCTTGCCTGGTTCCTCCGATATGCTGAAGCTCAGAATTGAATCACCGGAAGCGAGGAGGAGCTTACCCGCCCAAAGCAACATCCCGACTGGATGCGCTTCCCCCGCTATTGGAACGAGCGCCAGGGTCCGTATGACAGCCGTCTCCTCCGGGTAGACTCTGAGGATCTGGAAAACCGCCCGACCCTGCGGGACCATCATGTAATCACCGGTTTGGAGTACCAGAAAATGCCGCGTTGTCAGAGGATCCTCAGCTTGTGCGAGAGTCTTCAATGCTGTTTTGCCACCGGGCTCGAGCGAAGGTTCCAGCCTATGCAGATACGTGGGCCATTTCTCCCCCCTGTGGACCGCTAGAAACTCATACCCGCCGCTCGCCGGCACGAGCGGGCTTAGGGTGCGAGTGGGCACAAAAGACGCAAGTGATCTCCTCTCGCCGGTCCTGAGATCCAGGTACTGAAACTCCGCCCGGTGAAGAATTATCAGGCCGTCGTTCCAATATCTGAGCGGGTTAACTCTTCTGGCAAGTTCGGTATCCTCCCTGACGAGCTGCAATTGCGCATCCAGAATCGCTATGCGCCCGCGTCCCGACACCTCTTCATAGCATATCAGGCCGGTCTCGCCCGTCAGGATGTAGCCGACGGGGTGCCGTCTCAACCGACGGGGCTTGCCTCCGGGTTCCGAAAGATGAAAAAGCCCCTTGCTGCCGCCGAGCAGGATGCCGGGTTTTGCCTTGGTCGACTGCGCGCACGAAGTTAATCGTCCCAGGCCAAGCAGACGGATGCTTTCGAATGTAATGGGCGATTTCCGGTCCCGCACAAATAGGAGAGTAGCGCGTGTGGATGCGGGATGCAATCGGTTGCGACGCGGGGCACGCGTCTGCAAACTGGGGCTGTTGAAAAAGGGTCCATGCAAAGCAGAGTCGATCGCGGGACTTGCACGG
>CBDUXL010000092.1:0-11405 GCA_965371155.1 uncultured bacterium | reverse complement strand
CGGCAGACTGGGCAGGCGAGGCTCCCCAGTTCCATCCGGCGCATGCCCCGGAGGCGATCGGGTGCGATGTGGCCGACAGCAGCACAGTCTATTACGTTGACCCGACGGACAACGGCGGGAACTTGATCCTGGATATCAGCCTGTTTGGGTGGGAGTACCAGCCCTCAAAAATCTACATCGAGTCGACGGTTCTATCTGCCGTGGAGGCTTTCGATCCCGCCGCGATTGCGACCGGCGGGGGCGATCATTACTCGACGTACCATGTCGAGATTCCCGTAGACAATGTGAATGACTACAAGGACCAGGAGTACTGGGTGATTGCCGAGTATGAAGGGTCTGACTACACCAACGATTTCGGTGTTCCCAATTTGGCCGAAAGCGATCCCCTGGCGGCTGCCTTCCGATACGACTTGACGGTGGAACACACTGGCGAAGCCGGTTGGGTACGGACCTGGGGTGGCTCAGTGGCGGATGGGGGTAGTGGAGTTGCCACTGATGGTTCCGGGAACGTCTACGTTACGGGCGGTTTCTACGACACGGTCGATTTCGACCCTGGTCCCGGGATCGATAGCCACACCTCGAATGGTTTGAGCGATGCCTTCCTGAGCAAGTTTGATTCATCCGGTAACCTCATGTGGGCGCGGACATGGGGTGGGTCAGATTCGGATGAGGGCTGTGGCGTTGCCGTTGACGACTCTGGGAATGTCTACATCACGGGTTTCTTCATGGGCACAGCCGATTTCGACCCCGACGGCGGTGATACGCACACCTCGAATGGTGATCATGATGCCTTCCTCTGCAAATTCGATTCATCGGGCAACTTCGATTGGGCGCGGACCTGGGGTGGGCCAGATTATTCTAGCTTTACCACCGATGTTGGCAATGGAGTTGCTGCTGATGGTTTTGGGAATGTCTCCGTTGCGGGCGATTTCTATGGCACAGCCGATTTCGAACCCGGTCCCGGGATCGATAACCACACCTCGAATGGTGAGTCTGATGCCTTCCTGAGCAGATTCGACTCATCAGGCAACTTCGAGTGGGCGCGGACATGGGGTGGGACAAGCTGGGATACCGGCTCTGGAGTTGCCGTTAACGACTCTGGGAATGTCTACATCACCGGTAACTTCAGTGGCACGGTCGATTTCAACCCCGACGGCGGCGGGGATCCGCACACCTCGAATGGTAGTGGGGATGTCTTCCTGAGCAGATTCGATTCATCGGGCAACTTCGAGTGGGCGCGGACCTGGGGTGGATCATCTGGTGATTGGGGCAATGGAGTTGCTGCTGACGACTCTGGGATTATCTACGTTACAGGCGCGTTCTACGATACAGTCGAATTCGATCCCGACGGCGGTGATCCGCACACCTCGAATGGTGAGTCCGATGTCTTCCTGAGTAAATTCAATTCATTGGGTAACTTCGAGTGGGCACGGGCTTGGGGGGGGGGTGTTTTAACGTGGGATCATGGCACCGGAGTTGCCGCTGACGGCATCGGGAATGTCTACGTTACAGGGCGTGAGAACCACAGTGGGTTCCTGCGTAAACTCGATTCACTGGGTAATTACGAATGGACGCGGATATGGCCTGGACATGGGTATGATCAGGGCAATGGAGTTGCCACTGACGGTTCTGGGAACGTCTACGTCGCAGGCAAATTCCACTTGTTCACAGTCGATTTCGCTCCAACCGACCCGCCCTGCAACGATGATCCGGATGTACATACTTCGAACGGAGGCTACGATGCATTCCTGACCAAGCACCTCCCCGACGGATGCTGGTAAGGCTCCTTTGCTCTCGTGGATCACCCGCAGACGATCCCTTTCTTTTCAATTCAACGAAACCACCTTGCCCAATGCACCGTGTTGCCGTACTATTTGGAATCTGGAACATCTTTCCTCTCGTCGCACGATAAGGGCGTACCAGCGCGAGTAGAAACCCACCAGGCGACAGGGATTTCGAGGCGATGATCGAGTTTCGTTGAGCGGCCCGGATATGAAACAACGCGACAAGGCTGAGATAATTGCACGCTACACCGAGCGTTTTCATCGCTTCGGGGGAACAGTGGAAGCACTCGGGAGCGGCACCGACGAGCACCAGGCGATAAGGTATCGCGTGCTCTCGGAAATCGGCGACCTCGGCGGCCCGATGATGCCTCGTTCGACACCGTGGATCACCCAGAGTCGGTCTCGTTCTTTTCTCCTCAATGAATCTTGTCCTCTACCATCCACCTATTAAGATAGACATTTCCACCTTGGACAAGGCAACGTTCTCGTATTATGCTACATCTACATAATCGTCTTGTATCTTGTCCGATATGCATGTTACACTTTTCTCTAAGGCGACCCACCGAAGCACCATCACCGGATTCTCGCCTTGGGGGATGGCTGCAATGAGGCTGTTCAAACCCAATGTTTCAAAGATGGAAGCGAAACGGGAAGTAGCTCCTCTTATCGAGGTTCTGGTAGACAAAAACGAGTCTCTTCGCCTAGCTGCGGTAGAAGCGCTCGGACGCATAGGTGATGCTCAAGCGATCGAGCCGTTATCGCGGGCACTGAGCGACTGTGAAACCATCGCGATCGCTGCCGTGCGTTCGCTAAGGGAAATAGGGGATGCGAGAGCCGTTTGGTGGTTGAGTAGTGCTCTAAACTCAAAATTCCATCGACCAACTGATGATCGCTATGGTATGAAGATCCACAGCCCAGCGGTCCGGAAGGCTGCGGCAAACTCACTTGGACAGTTCAGCGCTCCACGCGCAGTCGTGGCATTGTGCATTGCATCCGAAGATAAGGATGAGGACGTACGTGTCGCTGTTTTCAAGGCGCTGGCAACCATAGGGGATATGGGACCCTCAGCAAAGCGAGCCCTATCTAGGGGTCTCAGTGACGAGCGGTGCAGCGTGCGCAAGGCGGCCGTGGAGGCGATAGACAAGACTGGGATGTCAATCGACACCTGTATACAAGCTCCCTATGCAGTTGTGAAAGGAGATTGGACTAGTGCGATCGCTCTAGGTTCAGAATCAATAGGGATTTTGTCAGTAACTGTACGTGACAGTTCAGCGGGTCGTAGAGAACGGCAGGCAGCCGCTAAAGCTTTGGGCCAATTGGGAGACGCGAAGGCTGCCGATGCGCTGGCATCAGCAATGCAGAGCCTGGATCCTGAGGTCAGAGATGCTGCGATAGTCTCGCTTAGCCAGATTGCAGATATGCTGATCACCGGGACCGGTGATACTTGTGGAAGCGGGCATTCCTTCACTTTGTGTCCGTGGCCGGACAGTTTGGGCACGCCGTCCAAGTCGGTCAGGCAATACCGGACCGCAGCCGAGGAATATGGTGATTACTATGAGGTGTCTGGCCAGTGGGGAGGAGAGATCTGGTTACCCCAGTCAAAAGTCAGATTGCAGCGGCGTTTCAACCCGAATGAGTTCTTCTCCCAAGACACCCTCCCCATTCATGTGGTGAGTGATGATGGGTTCAAAGAGAAGATCAAGGATAAGGAAGACCCGCAGGCGTATCTCAGGATGTGCTGGGCTGTAGCTTACTTGCATCATCCGAATCCAAACGTGCTAATCGCAGTACTCCAAGCGCCTATCCCTAATAATAAGATAGGGGTGCTTCACGATATCGCTTATTTGATGACACATGGGAATGTTTTGGTGGAGGAAGCTGCCATACGGTTTTTCTGGAAGTCCGGGCCCCCATTTGATTTCATTATGAATATTCTAGCATCTCGAGGCTTGGTGCCATCACGTATCGATCCCAAACGGGCCAAGTGGGCTGTACAACGGACACATGCCGTGTGTCCCTCTGACTGCCCTGACTCGATTCTGGCTGAGTTTGAGAGCATTGCCTGTAAATTCTTTGGACCTAGTATCCTGAATTATGCCGAGTAACACAGAGGCGATGCAGTCGCGGTTGCAGGTTTGGCTGGATGGGTTGGTTCGTTCACCTCGTCCCAGGCGCGTCGCGCAACCACCGTGGAAAAACTTTTCGGCGTAAAAGCGCCCTGGAGAGTGCACTCCATCATTCCGATCGGTTTCGCCGCCGAGAAAAAGCACAAACGCGACAGGGATTTCGAGGCGATGATCGAGTTTCGTTGAGCGGCCCGGATATGAAACAACGCGACAAGGCTGAGATAATTGCACGCTACACCGAGCGTTTTCATCGTTTCGGGGGAACAGTGGAAGCACTCGGAAGCGGCACCGACGAGCACCAGGCAATAAGATATCGCGTGCTCTCGGAAATCGGCGACCTCGGCGGACGACAAGTGCTCGATGTCGGCTGCGGGCTCGGCGGTTTCTATGAGTACTGCCGTCATATGCAACAGCCGATGACCTACACGGGCGTCGATATTGTCCCCGTGTTTATCGAGGAGGCAGCCAGGAGGCATCCCGGAGCGGAGTTCCGTTTGCTTGATATTCTGGATGCGCCCGGCGACCTGGAAGTGGACTATGTGGTATCGAGCCAGGCGTTCAATAATCGCCTTCAATCCACCGATAACTGGGAGCTTGTGAAGGACGTGCTCGCGAAGTGCTTCCGGATCGCGAGGAAAGGTGTCGCTTTCGACATGATGAGTTCCTATGTCGATTTTCGGGAGGACCGCCTGTACTATTTCGACCCGAAGAAAGTGTTCGACTTCTGTAAGTCGCTCAGTAAGCGGGTCATGCTGAGACACGACTATCCGTTGTTTGAATTCTGCGTTTATCTGTATCCTGATTTCACCGGTTGGAGAGCGGAGAGGGAACATTAGCATCCGATCGTCCGGTGAAACCATTTATGTTGAGGTCAAGTATGTCTCCTGACGGCAAGAATCATTCACCACTTTCCCAGCGTGAGATCCCGGTGCTTCTGACCGTTGATGTCTGCGACGGCGCGCACGATCGGGGCGACAGAAAACCCCGCTTCAAAGACGTCATGGATATCCTGCCCGAGATCGGAGATATTTTGGGTGAGGCAATCAGCCAAAAGGGTAATGCTCCCCTGGGGATGACCTGGTTTGTGCGGTCGGACGGCCAGGTTGCGGAGCATACAGGAAGCGCGGCAGGACTGGTTCGAGGATGGAGCGGTTTCTGGGAGGACATCCGCGAGAACGGCGGCGAGGTCGCCTGGCATCCTCATCTCTACAAGCGCCGCGCGCAAACATGGATCCCCATTCGCGATCCTAAAAGGCTTGCCGGCGAGGCTGAGCGCATCTGGAATGAGATCAATTCGGAAGGATGGCGTCCGGTGTCCGCCAGGATGGGTGAGACGGTCGGATCGACCGAATTGATGAACTTCCTGGATTCAGCGGGAATCCGCACCGATGCATCGGCGCTGCCGGGACGATCCCGCGATGACGGTATGAGGCTGTTCGACTGGAAGAGGACACCATCAGAGCCCTACCATCCCGCCCGCGGCGATTATCGCAGACCTCCCAGGCCCCTTGGAGCGGGCGACAAAGTTGAGGGAGAAAGGCCTTTGAAGTTGCTGGAAGTACCTTTCACCATGGCCGGCATACGCGCGCCTTATGATCCGAAGGGCCAGTCCTCGCGTCCATCTAGGCGCTATGTTGATCTCTCCTACGCTCCCGATCGGTTCAGGAAAGGTCTCGGTTCGCAACTGAAGAAAATCAGGTACCTCGTCCTGGTGGTTCACCCGTTGCAGGCATCCGGACGGGAAGTTCCGGAGGGCGACCTTGTGGTGGGAGGATTCGATGCGTTGCGCGACAATCTCCGGTTCGTTCTTGATACAATCGATCGTGCGGACAGAATTCCCAGGTTCACTACCACCTCGGAATTCCGTCGACTCTGGCTCGGCGAGACAGGCAAAGAAAAAGACGAGCTGCCGCTGCCGAGAACCAGGTCGGCCGAGAGACGAGAGTCGCGTGACGCACGCAAGAAAGGCGGTTCAAGGAGATCGAGCTTTGAGGGGGACAAAGCGGTGCGGAGAGGACCGCCGTCGCGGGGCGCAGTCAGGGGAGGGAGCCGCCCCCCCCGACGAGGTCCTCGAAAGCGGCGGGGATGATCAGGTTCCAGCCCTTGACCAGTTTTCCCGTTCCCTTGGGAATTCCGCGGTCGAGGTAGTATACGGGTCCCGACCGGGCCCGTTTCTTCAGCTCATCGACCACCTTTTCGTCGACCTCCCACTGTTCGCGGAAATACTCCAGCGCGAAACCGCATCGTACCATCGTGCTTTTCTTGCCAATCTTATCCAGGTACTCCATTAGCAGCGGGTAGTTGATAAAACCTAGCATTGAGAGATTCCTGAACACTCCGACAACTCCGCCGGAGAGGTCGAGTCTCGACAGGCAGTCTACGAATGTACGTTCCATGTTGCTTACCTTGACAGAGATGCCCTTGTAGTCAAGGTCCCGGAAACCGAAGAAGTGGCGGGTTTCGACCGGGTAGTATGTATACTGTCCAAATGAGAACCTTCGAAATCGCCTCGGTGTGGTTATGGCAATCCTGGGTGGTATGGATGGGATGACGCCGAAGAGGCTCAAAGCCGAAGCGTGAGAATAGAAGTACTCCTTCGTGATCTTGCTGCCCACCACCAGCACGTCGGGCTGCCAGTCGGTTCCCCTTTGTTCGAAAGGGATGAGATAATAGAGCCCGCTCTTAACGCGCCGAGCGTAGCCGTGCTTGATTAAGTAAGCGACCGCATTTCGTGCCTGCTGACCGTCAGGGAAGAGCGGCTTGATCTCCTCCAGTGTGACGACGCGTTGTGAGTAGAACTTCTTGTAAATTCGCGGGACCATGGCTCAGGCCTCGGCAAAAATTAAAAAAATCTAAAGAATCCAAACCGAACCGTTGCGGCTTCGTGCAGGATGTATCATTCTATCATAACCGTGGAGAATATCGCTCAAGAGAATCCGCCGGATTGTCCAGGCATCTCTTGATTTCGTCCGGAGAGGGTGTTACACTCTTGCTCCCCTTCGAGGAAGGAGTTGCCGAGTAGTATATTACGGTATAATTCACTATATTTCGAGGGGTCGCTGCCACAAGGGCGGGTTCGAGTGCGCACGCGATAGTGGGGGCTCTTATGCCAAATGAAGGGATAGGGGATCTTTGGAGCGGGGTGCTTGAGGATGTGCGCGGGAACTTCCCTGAACCCGCTTATGAGACCGTACTCAAGAACGCCAAGGTGCGGATTGAGGACGGCGGCCGACGGGTGATTCTGAGGTTTCCCAAACCCTACATGAAACAGCTTCTCACTCCCGAGGACACTCGATGCCTTGAGGAGGCTTTCTCACGAAGGCTGGGAGAGCCGATTCAGCTTGAGCTTCTGTCCGATTCGGAGGACGACCTGAAGGACGTGGAGGGGGAGCCGGGAATAAGCACCGGCGAGGCCCTCGACCAACTCAGAATGGCTCGAGAAACACTGTCAAGCACCGAGAAGGCATCCCCCACGCTCGAGAGGCGGAAACCTGACGGGATTCGTCTGAATCCTCGGTACACTTTTAGGCAATTCGTGGTCGGCAAGCATTGCCAGCTTGCTCACGCGGCGGCGCAGGCGGTTGCAGCCCAACCCGGCACCGTCTATAACCCGCTTTTCATCTATGCGCTCACCGGATTAGGCAAGACACATTTGCTTCAGGCGATCGGTCATGAGGTCCTCAAGAACCGACCTGAATCCCGTGTGACCTGCGTAACCTCGGAGGCGTTCACGAACGAGCTGATCGAGGGAATTCAGCACCCGGAGCGCATGAGCAGTTTCCGCCGGAAGTACCGAAATGTTGATGTACTCTTGATTGATGACATTCAGTTTCTGATCGGAAAAGACCGGACGCAGGAAGCTTTTTTTCATATCTTCAACACGCTTCACGAGCTAGGCAGGCAAGTCGTCATAACGTCGGATCGCCCCCCGGCCGAGCATGAGACTCTCGAGGAGCGCCTGATCAGCCGTTTCGAGTGGGGCCTGACCGTTGATATGTCGAAGCCCGACTATGAAACCAGGCTGGCTATTCTGAACCAGAAGAACGCAGCGCGCGGTTTTGGGCTGCCGGCCGACATCCTTGGTCGGATCGCGCACCATGTTGACTCGAACGTCAGGGAACTCGAGGGTGCTTTGACCAAAGTCAGCGCGCATCAGCGTTTTTCGAAGAAATCCGTAGCGCTGGATGAAATCGACGAGTTGCTGATGCACTATGGGCGGCCGGAAACCTTTGACCGCGCCACAAGCCCGGAAGAGATAATCGATGAGACCGCCGCGCATTTCCAGGTATCGGTGGATGATTTGCTGGGTGACCGCCGCACGGCGCGGATTACCGTTCCGAGACAGGTTGCCATGCACTTCTGCCGGGAGCTTACGCATTTGTCACTCAAGGACATCGGCGGCGCTTTCGGCGGGAAAGACCACACGACGGTGATTTACGCCCTTAACAGGGTCGAGACACGTCTGGGCGTGGACGAATCATTTGCACGTGAGGTCATGCTTCTCAGAGAACGACTCAAGAAAAGATTCCGAGGATCGGAGGACTAGGGGGGAGAAGAAACACCGTACAATCGAGCGACGGTACACGGTCGTCGCACCGTGCGTCGCAGAGACCGTCGGCCAGGCGCCGACGGTTTCTTTATGCGGAGCGCGCTCCCTCTAATAAGCGAACCGCCGGAAAACCCGGCGGTCGCTATTCCCCGTCCGTGAGTTCCTCCCCATAAACGCGAGGACCCAGAGGTAGAGATCCCCCGCGCCTCATCTTCGGACGGAAGTCATCAAACTATCATTCCGCAGGCAGGAATTTTGCCCGCGAATTTCCTGCTTCTCGATCCACCCGCTGGAGGTCATCGTTGATGGTAACGGTAACCGCGGTGACATCTGCCGCAACGGGGGATGTGGCCATTACTTTCACTCCGGTAGCCATAAAGCCGAGGATAATGGCCCAAAGTACTATAGCGGTAATCAGTATTCTCATCAGTCAGCCTCCTTTCTATGGGGTGAACTCAAGCACCGTAACTTTGTATGCTCCGCTGTCGTCGTAGAGGACGTGGATCTCATTCTCAGTAGCATCAACGTCCAGTGCTGTCGGCAGGCCGACGGTGGCCGTATAGGAGCCGACCGGTACGAACGTCGGGAAGAACATCTCATACCGGAACACGTCGACACGCCAGCCCGGGCTCGTGTCGCAGAGCACTGCAATCCAGTTGACCTTGTGGTCGAGGCCGGGTTCATTCGAGGAGTACACGACCTCGACGTCCACCGGCGTGTCGCCGGCGAAGTCGAGATTCCAGGCGGAACCGTTTCCAATGTAGTCATCGTAGTAGAAGACCGCATTAGGCCCGGACCACTGGGGGTCATCATAATCCTTGGGCAGCAGGACCATGTGAACTTTCCTGTCCGCCGCGGTCAGATCGCTGTCAAGCATGTACCAGAGAGTGATATCGTCGATCCACTCATCCGCGCCCGTAAGCCAGTCGGCTACCCAGTAGTTCTCGTCATCCATTCCCAGGGCCATGAGGTCCGGCGCGGTATCGTCAATGGGACCTGGACCATAGATCGGATCGATGTACTGGCTGCTCAATCCGAGTCCCATGCCGGTAAGGTCGGTGGTAGGATCGCTCCAGGGGCTATTGGACCAAAGTACGTAGACCCAGCCCGGGTGCGAGTCGGCAGGATGGTTCGGCAGCCACTGGGGACTGAGAGCATACAGCCCGTAGAATCTGGTGTCATCGCCGTTTCCTGAAACGCCGGTAGTGTAATCTACGATCTGCTTCCATCTGAAATCATAGGTGGTGATATCGTCCGGGTCAGGATTGCCGCTTTGGCCCCAGTCACCAAACGCGCTGAGGTAGGTGCAGGAGCCGGTCGTATTCCAGAAGGGCATTATGAAACTATGGAAAGGATCATTGATGGCGAGACCGGCGCCTGTCCACGGGAGTGATGGCCAAGTATCGTTAGCGCTCGAGATATGTATGAACTGCCCGTTGTGTCTGCTATCGAACTTGTGATAGTCGTTCCAGGAGGTGGCATCGTCCAGAGGGGGGTACGGTACCCATGAGGTATCCAGAGTGATAATACTTGTGTTCATCGAGTAGGCGTCGTTGAACTTGTACAATCTCACCTCGGACAACATATTGTCCTGCACCATTATCTCGCCCGAAGAGCTGGTGCCCTGGTTGGAGACGCTGATGTCGCAAGGCTGAGCGCCCTGGTCGGGCTGCGGGTTGAGAGTTATGCCCGACTGCAGCGAGACGACATCGATGATCGGACGGGGATCAACCGTCACGGTCACGCTGCACTCGTTGAACCCGTCGCCGTCGTACACGCTCACGCAGACATCGTAGTCGATTGCAGCAGTCGGGGGTGGTTGCGTGTTGCTATCGGTAGCATTCCACCAGTTAACCACGATTGCGTCCGTGTCCGTGTTCGTGTAGTCCTTCGGGGATCCGGTCGGCTCGACGGACCAATCGATGTTGAACGGCTCACCCTGTAGCTCTCCCACATCTGCCTCGTATAGCTCGATATCGAGTATGTTGCGATCGGTGAACTCGGGTACCGGCGCATTGCAGTAAGGAGGTTGACTAGTGCCGGGATCGTACGGGCTGACCGGTATATTGATGAGGAAATACGATGACAGTGCAGCACCGGTTGGATACCCCGTGCCGAAACCGCTGTCGTAGTCCCTAACGGTCTGGAAGATGACCATGACGGGCGCGTCTCCGGAATCGGAGGGAGGCGGAATGTCGGTGAAGTCAAATGAGTAAGTCGATGAGTTCACAGTTGAGCTGACGACCGACGTAGAGGGGGCGGTGTTCTCCCTGTACAGGCCGCCGGGCCACTGGGCGGAGTCGATGAACTCCACAATGATCTTGTCGACGACATCGGGAATTCCGCCGGGCTCGCCAGCCGCCCCGAAGCTGTAGAACTCAAGTTGCAGATGCAGATCGCCACCCGCAGTGGCCGCAACCGCGGAATTCCAGAAGTCCGAAGTGTTGGCTACGCTGAGAGCGACAGGTTCGATGGCGTTGGCCGTGAACGGGAAGTCATCAGGGATAACAACGGGTGGCGTCACATTCGGGTTTTCCCAGCTTGCGACGACTGCGTAGTCGAACTCAAACTGAGGAAGTCCGCCGACCATCGGCCACTGCAATTCGTAGCGCCTGGTGATGGAGTCACCGGCCCCGAAGAAACCTCTCCGATCGGGATTGGCGGCGAGATACTCGGCCACGTCATCCTCGGATTGGATCCCGTCGGCGAAGTACTTGTAAGGGTTGAGGATGGCATTACAGCCGGGCCCGTTGGCGGCCAGGGCGCCGGGGATAAAGGAGAAAATCCTGACGCTGGGGTCATCGAATTCATCCTGGTTCCACCACCTCGTGTAGCCGTCCGGATTGAGCATCGTAGCATCTAGCACGACGCCGTCCGAGAAGGTGACGTTGCTGTGGTCCGGATGCGTCAGGTCCCCATGACCATCGGTCATAAACACACCCATGA
>CBDUXL010000091.1:0-11432 GCA_965371155.1 uncultured bacterium | reverse complement strand
CTTTCCGGCATGCTCTATAACGTGCAGATATGGGTGACAGGATCGGGCGAGCTGATCGCGGCGGGTCTGGTTTTCGGCGCGTTCCTGGCGCACGCGAAATCGCTGGACAGCTTGAAAGAAACAGGGAAGTCATCCGTCGGCCTCGATATCCTTGCGGTGCTGCTTATCGCGCTCTCGCTTATTACAAAGGAGACGATGATTCTTGCAGCGTTTGTGTTTGTGCTTTTTGACCTTTTCGCCGTCCGACGTGTCACCGCCGCCGGACTGGTAGTGCTGATCCTCGGCGCTGGTACGGTGGTTTTTGTTGTGGAGAAGTTCGCGGAGCTGCAGGAGTACGAGTCCTATTATGTTTCATTCAGCGTCATAAAAATCGTCGGCAATTTTCTCGTGTTCTTCTACGATCCGATCCTCGCGACCGGTGGTGAGTATTGGATTCTCGATCGGCTCGGAGTGCCGATTGACCTGGGTGCCCTTGATGATCTTATAGTGATTGCACGGAGGCACCTGGCGTTATCAAGTGTTCTTCTCGCCATGGTAGTCCTTGTTCCCGTTCTTTGGCTGTGGGTTACCCTGGCGCCGTGGAGGAGCGACAACACACCGCTTGATGCGAAGAAGCCGCTTGTGCCGCCGCTTTTCGGTTGGGTGGGATGGCTCATCATACTCCTACCGGCCCTGATTACGCCTGGGCACCATTTCGCATACTATTTGACCTTGCCTTTGGGATTCCTGATGATTGCCTCGGCTCCCGTTATCGCATCGGCGCTCCGGGAGAAGAAGTTCAGGGCCGTAACTGCGATAGCCTTGCTTCTTTACGTAGCCTGGTTTCCGATGAATACACGGTTGGCGCTACAGCTCGGTTGGGCAGCCTTCGCCGCGGTAGAAGCGCAGGAGTGCGTAGAGGCCATACAGGAAATGCATCCGGTGATTCCACCTCGAACTCTGGTCGTATTGGACAAAACAGACCGGGAGGTGGACTGGGCAACCTACCACGGTGCCGCGATCGAGACTTACTACCCCGGTGTCAGGTGCCTGACTTGCTACGATCTGAGCGTGAGGATTGACAACTGTCGAGGAGTGGATGTTCCAGAGGACGCGCCTGTATTGATTTTCAGGAAGGAGGATGGTATGTGGATCGATGTAACGGAGGAATCGGAGGGTGATTTGAGGAGGGTCCTGGCGGAATAGCAGGGCAGGCACAAATAGGGCAGGCACAAATAGGGCAGGCACAAGGCCTGCCACAGTAGGGCAGGCACGAGGCCTGCCCCTACAAATTCCCCATCGTCAGCAAACCAAACTCGGTTCCATCGGCGGTTTTCTTGAACACCGTTCCGTCGCCGAGCTGCCATGCGCCTGCCCATCGGTTGTCCGATGAGGTCGTTTGCAGCACGACATTCCACGGCAGCAGCGCCGGGGGATTCTCAAGCCGGATGAGATGCCAGGGTATTCTCGTACGGAATCGAGTAGTGCCGGAAGCTCGATCAATTCTCACCTGAGCAAGCGGCGGATGCGGCGAACCCATTACCACGTGCCAGGTCCACGATACAGGGCCGTCGAATGTCAATGCGAAACCGATCTCGACCAGCCTTGAGGGGAAGAACGCAAGTTGCAGACAATCGCCGAGCCTGATGTTCCGCTTGCGGTGGGGATTGAGCCTGACCTCCCAGTCAGTTTCAACCATGATATAGAGCGCGTCGGAATCGTGGCCGATCCACACGGGGAGATCCAACTTGCGGTTGTCGCGATTCGCGTTTGCATCGACGAATGAGAGACGCTGGGAATGGTAATCGAGTGCATCGATCCATTGCTCCACGGAATCCTCAAGTCCCGGCGATTTCTCTAATCTCCTGACCTCGGTTCTCTGTCCCCTGGGGAAACGGATACTTCGCTCGAACTTCCGCTCGGTGCCGGCTGCTTCCACAATCATCGTGAAGTTCGAATCGGGCTGCGGATCGGACTTCAGATTAAGGTCGACTGAGAATTGTGTCCTGGTTCCGCCGGGGATCTGTTCCGATGTTTGCGACAGATCAAGCTTCAAATCCTCCAGCGATTGGCTTGTATGCAAAGCAGGTTTGGTCTCGTTCTCAGTGTAGAAAGTCAGGCCGAGTGAAGCATTCGGTCGACCGAAAGGGAAACAGCGACCCTGGTCGCAATTGACCCAAATCCCGTTCTTGTCGGGAACAATCACCCAGCACGATTCGGAGTAAATCTGTTCTTCGAGACAATGCAGCTTCGCCAGCGCGAAATATCGCCCAGGTTCCACCGACGCGCATCTCTTGAGAGGGAACTTGATGTCAATGGTTTCTCCGGGGGGAAGAACCACCTCCCGGCGCACTGAATCGGCCGGTATCAGCGTCCAGGCTTCGAAAGGGAGAATCAGCTCCAACATCCCCTCGACAACCTGGGGGAGCGTATTGCCAATAGAAACAACAAGTTCTGTGCTGTCCTTGCCAACAATGACCGCTTGGGGCAGCTCCAGCTCCAGGGGAAGGGGCTGGTTGACCCGGCGATTGACTGGAACGGCAGCGAGGGTCCTGACTCCATCCGGCATCGTCAGGATTGCACTCAGAAATCCGCCCTCATCCGGGATTTCATTTTCAACCGCAATATCTATGGGAACCTCGATGACTTGCTCGGACTCAAGGTCGAATGGCCCATAGTTGTGCTTGTCGAGATCGATGAAGTCCGGGCATTGGAACGCGATTTTGACCGAGGAGATGGGTCGCTGAACATTGCTCACGACCTGCAATTTCACCGTTAGCTTCTCATTGGGTTTGAGGTCAAGACTCGTCTCCACGAATTTATGAAAAACAGGCTGCGCGCGCCATCCGGCGGGACCGAGACTCGATCTCCAATACCGGGCGGGCCAAAGCTCGCGAGGTTTTAGTTCATCATCGATTGAAGTCCCCGCAAGCGGCTTGTTGCTGCCGAGATTCGCGTGCACCGCAAATGTCCTGAGCGACCAGGGGTCGAGTTTGAATCGGCCCGGATGATTCTCATCATCGGTTTCAGTTTGAATTGCCGAACCCAGAAGGTCCACAGGTTTGACATTCAGCACCCTTTCATCCGGCAGAGAGAACTCGGTTGCTCGACCGTTAATCTCCCTCAGCCGAACCAGAATTCCTGAACTCACTTCGACAGGCTTGTCCCCGTGGTCAAATGATGTTTCAGGCATTTCGAGAGGCCGAAGCGCCTGGAGTGTCGTCCCGCCCGTCTCGAGAGAAAGGAAACTCCCGGTTGAGGGCAGTTTCCCGGTCGATGGTTTGCAAACAACAGCTTCGAGCGGTTGCGTGAAATCCTCGGCGGCCAGCGCGACACCGGCGTCGCGCCAGTCGCCGACATGCGGCATGACTCTATACTCGAAGCTGTGGGTCCAGTGCTCGTGCTGGAAGAATGATCCGTCGGGCATGCGGCGAGGAGAATCATCGATCCATCCGCCGGACGGGCAACCGGATGATGATCGGAACCATCCAAGCGCGATTGTGCCATCCGGAAGAACCTGCATGCCGGGCGTTCCATGCACGATTATCGCGCAACCTGAATGGAAAGTGCTGTAAGCACCAGAATCAGCATAATCAGGCGACAGCACAGCATGGTGGATTGATCCAAACATCGCGGGAGATCCGGGTGCAGCTTTCTCCCATTGATCCAATACTGAGCGGAGATTATCGCGTTTTGCGGGCAAAACGATTATCGGCTGGTCGAAACCAATATCATGATTTGCGAGATCGATCCAACATGCCCCTGGGCGTCCGTTACTAAGCCATTTGCTGAGGGTTTCAGGATCCGATTCATTGGCTTGTTCCAGGACCTCTTTCAGGAAGGCGTTGGACTGCGGTGAGCCGAGCACGATACGGAAGTCCGGTCGCGACCCATCCTTTGACCAGTCTCCCGCCCTGCGCGAACCTGAACGCGTGACCACCGTGGTCACGCCGACGCGCGCGAGCAGCGGAACCAGTCGATCGACGGCGTCCTGAATCTCTGCGTCCGGGGAATCGGTAATTACAATCTCCCCGACCGCAACGGTCCGGTCGATTGATCTCCCGTTTACATTCAAGCGAAACGCAAGCGGGCATTCCAAACCGCCCCATGTATCTATCGCGAAGTCGCCGAAATACTCGATGTCCTGGAAATCGCCCAGTCTGCCGAAAGGCCGACCGATTACCCCGCCCGAGGTCTGCGCTACAGGTCGAGTACCGGGCAAATGCATCGGAAACTCAGCGCGCCACAAAAGATCGTGGTCGGAGAAACCTCGGATGGAGGTGACGCAATCGAGAAACTGCTCGCCTTTGTAAAGCGTGATCCTTCTCTCAACGATGCACCCGAGGAACTCGACTTCGCTTGTTATTGCCTGCACTCCGTGAGATATCTCACGCACCACCCTGGCCGGTTTCTCACTTGCGAAGATGCGCTCGCCTGTCGGCTGTATACACCATGGGCCCATTTCGAGCCCGGGGTATTCGGGATAGACAACGATGTCGTTTGCGATCTCGCCTGATGTCACGAATTCCTTGCCGGTTTGCTTGTCAACGATGCTCTCAATTCCGCCCCCTCGGGGTGGGTCCACTCTGACAATAAAGTGGTTATTCTCGATGGTGCAGGGTTCGGAATGCCCGATCGCTTGAGGCGATTTCACTTCCTCGATAAGACGGTACGTTTTCCAGCCCAGTGCCGGGACTTCCCTGCTTTTGAACTCCCATCCATCCGCGTGCTGAACCAAGGGAACAGCTTCACCCGAATCATCAACCGCCGACCAGTGAGTATCTTCCGGGAGTTCTTCTTTGGGAATCGCGACCGTGCCGCCGCGGCTACGTCCGAGAGAGTTGAAAACCCCTACGATCTTATCGCCATTCCCGTCAGGAGAGCGGGTGATTCGGGCAATCGCCTTCATCGAGCGATCCCGTACTTCCGATGCCAGGTCATGCGCCTCGCGGTACAGCGCCGTTAAATCGAGATAGACCTGGTCCGACTCGCTTCCGGTGACGGCATCGTGGTGGGCATTGAAGTTGAGTATTCGCCATGCGCGATCGAGCGCCGCGATGGGATACGCCGCTCCGTATAGGTTGGCGCATGTTGCCCACACTTCCGCATCGCGAATAATGCTCTCAATCAGCCTTTGGGCTTGCTTGGTCTCTGCGAAACTCAAGTTGCACCCGGAGAAAGCCGGGTTGAGGTCGCGGGAAATCGGCGGAAGCCAGATTCTCTTGCTTTCACACGATTCCCTGACAGCAGTGAGGTAATCATCTTGTGTTCCCACAACCAGTTGCGGCGACAAGTATTTCTCGTTCCACCATCGGACAAGGTCCATCATCCCCTCAAACGGCTCGGCGAAATCCCCATAGCAGGGGAACAGCACATTGTGCGTAGGCGCCGGGATAGTGAGCTGGTCGAACCGCTTAAGAACCCCCAACTCGCCTTCTTCGCGCGATGCCCAGGAGAATTCCCATCCCGACGTGTAATGACGGCTCATGTAGTGGGTCATAAGCTCGCTACCGTCGGGGCTGACCCACCGAAACTCCGTGGGAATGCAATTCTCGTCGGGGGGGAGGCATCCTCCATGGTAGAGACCACGGCAGAACGTGGTCCATTCAAGGCCCGCGGCGCGGCCCAACGCCGGCCAGATGGGGTCGTGTCCGAAAACATCCCACTGCGCCAGACCTTTTGGTGTTACGCCTGAAATCAAGCGCCCGAAACCTGCGCCGTAGGCGATATTCCGACACAGCAGCTCGCATCCGACAAGAGTCGACTGCGGTTCGTCGTAACTTGCGATCAGCTCGAGACGCCGTTCGCGAATCAGTTTGCGGATGGTGTTTCGGCACTCTGGATCGGAAAGCCAGGTTGGATGAAGCACCGGGACGGTTTCAATAGTGCAAGCGAAATCCGGGTCAGTCTCAAGGAGGCTCAAATACAGCCGGTTGAGATCGATGAAAGATCCCACACCGCTTCCTTGTAGTCTGCCGACCTCGGTATAGTCACGCTGGGTGTTCCACCAGACTGGATCCGCGTGGTAGCCGGCCCCAATAAAGCATACCCAGTCACCCTCGGGGCAAATTGCCTCAATTTTCAGTTCGTCAATTTTGCCCAGACAGTCGATCGTGATGATAACCGGGTAGCGTTGACCCGGGAGCACATTCTCCGGAACCGGAACACCAAGGAGGAGATCGCCCCACGGTTTTCCTCGGGGATCGACTTCCACACGGTCGCTCCATTTGTCGTTCCCTCCCGGTGAAGCGACCAATCCAAAGGTCGCCGGGAGGTTATCCCAGTGCACCCAAAGAACCTGACGATGGCCGGGTTCGCCCTGCCACAGGGCGGTTGTGGGTTTGATGGTGAAAGAGTCTGCGAGTGACATTTTCTCGGTCCCGGCGACGGAACTGCGCCGGCAGGGCATGATTCTAACTGATTCCGGGAAAAAGGTTAACCGGCAGCTCCTGAGCCCTTACAAGTGCGAAAAATGAGATCACCGAAAAAAGCCCGTGTTTAAAGACATGTTGAATTTGATAGTGAATGGGAGTGGGTCTCATGTCCATACTATGGTCAGAGAAAGACTCGCAATGCGGGAGGAATGTCAATGACCAAATACAACAATACATGCTGGATCTTCTGGATCTTACTTGTCCTTGGATTATTCCTGCTTGGAGCCTGTGGAGAGAGCGGTCCCACGACTCCCGAAGACGTGCAGGAACTGTCTGAGGGAGGAGATATCGAAGAGACACAGCTCAGTGATCTGGTGACTGCATATGAGGCACTGGTAGCGGCCGGCGGAGGCGTCGAGGTAGTGCCTGATGTCGAGGATTTCGGTCTTGTCGCGTGTCGCGATCGCTGGTCGGGAGAAGCCGTGACGGCGGTCGTTTTCATAGAGACAGATACCGGAGAGCTGTTGACGCTGAGCGTTAATGGAACCAAGCTGCTAAGCGGACTGGTTTTTCCGATTACCCTGACGGCCTTCGCAGACGGGTATGTGAGCCAGACCATTCTGGCCACAAACGCGAACCTGGTAGTTTTCGCTATGGAACCGTACGCCATGTCCGGCGGCAGAGTGTGCATGGTGGTCGCGATTGCCGACTCTCCAGCCGTGGGCGCGGGCAATGACCTTTGGCGGTTAAAAGGCACGACTACCCATGTTCCCGCCCAATGGAATGAAACCACCGGCGGTCCCTACGCCCTGCAGCACATTTACATGAATGCGAATGCCTATCAAAATGTCGGCGCGGTCCTGTTTATGTACTCAGCGGAAATAACGACCGATATGATCGGCACCGGCGAAGGGGATCCTTTGGAATTCGACATTCTTGGCTATGCCTATCAGGACTTCGGTAGTCTGCCGGCTACTGCCACAATCGGTTGGATGTTCGAGTTCCCCGAGACACCGACCGCTCCCAACACCTACACGTCAGGTAACTTCGCCATTGACGCATCGTTGTTTGGGGAGGGAACCGCCCTAGTAACCACCCCAGGCGGATGCATTGGCAATAGTTGGGAATTCGTTCCCTACGGCCTGCAGGTCTATGTCATCCCGGAAGCTGCAACCGGAACATACGATCTGGAAGCCTTCGATCCTCCACTGACGCCGGATCGCCATGTCGTTGAGGCCAGCATTAAGTATCCTACTGGTGGACGAGAGACCATGTATGTGGCCTGGGACCCGTCCGGAGCCGGCCTGCCTGATCTTAACTTCGGTATTCCCCCGGTGATCGACACCGCGGAAATTGACATGTTCAATTTCCTCATAAACGCGGATTGGACCAACGGCACCACAGCGGGCCTGCTCACACTGGACATTTACGGACGTGATGGCAGCCTGGTGTGGCAAATCCACCTGGCTCATGACGCCGCGGGTCTGCCGGTGGATGAGATGAATATTCCGGGCTATAGTCTCTACATGCTCGGATACGAACCGAGAGTCATGCTTGCCAGAATTGAATGCGCGGGGATCAGTATTGACGGCTACGACTACGAAACCATCTGGTCGACCACCACTTCCTTCCTGAACTCCCCGCAGTTCCTCTGTGACCTCCCAATTCCTGATCCTGAACCCACACACTAGACTTGGACACTCGATCTACTTGAATTCAAAATCAAAGCCCCGGTTTCCGCCGGGGCTTTTTCGTTATTCCGGTGGTTCTGATGACTATATCTTCCGAGACTTGTTGCGGAACTCCTCTGGAAGCTCATTTGACAGTATGCTTCTCTCAACCAGGTCGGAGTACTTCGACTTGGGAGTTTCCTTTTTCCCGCCGCTCCCCTTTTCGTCATCACCATCCTCCATTGCAAGATGGGCAAGAAGAACCGCATCTCGCGACCTTGGCGGCGCAGGACGGCGTTCAGGCACGTCCGCAGGAGAAGCTTCATCCGGAAGGCGTCCCGGCGCATCATCTGCTTCACTGACCGGTTCCTCAGTATCAGTAGGCATGACAGGGGAAGGAGCGGCCGGAGTTAAATCGGCAGCAGGAGTGTCTCCCGCTTTCATTTCCTTTTGACCCTTGGCAGCCTCGGCCTTGGCTGCGCGTTCCTTGTGAATCATCTCCTTCAGCTCCTCACGTGTCATGACCTCAAACTGGAAGACCATATCATCGTCACGTCCGAACCGTCTCCCTTTCTTCTTGTCCTTCAACCTTCGCAAGGCGGATTCGCGGCGTATGTACCAATGAGCGGTCAGCAGGAGCAATATCCCGATGAAAATGAGAGTCACGGCAAGATGTAGATTGTTAAGGACGCCCAGCGCCGATCCCTGGCTGGACCCGGAGACAAAGCAATGATGTATTACAGGGATCGCAAGCATTTCTTGTCCGTCTATTGGTCCAGTGAAACTAGGCCGTCCTCAACATCTTCACCGGAAGGCTGGTTCATGTCGGGATCCTGGATAGGCTTCTTCTGTTTGGCTTCAGTCGCTTTCCTCATGGCCAACTTCTCAGCCGCCAGAGCCTCAACCTTGAGCTTCATTCGCTCGGGATCGAGTTCCAGGAGTTCGCGACGGTCGGCGGCGACTTTCCACCGATAAATCACATAAACCACCAGCAACACGATGATTAAAATGAAACTCGGCAGGAAGAACCTGGTAAAGACCGTTATCGTGTCCGCATTTTCAGGTAGCCCTGTTTCCATAGCGCATCAGGCCGTTTCTTTGACGGGGGTTTCGACCGCCTCCGAGTCATCCGGAGTGGAAGCAGCTTCCTCCCCGACCTCATCCTGAGTTTCTCCATCTTCATCCTCATCGGAGATCTCTCTCAGAGTGTCGGGTTCGGCCCTGTCCGTGAAGAGAATGCCGTCAAGATGGTCTGTCTCATGTAGTACGCATCGAGCTTCCAGACCTTCCACCGTGCGCTCGAATTTCTCCATGTTGATGTCGTATGCCTGGAAAGTGATCCGGCGCGCCCTCTTGACCTTGGCGACCCATCCCTCCCTCGACAGGCAGCCCTCGTCATCAATGCGCTCGCCTTCCCTGGCTATGACTCGCGGATTGATGCAGACGGTAAACTCGCCGGTGTAGCCGAAATCGGGAGGTTCATCCTCCGAGGAATCCGACCCGGTTTCGCTTGTTGAGTCCTCCCCGCTTTCGGTTTCTGAATCCTCAGTTTCGTTTGGATGATCCTTTGTCAAATCGTGCGGTTCCAGCGCAGACTCATCGCCGTCCTCGGACTGCTCCCCGTCAGAAGAGGCTTCGTGTTTACTACAGAGTCTATTGGGGATTTCGTAGACAAAAAAACGCTTGGGCACTCCAACCTGGATGGCCGAGAGCCCAATGCCAACGTGCTGGACCATGGCCGTGTACATGTCGGTAATGAGTTGCCTTAATTCATCATCGACGAACTTGACCCGCCTGCTGGTTTTCCGCAGAATTGGATCGTTGTCAGGAATTATCTGAAGATCAGGCATAACAATACCCTGGACGGGTATCACCATCCGCACAATATTATACACCAACTCCGCCTCAGGCGCTCGATAAGCGGGTTTGAGACCGGAATCATGCCGGATGTTCACTATGAGCCGCCCTCCCGCAGGCTCAGCCTTTCCCCGTAGACCCCGGGATTTCGGCCGATATTAGGAAATAGTCTTGAACCCTCCGTCCGGGGAATGGGTCAATATCAGTGTGTGGGGGACCGTGCTCCCGGCGAGGAGTTGAATTGAGGTGCTCTCGGCGGGGTTTTTGGTATGCCTAAGGACAGGACAACTCCGGTTCTCAGAACTGCTGCGGCAATCCTGGCGGTTCTCGCGACTGGGCTTCTAAGCTGCGCAGCCGGAGGAAGGGGTATACCTCGGCGAGCTGTTGCCGACCAGGCTGCATCAATGGCGGATAGCAGTCAGGAAGCTCTGGAAGCCCCGGGATACATAGAAAGCGAAGCGGAATCCGGGGTCACCGGGAAGGCCGAGGAGTCGGACGCTGTGGCGGCGGATTCCCTGGCCGAGTGGCCCGGCGCGCCGTCTGTTACCATCCAGGGCCAGGATGAAAACGAGCAGGACCCTTTCAGCTTCATACCCAATGGCTTCCCTGAGGACATTGCTCTTCATCCGGACGCGAAGGTCGCCGGCGGCGGTCGAAATGTCGATAACGAGATGTATGTTTTCATGCTTGCTTCCTCGAAGCTGGTAACACCCGGTGGAGTCCAGGATTTTCATCTGGAGGAACTTGCCACCTGGGAAAGCCTGAGGGTGCGGGAGATTCCTGCAGGAGGCGGAAGGGGCTCCGATCCTATTCTGGTGATTGTCGCAGAAAAGCCAGGCGCCAGACTGGAAATCAGCACCGCCAGAGCCGCGCCGGGATTGGTCGAAGGTCTTCGACAGAAAGAGTACTGGCTCGAGGCAGTCGGGTCTGATCCAGTCTGGATTCGCCTTTCGTACAGCCCTATGGCTACTGACGAATGAAATCGGATCGAGCCGGGGGGATGTCCATTTCCAGCTCCGCTTGACATGGGACTCCTGATGACTACCCTGTTTCCTGTCGCAATTGCAGCGCGAGGGCTTTGCGTTTGCAGAGGATGCTCTCGCGCATGAAAAGGAGAACACAATGCGGTTATCCACTCTTGTTGCTGTTTCTTTCATGCTTATCGCCCTGATTACCATCGCCTGTGCACCGTCTGATAACGGAGGCGCTTCGACGGGCGATGACACGCCCGTTTCGGACACCGAGGTCGATGCTCCCGACACAGACGGTACTGTGACGGAGACTGAAATCACGGGGGATGAATCAGCCGAGGACCCGAGCGGTGCGGGGTCTCAGGAAGGTGATGAGGGAGATACGAGAGAGGAAACGCCGATCGCTCAAACCCCGACAATGGGTGGCTTGATTGAGGGTTGGCCGCCGGAGATTGTAATTCCACCGGATTTCACGGTGACATCAAGTGTGACCCATCTGTCTGGTGGAATGGGATTGAGCGCCGAGGGCATGCTCCCGGCAGAGGAGGTCGCAGGATTCTACTCGGAAATTGAGGGTTGGG
>CBDUXL010000090.1:0-11475 GCA_965371155.1 uncultured bacterium | reverse complement strand
TCATGAGCCTGATCCTGGCGCTTCTGGCCTGGAGTCTTACAAGGGCCTCCGATCCGGTGGAGGGAAGGAGGATTCAGTGCGATGTGGAAGTTCGGGTGGATCCCGGCATGATGGTGGTATCGACGGCCCTCGAAGAAGATGTGATATTCGCCGACGTGAGTGGGCGCTCGAGCAGGCTGACAAAGTTGGAGAACTCCGATCCGAAGGCTGTGCTGGACTGTGGCGGTCAATCCGCAGGTATACACGTCATTTCGCCCCGTCTGGAGCCTGTCCTTTACGGGCTCCGAGCCGAATTTCCGGGACCAATCTTAGTCACGCTTGACAACCTGGTGAGGAGAAACATTACTCCGGACCTGATGAATCCCGGGGACCAGCCATCGGAGGTCTCGATCCAATACGTGCCTCAGGAAATCGAACTCTCCGGCGCTGAACAGTTCATGAAAGATGTCGAACGCGTGGTCTACTACATCGATTTCAACGAGATTGACAGGTCCACCGACCTGCCGGTGTATTTTCAGGCTGTTAACGAGAACGGTGACCGTATCGAGAGCGTCACACTAACACCGGATCAGAAAATCATACATATCAGCCTGCAGCCCACTGAAATAACAAAGTCAGTGCAAGTAGATGTGACTATTCAAGGTTCTCCGGCGCTCAACTACAAGATGGACTCGTTCTCATATAGCCCTTTGCTGGTCGATGTCACGGGTCCCGTCGAGGTCCTTGACAGAATCGAGAGTCTCCCGGTGACAATTAATGTCTCAGGATGGACGAGTGGGAAAAGCGATTCAGCAGCGATTCGACTTCCTGTGGCCGGGGTTTCGCTGTCACCGGATCATATCAATTATCAGTTGAGCATTGAGCCGATAAGGGGAATGGTTCCGTTCAGGGTGCCGATAGAAATCAAGCAGAGGGACGACACGCGCTACACTTACTCAGTCAATCCCGAACTTGTGGATGTGACAGTCGAAGGCGAGCTGAACAGCCTCATTGAAACGGGAACCCTTGGTTACATCCTGCCGGTGGTTGATGTCGAGGACCTGGGTCCCGGTACGTACGAGCTGGACGTCAGCGTGGGTCGACCGAGCTACGCCAGAGTCACCAGTCAGAATCCTGCAACTGCCCAGGTGACGATCCGACTCCGGGAAGAACAGGAGCTTCCTGAGGTTGAGGAAGAGCCTGCCCCGGAGGAATCCCCCGAAGAAGCACCGGAGAATCCTCCTGAAATCCCGCCCGAAGACACTGTGGAAGAGCCTGAATAGCGCTCATTCCGACAAACCCGGACCAAGCTGCTATAATGTGCCATCGGCGGCGCGTTCCCGCGCCGCGGGAGTTTTGTATGGCGCGACTATTCGGAACCGACGGGATAAGAGGCATAGCAGGCAAAGATCTCACGGCCGACCTGGCGTTTCGGCTTGGTCAAGCGGTGGGTGATCTCCTTATCGAAGAAAAATGGAAGCGGAGAATCCTCATTGGGCGCGACAGCAGGCTGTCCGGACCGATGTTGGAGGCCGCGATATCGGCGGGGCTCATGTCCGCCGGTTGCGACGTGCACGCTGTCGAGATCGCGCCTACACCGGCTGTTGCTTTCCTCACCCGACATATGGAGTTTTCACTCGGCTGCGTAATCTCGGCCAGCCACAATCCCATTGAGGACAATGGCATCAAGTTTTTCGACCGCAAGGGAATGAAGGTTTCCGACGAGATCGAGGAGCGAATCGAGGAGCTTCTCACTGACGATCGTGAAAGGCCGATGGTAGTGGGTGAGACTGTGGGCAAACGGGTCAAGGCCACCTCGGCAATGCAGGAGTATGTCAAACACCTCACCAGCATCGGCCAGGATCGCCTGCAGGGACTGACAATAGTCATTGATTCCGCATTCGGAGCGGCATGCGGTCTGGCTACTTCGATTTTCACTCTCCTGGGCGCGGATGTGATTCCCCTCAACGGAGAACCGGACGGCGCCCGGATCAATGTAGACTGCGGCGCAACAAATCCCCAAGCATGCAGCGAGAGAGTGGTTCAGATTGGGGCTGATATGGGCATTGCACTGGATGGCGATGCAGACAGGGCGATATTCGTCGACGAAAAAGGCAAGGTCGTGGACGGGGATCAGGTTCTGGCGATGTGGGGCATTCACCTCCTGAAACAGGATGCCCTTCCCGGCAATAAAGTCGTGGGCACCGTGCTCAGCAACAAAGGCCTGGAGGTCGCGCTGGAAAGCGAGGGAGGCAACCTCCTGAGAGCCAGGGTCGGTGACAAGTACGTCCTGAGGGAGATGCTGAAATCCGGCGCCACGCTTGGTGGCGAACAATCAGGGCATCTCATTTTCCTCGATTATCACACGACCGGGGATGGAATTCTTACCGGCGTCATGGTCGGCATGTTGCTGCGTCTGACGGACACGCCCCTGTCGGTGCTCGGGAAAATGATGTCGCGATATCCCCAGGTGCAGTTGAATATTGCGGTCGAGGATAAGGAAGCCTGCCTTGCGGATGATCGCGTGAAGACCGAGATAGAATTCCTCAAGGGAGAAATGGAGAAAGCCAAGGGACGACTGCTGGTGAGGCCGTCCGGGACTGAATCGGTCATACGTGTCATGACAGAGGCCCCGAACGAGCGCGAAGCACGCGATATAGCGATCAGGGCAATCGACCTCTTCCGAATTTACTCAGCCACAGGGCGTGTAACTGAGTTGTAGAAACCATGAAAGTCCTGACACCGGACGAGATGCGCGCGGTCGACTCGCGTGCCATCGATGAGATGGGCATGCCGGGTCTCTCGCTGATGGAAAACGCGGGACGCGCAGTCGCGGAGTGGGTCCTGGACAGATTGCCTGCCGATCTTGTCGTTATCCTGGCGGGTCGGGGAAACAACGGCGGCGATGGGCTGGTCGCGGCGCGGTACCTTGCAGAGAACGGGAGGGAGGTCGAGGTATATCTGCTCAGGGGAGGCAAAGATCTCACTGATGACTGCCAAGCCAATCTCGAGGCGCTTCCGGCATCCGTTGAAGTCATAACAATTGACACCGGGGATGACCTTAAGACCGCTATCGATCGACTCAGGAAGCGCGCGAAGAGGGTTGGAAGCTCACCGATTGAGGGCGAAGCTGCATTGGTGGATGCTCTTTTGGGGACCGGTGTCAAGGGCCGGATAACGGGTTTGACCGCAGATCTGCTTATGGCCGCGCGGGCACTTAACTGGCCGTGCGTGGCGTGCGATATCCCCTCGGGCATTGACGGCACGGATGGGAACTACCTCGGAGCCGGTATTCCGGCGGTGGCGACTATCACCATGGGCTTACCGAAGACCGGTCTATACCTCAACGCGGGTGTTGAGTACTCCGGTGAGGTTGTCGTTGCCGACATTGGTTTTCAGCCGGAGGCGGTTGAGCCTGCGATCCCGTCCATGGAGACCATTGAGGGACCATCCGTAGCGCGATTGTTCGCGGACGATCGCAGCAGACCGGACGAGAAGGCGCTTCATAAAGGCGATTTCGGGCAGATTCTGGTGGTTGCCGGAAGTCGCGGAATGCTCGGCGCGAGCGAGCTCTGCTGCCGTGCCGCGCTTAGAGCCGGTTGCGGGATGGTGGTCGCGGCGGTTCCGATTACCGAGTACGCGATTGTCGCGGCTCGGACAGGCCCTGAAATAATGACCGCGCCGGTCGCAGCCGACGAGCACCACGGGTGCTTCACACCTGATGCCGTGCAGGACCTGGAGAAATGGATAGAGTGGGCGGATGTCCTGGCGCTCGGACCGGGGCTCAGTTCGAACGAGCCTGCATTGGAATTCGCGCGCGAACTCGTGAACGTATTTCCCGACACCCCCGATCACCAGATAGTCATCGATGCGGATGGTCTCAGGGCGTTTGTCGATGATCCGAGTCCGCTGAAAGGGCGTCATCGCGCCCCGATAATCACCCCGCATCCCGGTGAATTCGCGCGATTGACCGCTCCTCACGATCTTCCCGACGGAACCCTCGAGCGGCTCAAAGCGTATGCCGAGTTGAGCGATACAGTTGTTGTCCTCAAGGGCGCACGGACAAAAATCGCGACCCCTCGCGAAACATCCGGATGTCCGATCGCAATTAACGTTGAATCCGGGAATCCCGGAATGGCGACCGCGGGCAGCGGCGACGTTCTCACCGGCATTCTGGCGGGTCTGTCCGGCCAGCCGACTATCGCCTGGGACCCGTTCCAGATCGCCTGCGCGGGGGTTTATCTTCATGGACTTGCCGGGAACCTTGCCGGGCGAAGATTAACCAGGCAGGCGATGATCGCAGGCGACATAATTGATTTCCTTCCAAGAACTTTCCAGCGCATGAAGCGCGCCAATAAACGATCTTCTCGCTCGCGTCGCGGACGGAGGCGGAGTTAGGGTGCCGTTCTCGCGGGCCATTTGGGTGGAGGTCAGCAAGAGCGCGCTGGCTTCGAATGCCGCCGAGGTCCGCAAGCATGCAGGGGATCAGGGCATAATCGCTGTGGTCAAGGCCAACGCCTACGGGCACGGCCTTGTGGATGCAACGAAGGCGTTGAGGGAGGCAGGCTTAACGGATTTTTCGGTCGCCTCGCTGGGGGAGGGTATCGAACTCAGAGAAGCCGGAATCGGCGGTGAGGGAACCAGGGTTCTGATTCTCGGATACTCGCTTCCCAGCCATGCGGATGAAGTTGTTGCGTCCGGCTTGTGCCAGACGGTCATCTCGGTGCACGAAATCCGCGCGCTTGCGGGAGCCGCCGAACGCCTTGGCAAGGCCGCACGAGTGCAGATCAAGATCGACACCGGCATGCATCGACTCGGCGCCCCTCCGGGTGATTTTCCTCGACTCATGGACGCGATCGCGCGGTTCCCTGGTGTCGAGCTGGAGGGGATTTATACTCACTATGCGTCATCTGATGAGGCCGACAACCCTCTTACCATCGAGCAATTTAACCAATTCAAGAAAACGCTCGATTCCCATAAGCTACCATCAGGCGTGGAGCTGCACGCCTCGAATTCCGCCGCACTAATAAATTTCCCCGAATTGACCCTCGACTGCGTCAGGATCGGCATCGCGCTCTACGGCGAATATGGATCTCCGGAAGTTCCCAGGACGATGTCTCTGACACCGGCGTTGAGCCTGAAATCACGAATCGCGGAAGTGAAGACTCTGCTTCCCGGCGACGCCGCGGGTTACAATCACCGCTTTGTCAATCGCTCCGGAAGTTCATGCAGGCTGGGGATAATTCCCGTAGGTTACGCGGATGGATTCATGCGCCATTCGAGCGGAAAGAGGGAGGTCCTCATACGGGGACGGAGGTGTCGAGTCGTCGGATCGGTGAGCATGGATTTCACGCATATTCTTCTTCCGGATGATCTATCTATCGGGGTCGGAGAACCGGTAACTTTGATTGGCTCCAACGGAAACGACCGCATCAGTGCCGAGGAACTCGGAGAGCTTCTCGGAACGCACGTTTATGAGATTCTGACTCTGATACCGCCTCGAATTCCAAGAAAATACGTGGATTAATCGTGACTGCGACCATTCTGGTCGTATACGGGACACAAACACGAGACCGCTGCAATATTCAGGGATTGTTTCAAGGAAGAGCGGTGCCACCCACAAACTGGTTTGTGGGTGTACTGCTTGCTTACAGACTTACTCAGGGGATCAGCGACACGTGTGAAATTTCAGCAACAGGACAGAAGTCTAATACGGATTTAATGATGCACCCACAAACAAGTTTGTGGGTGGCACATATCTTCTTCATCCATCAGGGCTTGCGCACTACCACCCCGGAGGTGTCGCGTACACATGGTACTCGCCGGGGTAGCTTGGGGGAGTGCCCCACGAATTGTCCTCGACGCACACCAGAAATACGCCATCCGGATCCTGTGCATTTGGATTGATCGCTGAGGAGTAATACTGGGCATCAGGGTACGCGCCGGGATTCTGGTAGGTATCTATTACATTCCCGTCAGTGTCCATCTTGACAAACGCTGTCCCCGCAGCCCAGGGCTGGCAGCGCTCCATTATCAGCACGCGACAGTACTCGGCATCCGGGTTGGAGTGATCGATTTCGATATCGCACGCCATCCGCCAGTTGCCGTAGCCATGCGCGCCTATCGTCTGTGGAAGGAAACCGGACACTGAATGAGCGGGATCGTGGACCGGCGTTCCCGTGCTGAGGTCGTAGCATGTGATCCGGCCCTTATATGGGTGAGCATCCTGGCTGAAAACAAGCAGGCGTCGATCGGTGTAGCTCACCGCGCAGTCGAAAATACGAGCTTTCTCCGATCCCATCTCCGACGTGACATCCACGGAGCCTGCCGGATCGTATTCATACTCGCCCACACCGGAGTTCCAGATGTAATGGTTTACTCGTACCGTGCTTCCCGTGTGCCCGATTGTCCAGATGGAGCCGTCGAAGTCGGTGTCGATCGCGTTCAGTTGATCGGTGTCCTCGTTTACGTAGGATCCTATCAACTCACCGTCGGAAGTGTAAGCTATGAATGTATTGTTGGCGATCGCATCGGCTAATGCCGGACCGGCGACATAAACGATGTTTCCTGTGAGGTCATCGACATCCAGACTGATCAGTCCCCACTGACCTCCGATCATGTTCTCAATCACTGGAATGCCCGGCGCGATGCCACTCTGAGTGACATCGTGCGCCCAGATATTACCGGTGCCGGAATTGTCCTTAATCAGGAGCAAGCCATCGGTGGTGAAAGCGATATCGAACGTGTGCTCGTAACCATTGTAGATATCGATCTCCGCCTCGAAAACGCCTTCATAAAGGAGGGTCTCGTAGACTTCGTCGCAGGGGATTACCGCGATGATCTCAAAGCCGTCGTCCAGTTGTCCGGACGCAGGCGGAGGGCCTGGATTTGTGACCCTTACGTGATAAACACCCGGAAGAGCGCCGTCTATTGAATCCATGTCAAGGACGCAGTCGATTTCTATGCCGCCTGGGTCTACAACCTCACCCTCAGCCTCCAGAATCACGCCCGGATCGTCATTCTTGATAAGCTGCACGAACGCATTCGGGGCGAATTCCTGTCCGACCACCGAAACCGGAAGAGCGCCCGAATCCAGGATGCCCGAATCCGGGATTATCGCCAGGACAATCGGTTCGGGAGTTAGAGCGAGATCGGATATCGGCGCCTCGAACATGTGATATGCAGCCAAAGGCGCATCGGGATAATCGAAAGCATCTCCGCCGGGAATCTGCGGCTTGTAGTTGGGCGGATCGGATACAATTACAGCGACCAATAAAGTCTGGTCGGTGAGGGAAGATGGATGCACACCGGTGAGATCGAAAGAAAAAACCGATGATGTAACACCGTTCCCGGCCACTTTGACTGCGACGGCATAGACGGATTGAGGGGCAACATTCAGCTCTGGGCTTTCCACCAGTATGTCTTCGACAATGTCAGGCACCATGACACCCGATTCATGCGCGCCCCAGCAGCCGACCTCCAGCGCAATATGCAAATCGCCGCCTGAGTTTGTGGAGTCAACATAATACGCGGTCGATCCGGCGAAATCGGCATCGATCCAGTACGCCTCTCGGCTGTTTGCGGTGAGCGGGAAAGCTTCGATTGGGTAGTCCGGATCAAAGGATGGGTCGGGGATTTCCCAGCTTGCATCGATTGCGTAGTTGAATTTGAGAACCGGGGTTCCACCATCCATTTCGAATTGGATCTCATACCGCCTGGCATTGATGCCCGGGTCAACGCCGAATGTTCCTCGCGTTGCGGGGTCGAGTGCGTTGATTTCCACCGTGGCGGTAATGTCATCGGCGAAGTACTTGTATGCGTTGAGTGTCGAGGACGGCATGAAACTCGGCGCGAGCCCTCCCTGGGTGAAGCCGAAGATTTTCTCGTACGAAGTGAACTCGGACGGATTCCACCAGCGAGTCCATCCGTCGGCATTGAGGAGCCTGGTCTCATCGTCGGCAGGATAGATCAGTGCAGTGTCCATGCCGGAAACGGTCGTGCCGTCGGCCATCAGGATACCGCGCACATCGAAACCTCTGAAGAAAGCCACCCCGGGAAATGGATGCTGAATGGTCACGTCAACGACAAGGTAGCCCGCAGACGGATCGCTTCCGGACTGCATTTCTATCCCCAGCAGGTGTACAGGGCTGATCGGCGGCTGGAGGAAGCGAGTCACATTGCACGTGAATGCTATACCTCGCACCGGCGCAATCTCGACTTCGAACGTGGAAGGATCGATAACAATATGCCACATTCCCCAGAGAACTCGGTTGCTCTCAGACGGGACTGTCTGCTGGGCGGTTGTTTGGGGACTTTGAGGAGGATGAATCGGGCTGTGGGAGTTGGAGCAACTGACTACACCACCGGACGCAATCAAAAAGCAGACCACAAGAACCAAACGATTCATACCGAACCTCCGGGACACAAGCGCGAACCTGGAAACCCTAATCTTTTAAAATTATACCATACTCTCTCGCTCTGTAACTGTTTATATCATCACGACCCTGCGTTGGTGCGAGCCGAGCCTCATGTTACACTTGCCCCCATGATTGAGATTCGAACGGGAAATCCCACCTGGGACAGGTTTTGGCCTCTGGTCAAGGGCTTCATGGAAAAGAGCAGCGTGGAAATTGAGAAGGACGGTCATCTCGTTCGGGGATTTCATACGCCCGACTGCCCATGGCTTTGGTTCAGGGATAACATCCACATGATGAATACCTCGGCCTACCTTGAGGAAGATATCAGGTCCGCAATCGATTTCATGCTCTCGACACAACAACCGGACGGGTCGTTTCTTGACTATCTCGCCCAGGACAGTTCAATGCAGCGAATCCCCACCGAGGCGGACCTTGAATACCTGGCTGTCCTCGGTGTGTACCGTGCGTGGCTGGCTACCGGTGATGACGAATGGATGGAATCCTGTCTTCCGTCGCTGAAGCGAGGGCTTAACTACATGACATCGCATCCCTGGCGTTGGGATCCCGAGCATCAAATGCCCAAACGAGCATACACAATCGACACGTGGGATTTCGACTATCGAGACGACCTGGAAGGGCTGCATTGGCCCGGGAAAATCGACGATAAGACGCATTTCGGAATAATGCACGGCGATGTGAGCGGGCTCCTCGCCGCCTGGCGCCGCATGAGTTCCATGCACGCCGCTCTTGGGAGAATGGAAGAAGGCACTGGATACATGGGGAAAAGCGGCGATCTCCAGAAAGCGGCCAACAGACTGCTTTGGAACGGACGGTTCTACAGGCACAGGTTGCCTCTCGACGGGCTCAAGCTGGAGGGGGTCGATGAGGATGAGCAACTGTCCCTCTCCAATACTTACGACATGAACCGCGGCATGCCTACTCCTGAAATGGCTCAATCGATTATTCGAGAGTACATGAAACGTCGCGCGGAAACTGACGCCTTCGCAGAATGGTTCAGCATCGATCCGCCGTTCCCTGAGGGAGTCTTCGGCGATGAGCGGCTCAAACCCGGCGTCTACGTGAACGGCGGAATCATGCCTCTTGTGGGCGGAGAACTGGCCCATGCAGCTTTTTATTATGGCTTTCCAGAGTACGGGGTCGACATTCTTCAACGCTATTTCCAGATGATTGACTCAACCGGGGAGTCCTATCTCTGGTACTTCCCGGATGGGAAACCCGCGACCCGGGAAGCCGGCACGAGTCCGGAAGCCTACCCATACGACGCGTGGGGGGGAGCCGCAATGGCGAACGCGCTAATTGGAGGGCTTGCGGGCGTTCGTCCCCGGATCCCCGGTTTCAAGGCGATCCAGTTTGAGCCGCAATGGAAAGAGGCCGGTGTGTATCGTGCCGATGTCACACTGGAATACCCGGCCTCGGGCAGTCGATTCCATTATATCTATGAGTATGACCCGGAATCGAAAACCACAGACATTGTCATAGATTCAAGACTGACCAAAGCGATGCACATTCTACTTCCCGGTTCGGTTGAGAAGGTAAATGCGACCGACGGGGGCACGCGATTGGACGTCCGGCTTGGTGAATGGCATCTTGGCAAGCAAAGCGGTCTACTTTCCGATCTAGTGCACGAGGAGTTGAGGATTACGTACAGGGAGAAATAACGTCGCCGAAGCCGGCGGAGATCTGCATACCCGGGGCTGTTGAAAAAAAGCAGGAATGCCAGGCTGGGCGCACCAACGATCGCCCCCACGCTGATTGGTTTCATTCGTAGGGGCAGGGGCGGAGTTCGATGGGCAGGGGCGGTGCCCTGCCCCTACACAGGATTCAGGTAAAATCAATCCGCGGATGCGCCCGCACGTGAGAGAATGTTGCGAACGCAGCCCTCTATTCCCCGTAAAACGGTTCCAGGTTCCCCTCGATCGCATCTGCATACATCCTTTTTACACGCGCAACGAGGCGATCCAGATCGTATCTTCTCAATACGAGCGCCTGAGCGGCTACCCCGAGCTTACCGCGAAGCTCGGCACTATCGAGCAGACGTATCAACGCATCGGCGGCGGCGTTGTGGTCTCCCGCCGGAACAAGCAAGCCGGTCTCGCCGTCCCTGATTACCTCGGGAATCCCGCCGACCTCCGTACACAGACACGCTTTCCGCAGAGCCATGCATTCGAGTATTCCGAACGGGAGGTAGTCGTGGTCGGGAAGGTGGACCGCGATGTCGTACGCCGCGAAGATATCCGCGGCATCCTCGCGTTCGCCGAGGAACCTGATACTCTCTCCCAGGCCGAGTTCCTCTGAAAGAGCTTCCAGACGACCTTTTTCAGCCTGGTCGGCATCATAGCGACCACCCAGAATCGCGCATATCAGGTTTGGATAACGTTCAACCACCTTCGGCAACGCTCGAATGAGTGTCTCCTGGCCCTTACGAGGCGCGATCCTGGTGGTTGCCCCGATAAACAGGTCGGTTTCGCTGAGTCCGAGTTCGGTTCTGATTCGGGCGGGGTTCACACTTTCGAGTTTGAAGAGGTCCGGAGCAAGGCCCCAGCCGTGGACGACGCTCTGCTGTGCGGTTGGGAAGCACGTTCTCGCACCAGAGGAGTCGGCGGACGATGCGAGCAGCACGCCGGTCAGATTTCTGTCGGTCCAACGGTTGACCAATGAACGAAACTTCGCCGGAGTCGGAGCCACCCCGGTAAAAGAGAGCAATCTTGCAGGCACACCCGCTATCCTGGCCGCTCGAGCGAACGCAAAATGCGCCTGGTACTCGGTCAGGATCATGTGGACGAGATCGGCGTCGATTTCGCGGAAGAATTCCGCCATCCTGCCGATCTCTCGAAATGTCGTTCTTATGGCGTTCGGCCAGTTTGCGCCGGGCCATCCGAGCTTTCGTCCGAACGCGGGACTCGCCATGATCGTAAACTCGCGCGCAGACAGGTTCTTGACTTCGAGCGAGTTCACCATCTCGACAAACGGCTCCCTGTCGATCCCCGGCCACCAGTAACAGAACGCGACATGAACAGCCTTGTAATTCGACGCTGCGCGTTTCAGGTACTCGCAAAGA
>CBDUXL010000089.1:0-11489 GCA_965371155.1 uncultured bacterium | reverse complement strand
TGGCGATATCCCAGGCTGAGGGCGATCTGGACAAGGCGCGTGAGATTCTGGATGAAATGCTCCCGAAGTATCTCTTTGTGAAGGCAAAGTTCTCCGTCGCCCAGATGCATGGAGACCACGGGCTGATTTTTCTCTGCGTGGAGAAGGATGCTGAGAGCTTCACGATTCTGCAAACGATTGTCGAGCGAGCTCCCGAATGGGTACAGAGCATCAACATCCACGGCTCGCCGGAGATGTTCCATAGCCTGTTCGAGGAGCACACCAAGAAACCCATGCAGGCGTCCACTAACCATGCTACGAACAAGCTAAGAGAGGAATTGGTGTCGAGGATAAATCCCACTCAATTCCTGGACATGTTCGAGACCTGGCACAGACCTAATGCGGAACCTGAAACCATTGAAGATTCAGAGGATGCAGTAGTTGCCGAAGAAGAGACGGAATCAGGGGATCCGGATGACATCAGAAATATCCTGCACGTTCGGTTCACGGACATTCTGGGCGACATTTTCTACAGGCAAGTGGATATTGAATTGGATTATAACTTTTACACCTCCGCGCAGTATCAGGCCATATTCGGCAAACGGGAAGACAAGCCCAAAGCTGAGTCAAAGCCTGTCGATACCGAGGAGCAACACGCCGAACAGTTTAAACTTTATCTGAAAGGCCATTTCCTGATCGAGCCAACGAGCGGAGTACCTGTCTCGACTCTCGAACCCGGCGATCTGGTCTACTGCGAGATTCTGGACAGGAGCGAAGTAGCCATCTCTGCGGCAAAGCTGATCGGGGCGTACAAGCGAGGGTTGTGGGTGGCTGTAAGCGGACGCATAGTCGAAATTAAAGAGTTAGGCCATGATCAAAGGCGTTTCCGACTAAAGCTTGGAAAAGGGATATACCTCGACGCGCTTGCATTCAAGAGCCTGAAGATTCGGCACGAGGCAGGCGGGGTTAGATACAGGACTGGTGCGTCGGCCGATACAGAACCTGAAGGCCTCATGGGGCCACTGCTGATCGTGGCGATAGTTGTTGCTCTGGCTATCATTGCATTCCTGATGATGCGCTAATGTTGCCGGCTGGGTTTCATCGTCATGGGAACCAGGGCAACCACGGTGGGTTGCCCCTACAGTTTCCCTTATTCATCGAATGTAGGGGCAACCCACCGTGGTTGCCCTTTTCAGTTTTCTCATGGATAGCGGCCTTTTCAAGAGTCCCAGAACACGCTGGTGCTGAATATCCGCCCCGACGCTCAACCCAACGAACTCAGAGTAAAGACCGCTCAGAATGGAAACCTGATGCACCTCCGGTTGATATTAATGTTGGATGCTTAGGTCGCTCCGCGACCAACGCTATGTCGGGGTGGGGACCGGAGGCATATGACCGAGTTCGGACGCAGAGGCGCCATCCTTGCCGGTGCAACAGCGATGCTGGTTGTTGTTCTTATCGCGTTCTTCACCCGCGGGAACCTTGTATCGGGGGTCATTCAAGGGCTTGCGGCTGCGCTGTTGTTCGGAGCAGGTGGGCTTCTGATCGGCAACCTGATGCATGGTTATGTAATATCCGCAGCGCAGAGGGAAGCGACGAGGATCACCATGCAGAGGGAGATAGCAGAAGAGTTGGCGGCGCGCAGCGAGGAGGCGGAGGGAGTCGGAGAGGATATCGGGATCGAAGGACCTGCTTAAGGGGACATCCTGAATCATGGATCAGGAAACAGTGACAAATCTGGCTGAGGAACTGTGTGTGAGCAAGGATCTCGCGCGAGTTGCGCTGGTTCGGGCAGAAGGCGAGCTGGAGAAGGCGCGCAGAATCCTCACTGGAATGCTCCCGAGATACCTGTTTGTCAAAGTCAAATTCTCAATTCAGCAGATGGACGGGGACACAGGGGTGATTTTCCTCTGCGTGGAGAGAGGCGCCAAACGGTTCGCGATCCTGAGGACGATAGTCGAACGAGATCCTGAATGCGTGCAAGGTATCAATGTTTACAGCGCACCAGAAGTGTTTTATCGCCTGGTCCAGGAGCACGTCGAGGGAGCCAGGCAGGTTTCATCGATTCACGACTCGAATGCGCTGAGAGAAGAAATATTGTCGAGGATTGGTCCTGCTCGTTTCCAGGACCTGTTCGCGACCTGGGACAAGCCGAAATCGAACTACGACGAGGTGACGGAGTTCGAAGAGAATGAAGTGGGTGAATCCGGACCGAGAGACATTGGAGCCATCCTGAATTCGATGTTTCTCGCCAGTCTGGGAGACATCTTCTACAAGCTCATCAGAATCGAGCTTGATTACGATTTCTGTACAATCGAGCAGTATAAGGCCGTACGTGGCAAGCATGGGACAAAACCGACTTCCGGTCAGGAATCCGTGGCAGGCCACACGAAGGATGAAGAGCAATTCAGGCTATATCTCAGGGGACGGTTGGCAATAGATCCGACCAACGGCATCGAGGTGGATGCCCTTGAGATCGGGGATATCGCCTACTGTGAGATAGTGGATAGGAGCGAGGTCGCGATTACAGCGGCGAGGCTGATAGGTGCGTACAAGCAAGGCTTGTGGCGGGCTGTGCGCGGACGGATTATGGAGGTCGACGAGTTGGAGAATGACCGAACACGATTCCGGCTTGCTCTGGCCAGGGGCGTATTCCTCGACACGATAGTATTCAACGACCTGAATGTTCGTTGCACGGACTACAAGGTGGAAAACCGAACCGAAGTATCGGTAGAGGAAGAAGAGCCGATGACCAGCCCGCTTCCTCTGCTCATTGGTGTGGTGCTGGTAGCCGTGCTTGTCATGATGTTTCTGATGATGCGATAGGATGCCGATTGATTTTCGTTGGCAAAGCCATTAATGTGACTTAGTTCGCCCCCTGGTTTCAGGGGAGACACAAAACATGACGCAGGAAACAGGAATTCAAAAACCGGCCCGCGCCGCTCGATTGGACCGCCTCTGGCGAGCCTTTCTGCAGAAGAACGATCTCGCCGCCCGTGAAGCCCTTGCCCTTCATTACCTGTACCTGGTCGGCTATATTTACGGTCGTATTGCAATTAACCTCCCCCCGCACATCGATCGAGAGGACCTCGAGCACCAGGGCGCGATGGGTCTATTGGCGGCGCTCGACAACTTCGACGTCGGCAAAGGCGTCAAGTTCGAAACATACGCATCTATCAGGATCAGAGGTGCGATGATAGATTACCTGCGCAAGCAGGATCTGCTTTCGAGGCCGGTCAGGAAACGTGCCGCTGAGATCGAGCGAGCATCCGAGGAGCTTGCCAAACGCCAGGGGAAAGCCCCGACGGTCACCGATCTTGCCGAGTACATGGGCACGACAGTCGACGAGATATCCGAAAGCCTCTGGAAGAGCAGTCACTCGTTTATTATTTCGCTGGAGAGGGAGATATACGAGGACGAGGAGGGTTCGAGTTCGACTGTCGGGGAGAGCCTTGCTCTTCCGGTGCCCGGCCCGGCCGAGGAGGCCGAGAAGCAGGACCTTCTGGAGTGTATGTCGAAGGCTATAGACGATCTGCCTGAGAAGGAGCGCAGGATAATTGCGCTCTATTATCTTGAGGAACTAACGCTGAAGGAGATCGGGGTGGTTTTGGGGATATCGGAATCAAGGGTGTGCCAGATTCATTCCCGAGCTGTTTTCAATCTTCGCCAGAAGATGCAGTTGGAATCCTAGAAACCCAGGACAAGTGGGAAAGTGCCACGGGCAAAGTGCCACGGGCAAAGTGCCACGGGCATCCTGCCCGTGATTTGCCGTGCCGCGTGCATCCTGCACGCGGTTTCTTGACTCACCTCAGGTGCAATGTTATTCTATATCGTCGTAGTTATTTAGCTGACTTCCCAGTCCAGGAGGACCACAATGCTACGCAGAAATCTGCCGGCTGTTCTGAGTCTGACTATCGGAATCGCACTTGCGCTGGGATGCTCCAGCGGCGATTCACCACTGGCTCCGCCTTCAACCGCAGGCAATAATCCGACGGCCGCATCGAATGGCTCTGCAAGCGGCGTATCAAGCCACATGCTTTGGGGAATGTGGCATATCGATATCGATCCCGCGACAATGGTCGCGGAGGTTACGCCCGTAAGAGGAGCCGAGTTCACATGCAATGTGACTCAGTTCATGCAGCCTCCGTCCAGCCCGACCAACATGGTCAGTATTGCGGTGGATGTGGGGGCAAGCGTGATCGAGGACGGTTTCTTCGTGGTGGATGTCAGCCTCAGGCATCCGTTCCCGGGCATGAACCAATTCAATGGATTCGATGTTCGGGGAATCTTGCTCTCCTACGGCAGTGTCGTCGGTGAGCACGACACCAGCGTGATCATGGCAGGTGAGGGTGAGACGAGATTGATGAATCCTGACGGCTACACCCGTTTTTGGAACTGGCCGGAATTCACTACGCCCGGAATTTTCGGATACACCCATGGCATGCTCGCTCCCCCGAATCAGCCGACTGCGACCATCAACGGGTACAAGTACTTCGCCGACGGATTGGGGTCGGATGATCCGGTGGCGAGTCTTGATCCCGCTACTCGAGGGTTCTTCGCAACGGAACCTGGTGTCAATACACGCCGCTATGAAATCCAATTCAAAATGGAGAGCGACAAGCCTGTTTTTGATTTTGACTACGCGGTGGATGCAGGCTGGGAGTCGCCGGATGTGAGTTTCGCTCCGGAGTATCCTATAGACGCTTTCCCGATTACCGCCAACTGTGCCGAGGCTTTCAATCTCTCGGTCGTGGACGCCGGTTCCACTGCCTACTATGTTGATCCGGACACAAAGGGCGGCGAGCTGGTGCTCGATATCGAAATCTGGGACCACCAGGGAGCGGTGAGTCCATCGGGTGTGCCGGGCGAAATCGCCTCAATTTGGCTGGAAGGCGATGTGCTCTACGCTCCGGTGGATGTGCTTCCCACAGCGACGGTTCTACCGGGTTCAAGCGTGGCCTCATCGGTTTTTAAGGTCACTCTGGCTGATCTCGACCTCACGGAATCAGGCACCACTGAGTTCTTCATCACTGTCGAAAGTTCCGATCCGAACACCTATCAACCACAGATCAGTGGTGGCGAGCTGTTTGATTATCCTGACGCTCCCCTGGCGGCGTATTTCAAGGGTAGAGCACAAATCGATGATAAGTCGCCGCAGGTCGACGAGCCCCCCACAATCCCCGTATTGATCGATCCCGATCATCAGGTTATGGTCACTCACTTTGCGATCGATGCGGAAGGGGTTATCCACGGGCTTTACACCGATGGGACGGACATTTTCTGGTCCTGGTCGGATGATCTCGGATGGAACTGGACCAACGAAGGGTCGATCTATGCAGTGAGCAATCCGAGCTATGTCATCCGGAGCAACGATCTTCAAATGGATGCGGATTCAGGGCACGTATACGCGCTGTTCTGCCAGTACGACGGTCCGACATCGGGTTACTACTGCGAAATGCTCGCAGCGCGCCTGGATATCGCCGACTATGACGCCGGATGGGAAATCATCTCGGTCTGGAGGCAAGACACCGGCTATGATGTTCGACATAACTACCACGGGCCTCAATTCACAGTCTTGAATGACGGCTCGATCATGGTCTACGCGATGCGGTATCACGGCACCGGAGCATTCGACCCTACGTACTATTATGCGTCGAGCTGGGAGAATCTTGAGAACGCGCCGGAGGTTTCCTTCGACACTCACATCTCGAACGGTTACACGGTTTACACGTACTCGAGGTACACGATAGCAATGGTGCATGACTCCGGCGATGAGATTTTCTACGCTATCGGTGGACGGTTCAACGACTATAACAGCTTGAACGGCATGGGGACGGATCACGGCAACGCAATTCTCAAGTACGACAAGTCATCCGATATGTGGGCCTTTGTTCAGACAAGCGACCATCCGGCTTCGTCGAACTACTGGGACACTGTAGCGCGGGGTCTGGCTATCGACCAGGATGATAATCTCCATTGGGTGTTCGAGTATAGCTACGATAATTGCGGAAGCTACGGAGACTGGGGCGGGCACTGGGTGCTTGCATACGGAACCGCGCCTTCGAGCGCCGATCACACCGGCATGGTTTACGACGACCCGATCAACGAAACCAGTCACCATGCGTATGTCGCATGCCCGGGATATGCGAACGCCAGGTACGACACCGAATGGCTGCATACTTCTATCGGTGCCGATCTCGATGGCGGGGTGGTGATCGCCTACCAGCGGTCGGTCAATGATTGCAGCCTGTACTGCATTCGAGATGACGGCGCCGGATGGTCTGATCCGCCGGTGGAGATCGATGGCGATCTTTACGGCTACGCGCCTTATGGCCGGATGCACCCGACAGGTTGGTACATGATGACATTCACCGACCGGAATCATTTCGGGAGTGGAAGCGATCTGCCGTATTTCGTGGCGTGGAAGTAGGTGCAGTCGGCGAGGGGTCGGTCAAATTTGATGCCGATTTTTTTTCAGCAGTTAAATAAACTCCACTTTCTGGCGGCCAATTTTCTCTTGAAGCTGCAGTAGACCATAGAGCAGAGCCTCAGGGCGAGGAGGGCAGCCGGGCACATACACGTCCACCGGCACAAGACGGTCCGCACCGGGGACAATCGCGTAGTTGTGGAAAATCCCACCGCTGCTCGCGCAGGCGCCCATGGCGATGACCCATTTCGGATTGGGCATCTGGTCGTAAACCTGCCTCAGAACAGGCGCCATTTTCCAGGTTACTCGCCCAGAAACAAACATCAAGTCAGCCTGTCTTGGACTCGCTCGAAAGACCTCGGCTCCAAAGCGCGCGATATCGTGGTGAGATGCCGACGCGCCCATCATTTCAATCGCGCAACAGGCAAGGCCGAAAGTAACCGGCCAGATCGATCCGCGCCTGGCCCAGTTGAGAAGCTTGTCGTAGACGGCAAGCTGATAGCCCGCTTCGGGAGGAGTTGTCGGGGCCGGCGCCGCGCCGACACACGTCAGCGGCACACCGGCGGGCAGTCCGAGTTCTTCAATCGGATTCGGCATAGGGTTTCCACCACTGGAATCCGCCTTTCGCCCACGCAAAAACGAATCCCGCCGCGAGGATTCCCGCGAAGACAAACATATCAATAAGCGCGACCAGGCGTCCAGACTGCTCCGGATTATTCACCAACGCAAGCGCCCAGGGAAAGAAAAACACCAGCTCGACGCCGAAAATCAGGAAAAGGATTCCGACCCGGTAGAATTGCACATCGAGGCGCTTGTGCACCGGCTCTTCCGGACGGATGCCGCACTCGTAGACACGCATTTTCTCCCTGGACGGTCGTCGAGGGCCGATGAAGGTCGCAAACGCCCAGACCACGATGGCCAGGAGGGCTGCGAGGAACATTGTCAGCAGAAGCGGGAGCAGTCCGGTGGAGGTCTCGATTATTTCCTGAGTCGTTGCCGCGTCCATCGTCGTGGATTAGGGAGTATACACGATGGTCAGGGTCACTTGCCAGACCAGACCGTTTACTACAGCCGGTGTTTGATTGGGGCGGTCCGAAAAACATGCCATATCAGGTTGGTGCCTGCATTGACATCGCCGTTGCAGATGGGTACGCTACCGCAAGGTTGAAGGGATCGGCTACCTGATTTAATCAGCGGCTGCGCTAAGTTCCTCTGCCGATACAAGTGGAGGTGCATCAGCCGTCAAAACGCACTGAGAGGGAGGCATTAAAATGGCCAAGAAAGAAATCAAGAAAATCCTCGTGACCGGCTCGGTCGGACAGATCGGATCCGAGCTTACCATGGCATTGAGGGAGAAGTACGGCAGCGACAATGTGATCGCTTGCGGCCGAAAAACCAAGCCAACTGAGATACTGAAGAACTCAGGACCGTTCGAGTGGGTCGATGTGCTTGAAAAAGAGAAGATGGTAGAGGCTGTAAAGAAGTATAATGTCGATACCATAATAAACATGGCCGCGTTACTCAGCGCTGTCGGCGAGGAGAATCCACAGCTCTGCTGGGATGTCAACGTAACCGGGCTGATCAACGTGCTGGAGATAGCCCGCGAGCTGAAGTTGACACAGGTACTGTGCCCCAGCTCGATTGCCGTTTTCGGCATGGGCTGCCCGAGGGAAAACACTCCCCAGGAGACGATTCTGAAACCGACCACCATGTACGGCGTGACCAAGGTCACCGGCGAGCTGCTCTGCGACTACTATGTCAGACGATACGGCGTGGACGCCCGTGGACTGAGGTATCCCGGAATCATCTCCGCTGAGACCCTTCCCGGCGGCGGGACCACCGATTATGCCGTTGAGATCTACTACAAGGCCATCGAGGAAGGGAAATACCGATGCTTCGTGCGTGAGGACACCCGGCTCCCGATGATGTACATGCCCGACTGCATCAAGGCGACGATCGACCTCATGGAGGCGGATTTCGACAAGCTGGAACATCACGGCGATTTCAACGTCGGCTCCATGAGTTTCACCGCCGGCGAACTCGCCGCCGAGATAAAGAAGCACATCCCCGGATTTGATGTCGACTACGGTCCGGATTACCGTCAGGTGATTGCCGACTCCTGGCCGATGTCGCTCGATGACACCGCGGCTCGCGAAGAATGGGATTGGGAACCGAGCTACGATCTCGCGACAATGACCAAGGACATGCTTGAGAAGCTCGAGGCCCGTTACGCAGTCGGGAACCTTTACCACTAGAGATCCGGCGATCCGATAGGTCCTGGCCTTGAGAATTTCTACGCTTTCTTTTCAATTCCACTGGGAGCGCTGGCGTCCCGGGACTGCCGAAAAAAGGACATAGTTGGGGAAAATCTGTGTGCCACACTCAAGCGAGTCTTCGAGCTTGTGGGTGATCCTCTGAAGACTACAATCCCTTTATTCAAGACCCGCACAAGTAATTCAAGACACCCACAAGCTCGAAGACTCGCTTGAGGGTGGCACATATCGTCCACATCAATCGGTTGACTTTGCTTTGCATCCAGGATTTCTTCAACAGCCCCATCCCGCCGGCCAATCTTAGCCGGTCGACATGTGCTCACAACTGTCTTATCATGTTCGACTAATCTCGCCCTGAAGAGGACAGGGCCAATACAAAGGGAGAACCCCATGTCAAGAAAAGGAATCTCAGTTGTAGGCGCTCTACTGCTGATAGCAGTGTTCGTATTCGTCTTTGCATTACAGGAGAAGACTGATGCGTACACAGTTGCTGAATCGGACCTCGAGCGCGATATGTCACCAGACACCAGTTCCACGGGTTGGAATAACCAGGTGTACGGAAATAATCTGTTCGCGTTCGAGTTGTACGAGCAGATCCGGGAGGACGGTGAGAACCTGGTTTTCTCTCCTTACAGCATCTCCCTGGCGCTCGCGATGACCTACGCAGGAGCGCGAGGAGAGACGGAGCGCCAGATGGCGGAAACACTGCATTTCGATCTTCCTCAGGAAACACTGCACCCTGTGTTCAATTCAGTGGATCTTCAGGTCACAGGGAGATTCGGGGACCCCGCCGGGACTCCGCAAGAGGGTTTTGATTTGCATGTAGCCAACTCATTGTGGGCCCACCACGATTACGACTTCCTTCCCGAGTTCCTCGATCAGCTTGCTCTGAATTACGGGGCCAAACTGATGCTGGTCGACTTTGTCGGCGCCACAGAGGAAGCCCGGCTGGCCATCAACGGCTGGGTTGAAGACAAGACTGAGGATCGAATTCAGGATTTGCTCCTACCCGGAGTGCTGAACCCCATCACAAGGCTGGTCCTTGTCAACGCCATCTACTTCAAAGCGGAGTGGCTGTTTAAGTTCGAGGAGCACAAAACTTTCGATCGCGATTTCCATCTCCTCGATGGCGACACGGTCAATGTTCCCATGATGTGGCAGCAAGAGAGCTTCATGTATTTCGAAGACGAAGGTTGGCAGGCAATCGAACTGCCATACAAGAACGAGCGCATATCAATGTGCATCCTTCTCCCCAGGGAGGGCGCGTTCGAGCAATTCGAGGCTGATTTTGACATGCACCGTCTGGCTCCTCTTCACTACGACATGGAGTACACACTGGTCAGTCTCACCGTGCCGAAATTCGAGTTCGAAGGAAGCTTCAGCCTGAAGGATGCCCTCACGGAGATGGGCATGACGAATGCGTTTGGGGATGCCGATTTCTCCGGCATGAACGGGGTGCGAGAGCTTTTCATCCAAGCAGTGATTCATAAGGCATTTGTCGCTGTCGACGAAGAAGGGACCGAGGCGGCCGCGGCTACCGGCGGGCATATGATGCCAATCGATGAAGGCCCTCATAGAGAAGAGCCGGTCGTGATGAGAATAGACCGCCCCTTCATTTTCCTGATCCAGGACATGCAAACCGGCAGTATCCTGTTTCTTGGACGAGTGATGAATCCGGAGACATAGAGAACGCGGCATTGCGGAAACACATTATTTCTGAAAAAAATGCCTGCCCACCTAAGGGGCCAGGCCAAGTCAAAGGGAGGATCTGATGTTACTGAGAAAAACGTTTTTCGTAGGTGCACTGGCAGTTGCGGTTCTGATTTGCGTTAGCTGTGTCTGCGGGACGGACGCATCACCCGGCGAGTGTGCTGAAAACTTCCCCAGTTCGAAAACGATTGAGAATCCCGGTGATGAATACACCATCGTCGAATCCGACGTCGAGCGCGATCTGTCGCCCGATATCGACGAAGAAGACCTGGCGGAAGCGGCTGCAGGCAATACTGAGTTCGCTTTCGACCTGTACAGCGAGATCAAGGAAGACGAAGAGAACTTGATTTTTTCGCCGTACAGCGTTTCGCTGGCGCTTGCGATGACGTACGCGGGCGCGAGAGGCGAAACAGAGCGCCAGATGGCCGATACGCTGCACTTCACACTTCCTCAGGAGAGGTTGCATCGTGTCCTGAACGCTCTGGACCTTCAGATCAATTCAGATGGGATCTTTTCCGAAGGATTTGAGTTGAACGTCGCTAATTCGCTTTGGGGCAGAGAGGGGCGCACATTCCTCCAGGAATTCCTCGACCTTCTGGCATTGAACTACGGAGCGAGACTGAGGCAACTCGATTTCGGAGGCGCTCCGGAGCAGAGCAGAGGCGTCATTAACCAATGGGTTGAGGATCGCACTGAGAATCGCATAAAGGATCTGATACCTCAGGGCCTGATAAGCCCCGACGTTGCGCTGATACTTGTCAACGCCATTTACTTCAAAGCCCAGTGGTACAACCTTTTCGAAGAGTGGGCGACCGTGGACGACGATTTTCATCTTCTCGAAGGGGAAACCGTCACCGTTCCAATGATGAAACAGACTGAGAGTTACAGGTACGGCGAGGGAGATGGATTCCAGGTCATCGAATTACCTTACGCAGACTGGCGGGTGTCGATGTATGTCGTTCTTCCCGCGTCCGACGAATTCGAGGAATTCGAGAGCACACTTGACGCGTCGCAGTTGAAATCCATAGTCGGCGACATGATCTCGCGACAGGTCCATCTGACGTTGCCCAGGTTCGAGTTCGAGACGAGCTTCGATTTGA
>CBDUXL010000088.1:0-11588 GCA_965371155.1 uncultured bacterium | reverse complement strand
GCCGCTTCCTCTCGCTCCAGAATGTACGCACGAAGCAACATCATCGCTTTTTCCTTGTTCTGATGCTGCGAGCGTTGGTCCTGGCAGGAAACCACGATCCCCGTGGGAAGGTGGGTGATCCGAATCGCGCTATCGGTTTTGTTTACATGCTGCCCGCCGGCTGATGATGCCCGAAAAGTGTCGATTCTCAAATCGCCTTCATCCACTCCCACCTCAACCGGATCCGCTTCCGCCAGAATCGCCACAGTTGCCGCCGACGTATGAATTCTCCCGCTGGACTCAGTGACCGGAACCCTCTGCACGCGGTGAGTGCCGGCCTCGAATTTCAAACGTGAGTACGCGCCATCGCCTCTTACTTCGCAGATGATCTCCTTGTACCCACCACCGATAGGAAGCGGGTTTTCGCTCAGCACGCTCGTCTTCCAGCCGCGGTTTTCGGCGTATCGAGCATACATGCGGAACAGATCACCCGCGAATATGGCGGCCTCATCACCGCCTGTGCCCGCGCGGATTTCCAGGATGACGTTCTTGCGGTCGCGCCGATCGCTGGGAAGAAGCGCGCGCCGGATTTGTTCGAGCACTTGCTCTCGACGTCCCACAGCGGTCTCCAGCTCTTCCGCGGCAAGGGTGCGAAGCTCCTCGGACTCGCCTCCCGCATCACCCTGAGCCATTTCGGTAAGCTCGGCGATCTCCGTGTCGAGCTTGCGCAGGTTTCGGATCAACTGCACGATGCTCTCGAGTTCCTTGTGCTCCTTGCCAAGGTCCCTGAGCTGGGCAGGATCGGATGTGACCGCGGGATCGGCGAGCTTACGTTCGATCTCCGCGAACCTTTCCTCTATTCCATCGAGCTTTTCAAGAATTTCTGCCATTACTCTTGTCCTGCAGGAATTATAACACGATGCGAGCTGCGCCTCTTGTCCAATTGACCAGGAAGGTCCGTCGTTTGATTTTACCAGGCTCATCTTAACCGGGAACGCGGGCGTCCTCGCCCGCTTCTTTGCGAGCGGGACGCTCGCGGTCCCAGTTCGAGAAAAGTCCGATCATGGATGTTTCCAATTGACCATCGCGGCATCGCAATGCATCATTGCCGATGTGACGCGAGTCGTTCCAGCAGAGATATCCCGGCTTTCTCCCTCCGACAAGGGCGCCTATGTCTTAGAGTTTCACATCGTCGACCCGATTTGCCTGACTGTGGAGAAGCTCGGTTCATTCAAGCTTGATCCCGGATGGTACTATTATGTAGGGAGCGCTCTGAACGGCCTGAGGGGCAGGCTGCGGAGGCATATCCTGGGCAAGGGTAAGCTACATTGGCATATCGACTACCTTGCCGGAGCCCTGGCGCCGTCGCGGATTTGGTATGTCTTTTCAATCGCCAAACTGGAGAGTGAGATTGTGAAACTGGTCTCCGGGAAGTGCTCGTCCGCGATTCCCGGATTCGGCGCCGGGGATTCGCCGAGGCACAAAACCCATCTCTTTTACTCAGAAAAACCAAGGAACTTCCTGAGCGACCTGTGCGCGCTCGGAAAATCCGCGCAGGTTGAGCTTGTTGCAGATTAGAAGTCGCATGATTTTTCTCGAACTGGGACCGCGAGCGTCCCGCTCGCCATGACTGGATCACGTGGTACTATGTCCAGCCGATGACTGACAGAAAAGACATACTGCGTCAGGGCGATAAAGTGGCGTTACGGAATGACGGGTGCTTCGTCTGCGGACAATCGAATCCCATAGGTTTGCGCCTCAGGTTCGAGTATGATCGCGAGAACCATCGCGCGACCGGCAGCGTGACATTCAAGCCGGAGCACCAGGGATGGGACCGGGTCGTGCACGGCGGCATTCTGACCGCGGTTCTGGATGATGTCATGGCTCATGCGCTCATGACGACCGATAAACTCGGCATAACGACCCGAATGAATGCTTCATTCAGGAAACCAGTGTATGTCGGCGAGACTGTATTCCTTGAGGGCGAGGTAATCGAGTTGAAATCCAGGATAGCCAGAACCCGCGGGATCGTGTATACAATTGAAGGGGAGGGGAGCGACGGAAGGATCATCAGGTGCGAAGCCGAGGCGACGTACTACCTCGACGCCCTGAAAACGGGCTCCTAGCCGTTCGGCATATTGTCCCTGCGTTTTGAATTGACATCAGCGGGGATTGTCTTCAGCACCCTAATGGTTGAAAGGTAGGTTAGCACGAATGGCGCAAGAAACCAGATGCGAGGGGTTGGAAACAAGTCAGGAGCCGCACAAACTACCATCAGCCAGGTAATCCCAACAAGAGAAGCCGATATCAGGCAAGTTCGTCTCTTTTGCTCCGGGGCGATGAGCGTTCCGATAGCAATGAAGATAAAGGTTGGCCCTAGAACCCACAGGAACCAAAAGACTAATTGCGTGCCCTTACCGATGACGGAGGCAGTCAGCAGTGGGCTCCACCACGCGAAAACAAAGATTAGATAGGCGATCACCGCTGCCATGACACCGAAGGGGAGCAGCAGCCATCTCCCGTCGGCTGGCATGTGCTGGAGCGCCTTCTCAGCAGGATTGCTGAAGAAATGCCAACCCAGAATGACAAACAACAAGCACCAGTAAAACGCGCCATTTAAGTATTCTAAGAGAGACATAACTGATTCACGACTCACCGCCAAGCTCATTCCGAGCAGCAACGGATTCCGCAGGTCGACTCAGTGGGATTCTACGCGGCTCGCAGATGCTTTAGACAATATACCATGTTTGTCACTCCGCCGGATGAGAGAAACCATTGCCGGGCGGGACATCAAAACACTTGGCATGGCTACAGTCTATCTATGTCACTACAGATATCCATGTGAAGTCACGGCAAATAGCTCCGGTAGTAGGCTGTCCTCTTTTTCTCTCGAAATACTATACAAATGTGGGGTATCTATGGTATACTTCCCCCGGGTAATGAAGGGAACGAAAGGGGTTCCCCGTGCCGGTTCCGCTGTTACATATTCATAGCGCCCTCAGCATGCGTCGCGGGACCAATTCACCCGAGGTGCTGGCGGCTGGGGCCGCCCGCCTCGGGTACACCCATCTCGCGCTGACCGACCGGGACGGTCTCTGGGGCGTGCCCAGGTTCATAGCGGGGTGCAAGGAGGCCGGTATCATCCCCCTGCTGGGCGCGCAGCTTACTGACTCCGATGATCAGAAAGGGCAGAAAGGGCAGGGGGGGCAGGATCGGCGGCGGCGGGGTCGGCGGGTTCTTGTCCTGACCGAGAACCTCGATGGCTTCCGGCGGCTTTCAGAGCTGGTCAGCGTCCGACAGCTTGAGGAAAGTTTCGATCCTCTCGCCCACGCGGTCGCACACGCGCATCAGGGGCTGGTGGTGATCGCGGACCATCCGGCGATCCTCCGCGAGCTTCATGAAAAGCTCCCGCCGGGACGGTTGTTCGGGGAGCTGACGTGGGGCGAGAGATCACCCACCAGGAAGCGATTTTTCGCGATGCTCAAGGCGTGCCGGGAGCTTGAGCGCCCGCCGGTCGCCGGGGGGAACATCCATATGGCCACTCGAGCCGATTACCTCGTGCATGCGCTTCTCACCGCCATGCGGACCGGTCGATGCATTCGCGACAAGCTTCCCGCGGTCGATCCTGCCTGTGTGCTTCAGCCGCCCGATCAGTTCGCCGCGCCATACCAGGCTTACAACGCGAAAGAGGCCCTAATCAACGCAGTGGAGCTCGCTGTCCGATGCGCCTGGAAGTGGCCGGAGCGAAAGTGGCTGATTCCGGACCCGCCCGACCTTCCGCCCGGAAAACGCCACATCGACCACCTTCGAGAGATGGTCACGGTGCGGCTTCGGGAGAAGTACAGGCAGTGGAACGGAGCGATCCGGGCACGGCTTGAGAAGGAACTCGTGGCGATCGAAGAACAGGGCTTCGCCACGTTCTTCCTGATCGTGGGCGACGTGGTCCAGGAGGCGCGGCGACGTGGCTATCGCACGCTCGGGCGTGGAAGCGCGGGGGACTCGATCGTAAGCTACGGCCTCGACATCTCCCAGGTGGACCCCATTCGCTACGACCTCTATTTCGAGCGGTTCCTGAATCCCGAGCGCTCAAGCCCGCCGGACATCGACCTCGATTTCTCCTGGCAGCATCGCGATGAGATGGTGCAGTACGTGGAGGAGCGCTACGGTCCCGAGCGCGTGGCAAGCGTGGGGACCATAGTCACGCTCGGGCTCAGGAGCGCGTTTCGGGAGGTGGGCAAGGCGCTGGGGTACTCCAACGAGGAGATCAGCCGCTGGAGCCTGTATCTACCGGGCTGGTGGGATGGGTCGGGCGAAAATCTGGAGGAGCACCCGACGGCACGCGAGCTTCCGCTCGATGAGGAACCACTGAGGACCATACTCGCCTACGCGCGTCGGCTTCAGGACCTTCCGGTGCACCAGTCGGTCCACGTGGGAGGGCTGGTTCTTTCGCCGGATCCGATCGCGCGCTACGCCCCGCTTGCGCGAGCCGCGAAGGGGTTTGTGATCACGCAGTACGACATGCGCGACTGCGAGCAGGTGGGTCTGATCAAGCTCGATCTGCTCTCGCAGCGCGGCTTGGGGGTTTTGGAGGATACGATCGAAGCGGTCGAGCGTCACGGAAAGAAAATCGATATCGACATCGACAACACGGACGAATTATCAGACGACCCCGAGACCGCCCGGCTGTTCCGTCGCGGACTCACCATAGGGTGTTTCGACTCCGAATCGCCTCTTATCCGTCAGCTCATTCGCAAGCTGGGGGAGCACTCCTACGATCTGCACATGGCGGCGACCGCGCTTATCCGACCGGGTGTCTCCCAGGCCGGCATGATGGAGGAGTTCATCCGGCGGCATCGCGACTCAAGCAAGATCAAACACATCCATCCCGCGCTTGAAGAAATCCTCAAGCAAACCCACGGTGTGCTTGTGTACCAGGAGGATGTCCTGAAGGTGCTTCATGAGCTTGCGGGCGTGTCGCTTGGGAAAGCCGACCTCCTCAGGCGCATGATGAGTGCGAAAAAGGTGGACGCCAAGGTGACGACGGAGGAACTCGAAAGGGAGTTTGTCGAGAAATGCGAGGAAAGAGGTATCAGCAAAGAAGTACGGGAGAAGCTCTGGGAGCAGATCGCCTCTTTCGCGGGTTTCTCGTTCTGCAAGGCGCACGCGGCGCAGTTCGCGATACTCGCCTACCAGAGCGCATATCTCAAGGCGCACTATCCGGCCGAGTTCTTCGCTTCAAGGCTTGCGAACGAGGGCGGCTACTACTCTCCGGACGTGTACATCCGCGAGGCACGCAGGTTCGGGCTTAGTATCGAGCTTCCCGAGGTTAACCGGAGCGAGAAAGCGTACATCGGTCGCGACAAGCGCCTGATCATGGGCCTCGAGCAGGTGGGTTGCCTCACGGACGAGTCCATTGACTCCATTCTTCTTGCCCGGAACACCGGGGGGCCGTTCCGCTCGGTGGCCGATTTCCTCGCGCGCACCGGTGTGGGTTACGAGCAGACGCATGCACTCATACGGGTGAGCGCGTTTCGTTCACTGCACGCCACGAGGCCGGTGCTCCTTGGGGAACTTGCCGAGGCCATGCGCGCCCGCGTTCATCGGCCCGGCCCCACTCGCCAGCCGCTTTTGTTTCCGGATCGCCCGAAAGAGCCGGAGGAAATCGGAAAGGGAAACGGAGGCTGGGCGAGGGATTACAACTTGTTCGAGCAAATACAGGCGGAGGTGGACGTTTTGAGGATGATCGTCTCGATGCACCCGCTTGAACCGCTCAAGGGGGCGATCCGTGGCGCGAGGCTTGTCCCGTCGGCGGAGATGGCGCGCTACTCGGATCGGCGCGTTCGCATGGGCGGCCTGATGGTCTCGTACAAATCAGCTCTTACGAAAAACCGGGAGCCGATGGCGATGCTTTCGCTGGAGGACCTGAGCGGCATGTTCGAGGCCGTAGTGTTTCCGGAGGCCTACAGTCGGTACGCTTCGGTTTTAAGGGGCCATGGCGATCACGGATTGTGCCTGGAGGGGAAAATCCAGCTCGATTACGGTGCACCGAATTTGATAGTTGATCGGGTTCAGCCGCTTAAAGAGGCGCTGTGTCATCAGCTGGAAGCTGATGGCACGGATATCCGATCGCTGGAAGCGACCGGCACGGAAGCGACCGGCACGGAAGCGATCGCTGGAAGCGACCGGCACTGAAATGACGTCGCATGCGACACAAATGGGATTTCTCAGTCTCGCGCCGCTACCCATCCTCTGCGAACGCGCGACGCATCCGGAGCTCGGCGACCGTCCGTTCACGGTGATCGGCGCGGTCGGCAATCGCGGGCTCGTGATAGCGGCATCGGCCGAGGCCGTCCGCGCAGGCGTCCGTCCGGGTATCACACCCGACGCGGCGCGCGCGATCCTGCCGGGGATACACGCCATCGAGGAGCGTCCCGTAGCCTATTTTGAAACGGCTCGCGCGGTCCAGGACCTGTGCGAGCGGTTCGTGCCCATTGTGGAAGCCGAGCGGCAGGACGCGTTCGCGCTCGACCTCACCGGCTGCGACCGGCTTTATCCTGACGCCGAGAAGCTCATCCGCATCCTTCAGCAGGAGATCAGGAGTGAGGTAAGCATCCCGAGCCGGGCCGGGCTCGGCGCAAGCAGACTTGTAGCCAGGCTTGCCGCGCTGAGGGCGCCCGAGCAGGACATCCGGGCGATCCCGCCGGGAGAGGAAGCCGCGTTTTTGGTGGATTACAAGGTCACTGTTTTGCCCTGGGTCGGCGCGCGGATCGCCGAGCGGCTTCGATGGCTCGGCGTGCACACCGTAGGAGAGCTTGCAAGGGTGCCGGTGCAGACGCTTGAGGCAGCATTCGGACCGCGCGGGTTGGAGCTTGCCCGGGCCGCTCGCGGTCACGATCCGCATCCGCGCCGTCACGCGGAGTGGGTAAAACCCCTAAAGCGCGAGACCACCATCGAGCAGCTCTTCCACGATCCGCTCGTGGTGCGAATCGCGCTCGAGAAGCTCACAGCCGAACTTGGGCTGGATCTCCGTCGCGCCGCGAAGCAAACGCGCCGAATCACACTGGAACTCTGCCATCCCGACAGCGGGCTGGGGCCATCCGACAGGCGGGCAAGAAAGCAGATCCCGCCCACCGACTCGGACTCGCTGCTGCAGCCGATAGTCGAGGAAATGTGCGATAGCGCCTTCACGCGACGGGTGCGCATTCGCGCAATCTCACTCTCCTACGGGAAACTCATCCCGCGGGACGATCAGCTTCGGCTCGCCTTCGCGACCGACCCCACGCTGGAGCAGCGAAAGAGCCTCGAAAAGACAATGGACATGATAAGAAACCGATGGGGAGTGGATACAATCGGCCCCGGCATGTGGTGGAGAAGGGGTCGGAATCGGTAACAAGCAAGATCGGGATCGTGCAAGGGACCCTCAGTGCTTCGTGTTTGACGTTCTCTCGCTCTTGTCGCTCAAGCCGGCAGTCTCTGGATTCGCTTTCATAACCCAAATGGCCAGGAAGCCTGTCAAAACGGCTGTTACGAGAAAAATGGAGATTCCTGCGGCAATGGAGGAACTATAGAATATAGCAATAACTACAAGCTCGGCAAGTAGTACCCAGGCAGTAAGAATGTTGCATGTTCGTTTCTTGTTCTCCGGTGCAAGCATAGTCCCGATTGCTATGGCCAGGAAAGGCGGTCCCATAATTAGTTGAGCAATGTAGACGAGTGGCACGACACTGTCGGGACCGTAAGCGAAGCGCACCGAACCCCAGAGGAACAGAAGAGAGAAGTAGCCGAAACCCGCCAACATGGCACATGGCAGGACCAGCATCCACCTTCTCCTGGCAGGGATATCACCTAGTCTCTCCTCACCCTTGGGGGCGATCCATCGCCATCCGTAGATGACAGAGCACAAGAACCACAAGAAGATGAAATTCACTATGTCGATGAAGACAGCCATTTCGTGCAGGATATATTCACGAGTTTACAGATACTCTACGGGACACCTTCCACAGACTCTCTGGGAATCCTTGTTGCTCGACCACCGGTTGGAAGCATACCACAGCTCAGGATGCGGCTTTACTCTCTTGGCCCTTGCAGCATCTACAAACCCCCTCAATTTACCCTCCGAATTCTCATCCCCGATTTTTTCGAAGATTCTACTCAATCACTGTCAGTAAACACCGGTCCGGGTGCGTTCAATAGGTGGAATGTGGCGATATGTCGGGAAAATCTGTGAGGGGACCGGTGCGGTAGTCCAACCCGACATGAAATGGCTATGGGAGGCTGCCTCGGGTTTTGTCGACCTTCTGTTCCCGAGCCGATGCGCAGGATGCGGCAAGGTGGACAATCCTCCAATGTGTCCTCTCTGTCGCTCTCAACTTGAGTGGGTCGATCCCGCGGAGGGTTGCTCCAGATGCGGCGAACTGATGGGTCTTGATGGTTGTCACCTCCAGCTTCCATGCCCTGCCTGCCGCGAGCATCCACCCAATTTCAAACAGGCGGTCGCCGCGCTCAGGTACGCCGGTCCCCTCGACCATGCCATCCCGCTCTGGAAATACAGCACGCGGAGAGACCTGTCGCCGGTTTTTGCGAAGCTTCTCACTGAATGGGTCTCCATGAGCGCTCCCCGCTGGTGGGAGGAGATTCAGGCGATTATCCCCGTTGCGCATCATCCGAAGACCCTCCGCGCAAGAGGGTTCTCTCCCGCGGATGACCTCGCTTTGGCCGTCGGATCGTCTTTCGCTCTTCCGGTCCTTCCCCGAACGCTTTTCAAAGTGAGATTCACGCCTCCCCAAGCCGGACTTCCGCGAGCGAAGCGGATCGTGAACCTGCATGAAAGCATGTTGGTGTTCGACGGAAGTCTGGTTGAGGATCGGACTTTCCTGCTGGTTGACGATGTGATGACCACTGGAGCGACGCTGAACGAGTGCGCGAGGGCGCTGAGGGTCGCTGGAGCGAGGAAGGTTTATGGGTTGGTGCTGGCAAGGCAGACAGCCTGACGCGGGACCCGGGCCCTTTTTCTGCCATCCATGAAATAACCGGAGAGGGCAACCACGAGGGTTGCCCCTACACGCGATAATAGCGGAACCCGTAGGGGCAACCCTCGTGGTTGCCCTGGTTCCTCCCGGTGATGGAATCAGATCGCGGATGCCCCCCCGACCCTAATCGACCTCTTGTTCTTAAGGGCGATAAGCTCTGTTTGCCTTTCGACTACTGATAGAGAGCGATACTAACCTGAGAGCGCTGTAACCACAGCGTTTGGAGACTTACCATGACTGAATCGCGCGAATCGGATGGTGCAGAGAACCTTGCCATTGAGAACTCGGACGACCAGCCCACACCGGAGTCGGATCCGAAGCGAAGCACTCAGCCGATAGGAGTGGATCAACTGACACTCGAGCGGCAACTTATGGGTGTTTTTCTGAAGAAGCCCACGATTGATCTTGCGAGGATGCTCAGGGAATTCGGGCCGCAGTTGGCGACCTACACGTCCAGGCATCGCACCGTGGTGAAAGCCGTTTTTGATTTGATTATTGACGGGGATGATGTAGATTCCGAATCTCTCCAGCGTCGGATGCGGGAGAACGGGGACTGGGAGAAATTCGGCGAGAGTGAATATTGGTCTGAACTCGTTGCAGGAACGGATTCAACCCCGGAGGAATTCCCCGAGCTGGTTCATCAGCTCAGGGAGTATCACGTACGCGAGAGATTTCGTCACACAATGGAGCTGGCATTGGGGATGATCAGAGACGGGAAACGCGACCCCCAAACCGTGATCAATTTTGTGCAGGAAGACCTTATGAAGGTTGCGGAGGCGGAAGGCAGCGACCGTCCACAAACGGTTGCTGAGGTCCTGCACGCGATCCACGACGATACCGAGGCGGGAACCACCAAGGGATTCAATGTGTACGAGACCGGATTCGATGTGCTTGATAAAGCCATCTCCGGCGCCGCATCCGGGGAGCTGATTCTGGTCGGAGGCGCGCAGGGCGTAGGTAAGACCATCATGTGCATGCAGATAGCTCGGAACATAGCGAATTCACGCGAGGCGCATTGCCTGTACATCTGCTACGAGCACGACGTGAATTATCTCTTCAAACGTTTGATCCCACTCGAGAGCATCAATCCGGTCGGGGCTACGCCTTTTGACCACGGGCTAACCGAGAAGGATGTGGTTGAGGGCATCATGAAGGCCAGCGAAGGCCGTGTCGGCTTCGTCGACCTCCTGCGAAACTCGCATCGCGGTAAAATGGTTCTCGAGAAGATCGAAAATTATAAGGAATACCTCCATTTCTACAAGGGAAACAGTATCAAGACCACAATTCAGGCTATCCGGAGTATGGTGCTTGAAGCCAAGTCCATGTACGGCGATGTGGTGCTGTTTATCGACTACCTGCAGAAGGTTCCGGTGTTCCCGGAGCCGCCTACGGAGGACGATAAGATCACCTTCGTCACGCAGGGACTCAAGGACCTGGCGCTTTCGACCGGGATACCGATTTTCGCAGTCGTAGCGGCCGACCGCGAAGGCCTCAAGGCCAAGCGTCTGCACATTTTCCATCTTCGAGGCTCTTCAGCGATCGACTACGAAGCGGACATCTGTCTGATTCTCAATGACAAGTCGAAAATCATCTCGAAAACCAGCGTCATCTACAACCCGTCAAAGATGAAGGAATTCGAGCAATGGGTGATATGCACCATAGAGAAGAACCGGACGGGGCAGAAATATGTCGATCTGGAATTCAAGAAGCATTTCAAGTACTTCTGCTTCGACCCGCGCGGACGTCTGGTGCAGGAGACTCTGATCGACGAGAAGATCTATAAGGAGTAGGCAAACTAGAGGCAAATGGGCCAGGTCCCCGCTACGGACCTGCGGTTTACGACTCACATAATCGTACCGTCATAGCAATTGACTCTCACAACGCTGCCATCGAATATAACTTCCCAGAACACCCTGAGGTCGAAAATCGGGGAAGCTCCTGATTGGAGTTGGATCAACTCAGTATTGATGTCCGACAAGTCGGGATCTCCGAGATATGCTTTGGCAGCTTCAATGGCAGTCTCCCGATCGATCAGAACGGTTAGACGATCTATCAGCTCTGTCTCCGTCCAGTGGATTCCTTCCAACCGCCCATTAGTCGGATTAATCATCATCGTGAACTGACCTACGCAGACCTCCCAGTCATCGGATGTCACATATTTCCGGTACTCAACCATATGCTCCAGGTCCGGCATTACCGGCCCAGGTCGGAAACCCAGTTCAGCAAGCCCGAGCGCCTCTGCAACCCTTTCCGGAAGGTCCTCACCCGGCTCCAGCGTCTCCGGGACAGATGAAACATCACGTCCAATAAATCTCATCATCTCCACTTGCATATCTTCCTCGTCGACAATAACTTCAGCAAATGGACCGGATTCATTATCGAAGTGCACAGCCCACAGCACCCTCTCATCGATACCCTCCAGGTCTTTGCCTGCGATCCGAACAAGTGCAGGGTCATAACCTAGCTTCTCCACGAACGCGAGCGCCGCTTCCTCAATGAGCTCGTCAATATCGGACTCCGACTCTAAATCGACAGATGTTCGATCAGGTCGCTCCCCATCTGTTTCTTCCCGTGAAGGGG